>JAFGJE010000125.1 GCA_016929245.1 Phycisphaerae bacterium
AAGAGATCCGACAAGAAAAATTCGCCCCAGCCCCGAAATCCCCCGCCACAAAACGGTCAAAATCCCTCAAACCGCCAAACTCCAGTCCACGGGCTTGCGCCCGTGGCTACTATCAATACAGGTTGTAATTGGTGCGTAACGAGTTCCACATCTTACCATTCCACAACAATGAAGATTGCGCGTGCAACAAGTCGAAGCGCAGCGGAGATGCCTTAGGTATTGCACGCCCTACTTCTCCGCCTTCAATCGCAGGTAACAGAACGAATACGGCGGGAGGGAAAGGTTCAGGATGAGATCGTTCTTCTCCCGCTTCGGCGCGAGAGTCCATTGGCGCGTGCTGAACTTGTGCGTGTCCAGGTTTTCCGCGCTGAAATAGGTCACGTCCACCTTGTCCGCGGAAAGCCCCTCGCCCTCGAATCGTACGCGGATTTTTTTCGGGATCGACAACGCATTGCCGGCCGTCAACAACACGCCGTCCGTCCACTGGGAGGCCGTGACGCATTGATCGTCGAGAATCACGTCCCGCAGCGCGTGTTCGTTGACGATGCTCATCACCTTCGAGTCCAGCGGCAGGCTGTAACGCTTGCCTTTGGGATTGTCCGGGTGGTAGTACACCCGCGCGTACCATCCGCCCGTGCCGTCGGGATTGCACGAACCGTTGTGGACCAGGTCGTGGTAGATCACCATGGCGTGTTGCCTGGCGCGGGCGGGGAAAATCTGCGCCTCGCCCAGCGCCCTGCCCATGCCGTGTTCATGCGTGCTGCCGACCAGCGGACCGGCCGCGGCCATGTTGCCCTCCGTCATGGCGGTCTTCGTGTCTTTGTACCCTAACGAGTCGAGTTTGGACCGCACGCCGTCGTGCAGGTGGATGATGTTGTTCCACCCCGCGACGATTCCGTCGTGGGCGCGCTTGCCGTTGTCGAACGGAACGCCCGAACCGCCGAAGATATACTCATGCTGCGACGTGTAGGCGATGTCCATCTTCTGTTTCGCCATCTCCTCGAATACCGCGAAAGGCCATCGCCAGTCCGACCAGCTGTACCCGTCGCCGTCGATGACGAACTGCGCCTTGGGGTCCGCCTCGCGGATCACGTCGTAAAATATCTTGCAGGCGTCCACGTACACCTTCGGCGAATGATAGCCGTAGTTCTCGTTTCCGAATTCCCAGATGACGTTCACGCCGGCGTCCTTCGCCCACTGCACGAGGGTCTTTCCGTCCTGGGCCGCTTCCTTGAGTTTGTCGCAGTGATACACGTAAGGGCGCACCTGTCCCTGCAACGGCAGAAGAACGTCCTTCGGCGGGGGAGGCCATTTGTGGCCCGAGTCGCAGACCATGGTGTTGTAGGCCTTCTTCTCCTTCGGGTCGTACCAGGTTCGCACGTTCAACTGAAACACGCAGTCCGCGCCGATGGCCTTGCAAAGGCGGAACAAATCCCGCGTGTCGGCCCATTTGTATTTTTCGGGATCGAGCATCCAATAATTGGTCAGTTCCTTCAAAGGCCCCCAGGATTCCTCGCCGTGGATGCTGTAATACGACGTGGAATTTCCGCCGGGGAAGCGAATGAGCTTGACCTTCAACTCCCGAAGGATGTCCGCCAGTTCCTCGAAGAGTTCCGGGTCTTTCATCGCCTGGGAAAATCCAAGGAACGGATAGTCGATCTGAATGCCCGTGCCGTAGGGATTCAGCGCTTTAAGATTCTTTTCGTCCTTCAGCGTCGCTTTCAATTCGCGAATGGACGGTTTTCGGGAGGCCTTGGATTCCTCGCGTTTGGCGGCGACGGCGAGAATGTTCACCCCCCTGGGCCTGGCGTCGGCGCCGACGCGAACCTCCGCGAGCTGGTTCAGGTTCTCCAGGCGGATGCGATTCCCGACGGCCTGGTCGTTAACGAACGTTTGCAGTTCGTTGTCCTCCACGAACCCCACGCCCAGCTTCACGGGTTTGGCGGGGTCGAGATTTTCGGGGGAGGGGAGTTTCTCCCAGCCGTTCCAGGTGTCGCTTTCCCCTCGCGCGACGGCCCAGGCGCCCGGCGCGTTGCTTCCCTTCATCCAGGAAAGCGTCACGTACGCGCCGGTGATCAAGTCGCCGACGCGCAGGAACGCCTTTCCTCCTTCCCTGGGATAGATTCGCTGAATCGTCGCTTCGACGTGCGTGGGCGGGTTTTCGAGGAACCGCTTGCCGATGTATCCGTCCACTTTCGGATTGTCCCCGTGCAGCCGTACCAGACCGGCTTTAGGATCGAAGTCCACGTCCATGCTGCCGTAACGATTGACAAAACAGGAGGAAAATCCCGGCACCTGTTTCAAGACGGGATTGCGCCGCTGGAATTCGGGCGTGAATTTGGGATCTTTCAAATCATTAAAATCCACCGTCGCCGGCCCTTTGGGCGGGTTGGTTTCCATCGGAAGCAACGGCGCGGATTCATATACGCCCGAGGCGTTTTTGAAATCCGTCTGAAACGCGATCCCGTCGGCTGGATTCGCGAAGGCCGTGATGCACGTCCAAAGAACGCAAAAGACAAAAATAGCATGTCGATTCATGATGAGTCCTTCTGAAAAAGAATTTTCGTGATTTATAATTCGATGTATATGGTTTTAGAAATACATCAACGGGTAAAACTACGGATAGGTTAAGTGATAGTTGAAGATGACAGACGAATCCCCGTGTAAAGCTTCCGCGTGGAAATCGGCGAATAAATAGCTTCGTCCGTTCACATGCGTCGGGTATACCCATGTCGGCCAATCGGAGTAGATGGGGGAATCGGCGAGATCCTGTTCGTGAATGTGATAATCCCAACCCGTCCATGGACAGTTGCACAGGAACGGGCTTTCCAAAGATCGACCGGCGTACTGATAGGTGAACGCGTAACTGTTACCGTGGTATTGAAATTCAAATCCCTGTCCATCATCGAGAGGATCGTTGGGACAGTGAAAGAGCCTGGAATGATTCTCCGCGGTATACTGACAAAAAACATCTTTATACCCCGAATCTACATATGGCGCGAGCATGTTGACATAGTACGCCTCGATACTATAGGGAGTGTAGGTGCACCAATACGTTCCAAGTTCCGCTCCGCCGTGACTGGCAGGTTGGTCCGGGCCGGGTAACGGTAAGGTTTCATTGTCATGAACAAACATCGCGATGCCCGTACCCAAACCGCGAAGATTCGTGAGGCAGATGGTGCTTTTGGCGAGTTCCTTAGCGTTTTGCAGGGCGGGGAGCAGAATGGAAACCAGCAGCGAGATGATCGCGATGACGACGAGGAGTTCTATCAATGTAAATCCGCGATGTTCTCGCGGCGGGTTTCCTGACCCGCCGCGTGTGTTCGTGCGCGGAACGCGGCGGGAAAAAATTCCCGCCGCGCGAAGATGTGTGTTCGATGATTTCATGTTTTCACCGGTCCCGTGGTTTCGTTGATGAACAGGTCGCAGGGGAGGTATTCCTGGTGGACGTGGTGATCCTTGTGCTGGATTTCCTCCGCCAGCGTTTGCCCCGCCCGCAACGCCATCTCAAAGACCGGCTGTTTGATGATCGTCAGCTTCGGGGAGATGAATTCGATCAGGCGCGAATCGCCGATGGAAAGGATCGAAACATCCTCCGGCACGCGCAGGTTCATCTGCCGGCAGGCGTGCAGGCCTCCGAAGGCCATCTCCATTTCCGCGAAGTAGATCGCGGTCGGTCGATCCGCTCGCGTCAGCAGGTGCAGCGCGGCGTTGACGCCGTCCTCCACCCCCGCCGAGCGACGCTTGACCACCAGGTCCGGATCCTGCGGAAGATTCATCTCGGCCAGCGCCCGGCGATATCCTTCCAGCCGTTCCTCGTGCGTCCGCAGCATCGGCGGACAGATCGCGCCGATTCTCGTGTGCCCCAACCCGAGGAGATAATGAATCCCCTTGCGCGTGGATTCCACGTTCTCCGAATCCACCCAACTGACGCCTTCAATATCCACCGGCGTTCCGATGACGTACTGCGGGAAACCCGCTTCGGCGATTTCCTCAATCGCCGGGAGGAATCGATTGGACGCGCCCAGGTGCAGCAGCCCTTCCAGACCCAGGCGCATGACCAGCTCGTGATACGGCTCCCCGGGCCGGCGCTGCGCCGCCAGGTCCACGGGACGAAACGCGATGGAATACGACCGGGCGCTTTGCAGCAGGCCGGCGAAGACTTCCTGAATGTAGAGATTGTTCATGCGATCCTCGTGAAACGAGGGCACCTCCACCCCGACGATCACGGGACCGGCCTGCGGACCTCGCACGCGACGCTTCTCATTGATCGCCTTGAGCACCAGCTGCCGCGTCCTGGGACTGACGCGCGGGGAGTTGTTCAGCACACGGGAGACCGTGGCGATCGACACCCCCACCTGCCGGGAAATCTCTTCCAGAGAACACGAACCGTTTTGCATCGTCGCCAAGGGTCACAACCTCCACAGTGCGGGTATAACCCGCACCAATTGTGGATTGCGAATTGCGGAATGCGGATTGAAACAGAACACAAACATCCTCGCAATTGCGATGATCTTTGAAACGTATACTACAGAAACCGTTCAAGCAATGTATAAGGCGTGTAAAATATTACATAACATTATCATATCAGAATTCGGCGAGATGTCAAGTGGTTTGATAAAATTATAAGTAGTTTATTTTGAGATAATTATATCAATGCCATTCGGTTTTTCAGAGGTTCCAGGTGATGTTTGCGCGCAAAACGGGGCGTCCAAACGCGGGGGTGCGTTGAAAACGTAAATTTTTTTTCTCCCCAGCCGGCCGGGAGTTGGATCAATCTCACCGCCGTGAGCGACCCAATTTGCGCGCGGGATTCTGAAGCGCGACG
>JAFGJE010000126.1 GCA_016929245.1 Phycisphaerae bacterium
CGTCGCGCTTCAGAATCCCGCGCGCAAATTGGGTCGCTCACGGCGGTGAGATTGATCCAACTCCCGGCCGGCTGGGGAGAAAAAAAAATTACGAAAAAAACGCGACCCCCAATTCTTACGACCCATTCTGCGCGCGGAATGGGATTTTGGAAATGAAATGTCTCTCACGGATTCCAACAACGTCGAACGACCAACGAGCACCGCATGGAAATGCGGTATTTTCCTCCAAAAAAAACAAACGGGTGGATTTGTCCCTGGATCCCCGTCCCTTCACGAATTGTTTTGCCGCGACGCGAGAAACCTGTATAATTCCACGACAAACGTTCAATCGGGGAATACCATGAAGAAATACATTGTCGTTCTTTTGATTCTGTCGGCGGCGGCCGCAGTTGGGGTTTGGATGTTGGTTCATTCCGCCGAAGACACTTCGATCACGGCTGTCGACGACGACGGAACCGCAAGTCTTACGGAAGCACAAACTATTTCACCGATCCATCGACACGCCGCGGTCGGATGGTCCGTCGCCGACGACCCACGGCAGGGGGTGCGCGAAGCGTTGGCGATGGCCCGGGATCGCCTGGGCGAGGAAAAAGCGGTCTTCGCGATCGTTGTCCCCACGCAGGGATATTCCACGCAAGCGGTCGTGGAGGAACTGGACAGCCTTCTCGAACCGGGGGCGAAGGTGTACGGGATCACCAGCGGGTGGGCGGTGATGACGCCGGACGGATACCACCAGGGGAAGGTGGGGGCCATTGGGATTCTACTGGTGGGCGAGAAGGCGGGGATTCGTTTCGGTGTGGGCGAAGTGGACGGGATTACCCCCGCGGACCTGAAGGCCCAGGGCGCCGAGGCCATCCGCCGCGGCATCGCCGACGCCGGTATGCCCCCCCAGAGCAGGCCTGAAATGGTTTTGTATTGCGGGTATTCGTACTTCGGTGGGGAAATGAAGATTCTCGACGGGATCGCCGAAGTCGTCGGAGTGGATACCCCGGTCGTCGGTGGAAACGCGCGAGACAGCGCCTTTGCGGGCGGGTGGAGCCAGTTCACCCGTAAGGATATTTATACCAAGGGCTTGGTCTTAGCGACGCTGTTCACGGAAAAGAACATCGGCTGGGCGTTCGAGTCGGGATTCCGTCTGACGGAAAGTTCCGGTGTGGTCACCAAAGCCAACGCCGAAGGAACGCTGCTGTATGAGATCGACGGCCGAGGCGCCCTGGACGTATACGACGAATGGCTGGGCGGAAAGCTGCTTCCCGTTCTGCGGACCAAAACATCGGAGGAACTGGTAGCCTATACCGCGCTGAATCCGCTGGGTTGTCTTTTCAAAGGCGCCAAGGGTCAGACGGGATACATTGTCGCGCATCCGATTCCCACGAAGGAGAATCTCGAAGACCGGGCCGTACCGGTCTATTCCCAAATCCTGCAGGGGAGTAAAATTCACCTGTTCGCGGGACAGTGGCAGAATCTGCTGAATCGCGCCGAACAGGCAGCCGCCAACGCGCTGGAACGGGGAACCCTCAAACCTTCGACGACGACCTTCGGGGTGCTGTATTTCTGCCGGGGCGCCAAAAGCGTGATCCCGTCCACGCAGACGCCGACAATTCCCCTGTTGGTCCGAAATCAGATTCCGGACGTTCCGTTTATCGGGGTGTTTACGGGCGGGGAACAAGGCCCGTTGCCCGGTATCCGGAACGTAAACTGCAACCTGGTGGTTTCCATGGTGCTGGTGGGGCGATAACCTGCCGAACGGATTCGATTTATCCCGCCTGATTCCCGCGATTCTTCCCGGCCGGAATTCCTTCAGGTTTCCTTCGGGCCTCACCGATTAGTGTGTTGGGAAGGTATCCGTACAGACGGAACTTCCCCGGGAATCTCGGTCTATCACCGGACCGTCTTTTGTGGTTGTATAGAGTTTCATTACAGGAATTTACAAACAATTTCAGGGGAGTGAACATCATGAAAAATACAATTACCGTCATTCTGATTCTTATCGTCATCGCCGCCGCGGGTATCTGGTGGTATCAAAGCCAGGCCGGGAGCAATCCAACCGTTTCGTCGGACGCCTCCGGCGTCGAGGGAAAAACTCCCGCGTCGTCGAACAGCAATCGTCATGCCGCCGTCGGGTGGTCCGTCGCCGAAGACGTCCGCCAGGCGGTGCGCGACGCGATGGCGATGGCCCGGAAGGATTTGGGGAACGAAAAGGCCGTCTTCGCCTACGTCGCGCCCACGGTGGGATATCAAGTCGAAACGGTCATGGAAGAACTGGACAAACTCCTCGAACCGGGCGCGAAAGTCTACGGGATCACCAGCGGAAAAGCGGTGATGACGCAGTACGGATACCACGTGGGAAAGGTCGGTTCCATCGCCATCCTGCTGGTGGGCGAGAAGGCGGGAATTCGCTTCGGCGTGGGCAGCGTGGACGGCGTGAACCCAGCCGATCTGGAAGCCCAGGGCGCCGAGGCGATCCGTCAGTGCATCGCCGACGCGAAACTGCCTCCCAAAACCAAACCGGATATGGTCCTCTATTGCGGACATTCCTACTTCAGCGGCGAGATGAAAATTCTGGACGGGATCGCCGGCGTGGTCGGCAGTGACGTGCCGGTCGTCGGCGGAAACGCGCGGGACGACACGCTGACGGGACAGTGGCGGCAGTTCACGCGGGATAAAATCTATGGGAAGGGACTGGTCTTAGCCGCGTTGTTTACGGACAAGAAGATCGGCTGGGCGTTCGAGTCGGGATTTCGCCTGACGGACACCGGCGGGAAGGTCACCAAAGCCAACCCCGAAGGAAACCTGTTGTACGAGATCGACGGCCGACCCGCCCTGGACGTGTACGACGAGTGGCTGGGCGGGAAGCTGATTCCCGTCCTGAAAGGCAAAACCCGCGCGGAGCTGGTGAAATACACTGCCTTGAACCCGTTATGTCGCGTCTTAAAAGGTCCCAAGGGACAGGTGGGATACCTGGTGGCGCATCCGATTCCCACGCAGCAGAACCTGGAGGACCGGGCCTTGCCGGTCTATTCGCAGATCGTAGAGGGCAGTGAAATCGCCTTGTTCGCGGGACAATGGCAGAACCTGCTGAACCGCGCGGAGAAAGTGCCTTCCATCGCGCTGCAGCGCGCGGAACAGAAACCCGAAGACATCGCGTTCGGCGTGATGTATTTCTGCTGGGGCGCGAGGAACACCATTCCGGAGTCGGAAGTGCCTACCATTCCGCTATTGGTGCGAAATCAGATTCCCGGTGTTCCGTTTGTCGGCGTCTTTACGGGCGGAGAACAGGGGCCTTTACAAGGGATTCGGAACGTGAACTGTAATCTGGTGGTTTCCATGGTGTTGCTGGAAAAACAGGCTGCCGATTCGCGGCCCTAGAGAGTCGTCGCATGAGAACGAGAATCCTTGGCGTTCTGATTCTGCTGGTGCTCCTCGTACCGGCGACCTGGTGGTTTGTGCGCGCCAACCGGACGAAGCAATACCTCAGGAACAATGCGCCCCGACTCCAGGACGCCGAGACGCCGCCCGCCCAACGCGAGCGCATCCACGCGGCGACGGGATTTTCGATGGATCCGGAAGTCCCCCAGGCGGTTCGCCAGGCCGTCGCCATGGCTCGGGAAGGCCTCAACGGAAAGAAAGAAAATTTCGCGTTTGTCGTCTGCACCCCGGAATATGACGTCGAAACGGTGCGGGACGAAGTCAGCCGGATTCTCGCTCCCGGCGCGAAAGTGCACGGGATGATCAGCGCCGGGGAAGTGATGACCGAGAAGGGCTTCCACAAATCTCCCCACGGGGCGGTGGCGTTGCTTCTGGTCCGCGAGGATTCGGAGATTCATTTCGGTGTGGGCGCCGCGGACCAAAACGAGGTGAAGGATATGGAAACCCTCGGTGAAACCGCCATGCGCCGGGCGCTGGCGAGCTCGAAGATGCCCAAAACACGCCGCCCTGATTTCGTGCTCTACGCGGGCGTGCTCTGTAAAGGCGGCGAGACGCGAATCCTGGACGGGATCGCGAACGTCGTCGGGACGGACACGCCGGTTCTGGGGGGCAATATCGGATATCCGACTTCCGACGCGCCGTTCGGACCGTTCACGCGGGATCATATTCATCCGAACGGAGTGGTGTTGACGGCGATCTACACCGATCGAACCTTCGGCTGGGCGTTTGAATACGGATTTCGTCCCACCGACACGACGGGGATCGTCACCAAGGCGTCTCCCGGCGGGGATATTCTGTACGAGATCGACGGCCGACCCGCCCTGGACGTGTATAACGAATGGCTGGACGGGAAATTGTTGCCCGTGGTGGAAAACGAGTCGGTTCCCGCGGTGGTCGGATTCACCGCCTGCAACCCGATCTGGCGAAGGATTGATAAACGGCGAAGTTTGCGCGGGCATGTCGTCGCGGCGGTGATTCCGACGCGAAAGAATCTCGCCGACCGTTCGCTTCCGGTGTTTGTAAGTATTCCCAAAGGAAACCGGATTCGCCTTTTGGCGGGACGTTGGCAGAGTCTGCTGAATCGCGCGGAGCAGGCGGCCGTCATGGCGCTGCTGCGGGGAGGGAATCGTCCCGAAAACGTTGAATTCGGTATTTTTCATTTCTGCTGGGCCGCCAGCTGCGCGATTCCCCCGTCGGAATTGCCGAAGCTGCCGCTGCTGGTCCGAAACCAGCTTCCCCACGCGCCGTTTATCGGGCTGTTCACCAAGGGCGAGCAGGGACCCATCCCCGGATTCCGAAACGTTCATGGGAACCTGGCCGCCTCGATGCTGCTGGTGGAACAGGAACCACCCAAACCGGAAAAGGAGAAATCGTCGTCTCCATGATATGGGGCCGAAAACAACTCGGATTGGCCGGAAAAATTTTCGGTGTCGTGCTGCTGCTGGTTCTGCTGGCGAACCTGGCGTTGGTGTATTTCGTGTCCCGCCAGGAGGCGCAGCGCGTTCGCGCGTCGATGGTGCGACGCAACCAGACGCTCGCGCGGATCGCCGCCCAGAATATTTCCGCCGGGTTCAGCACCCGGGAAATGCCCTACGAAATGCTCAAGTCGCTCGTGGATTCCGGAAGCGTGCATACATGGTTTTTCGTCCGTCCCGACGGGCGAATCCACGCCACCAGCGAACACGCCTATTGGGGGAAAAACATTCGCCAGGTCTATCCCGATTTGTCCATTCCGTCCCGCGTCGTGCAAACCCTCACGTTTTCCTATCCGGACGATCAGATTGAAGTGCTCGCCGAACCCGTGGACGTCGGCGAACCGGGACGCATGTACAGTTTCTGGATTTCCTTCGGAACCGAAGAAGCCCAGCAGGCGCGAAAGAGCATTTACCTCACGAACACCGTCGTCACGTCCGTGCAAATCCTGGGACTGGGCGTGTTGTTGTTCCTGTTTTTCTCGCATATGTTCGTCAAACCCCTGCGGAAGATTATTGACGGAACCCAGGCCGTCGCCGCCGGCGACCTGATGGCGAAGGTGGACGTCAAGAGCAAGGACGAACTGGGGCAGATGGCCGATTCGTTCAACCAGATGGTCGACGACCTGCGCAACACGACCGTTTCGCGGGATTTCTTCGACAGTATCCTCATGACCATGCGGGATTGCCTGATCGTGACCGATCCGAATGGAAGCATCATCCAGGTCAACAAAGCCACCTGCGATTTCCTCTGGACCACCGAGGCGAAACTGATCGGACTGTCCATCGGATCGCTGTTCGCCGACAAGCGCGCGTTTCAAAATGAAATCCAGCCGAAACTCCTCGAAACGGGATACGTCCAGGCGTACGAAACGGTATGGCAGACGGCCAGCCGCCGAGAAGTGCCCGTGCTCGCCAGCGGATGCCTCATGCGGGATTACACCGGCCAACCCCGATTCTTCGTGTATACCGCCAAGGACGTGACGGACCTGGTCAACGCCCGCAAAGCCGCCCAGGACGCCGCCCGCGCCAAGAGCGATTTCCTCGCGCGCATGAGCCATGAAATCCGCACGCCCATGAACGGCATTCTCGGAATGGCCGAACTGGCGCTCGAGACGGAGCTGGATCCCGAACAGCGGGAATACGTCACGATGGCCAAGGATTCCGCCGAGGCGCTGCTGACCGTCATCAACGACATCCTGGACTTCTCCAAGATCGAAGCCGGAAAGATGGACCTGGATTTCACGTCCTTCAACCTCCGCGACACCCTGGGCGACACGCTCACGACGCTGGGCATTCGAAGCGACGCCAAGAATCTCGAACTGCTCTTCCATGTGGAACCGGACGTTCCCCAGCAGGTGCTGGGCGATCCGGGTCGTCTCCGCCAGATCGTGGTCAATCTCGTCGGAAACGCCATCAAGTTCACCGAGGAAGGGGAAATTTTCGTGCAGGTGCGCTGCGTCGCCCGGCGGGACGATTCCGTGGAACTGCGGTTTGCCGTGCAGGATACCGGCATCGGAATTCCCGCCGACGCCCAGGACACGATTTTCCACGCCTTCGAGCAGGTGGACGGATCCTCCACGCGAAAAATCGGCGGGACGGGACTCGGCTTGGCGATCACCCGGCAGTTGGTCACGCTGATGGGCGGGAAAATCTGGTTGGACAGTCAGGAAGGCGTCGGAAGCACGTTCTTTTTCACGATCCCGTTTGAGATCGGCGAACCTTTAGCGGCCGAGAAACCACCCCTGGAAACCGGGGTGCTGGACGGCCTGGACGTGTTGATCGTGGACGACAACGCGACCAACCGCACCATCCTGGAAAAGGTCACCGAAAACTGGGGAATGAAACCCGCTTCCGTGGACAGCGGTCCGGCGGCGCTGGAGCGCATGAAACTCGCCAAGCGCCGGAACGAACCGTTCCCCCTGGTTCTCCTGGACGTTCGCATGCCCGACATGGACGGGTTTACCGTGGTGGAACGCATCCAGCAGGATCCCGAACTGACCGGCGCGATGGTGATGATGCTTTCCTCGGCCGGGCGAAAGGAAGACGCCATCCGCTGCCGCGACCTGGGGGTGGCGGCGTATCTGACCAAGCCGATCAAACAATCGACCCTGTTCAATTCCATCGCGGCTGTCATGGGCGCGGCGCCCCTGGCGGAGGAGAAAATCTCCTCCCCGATGGCGCCCCTGGAAAGCGTCCCGCGAAGCTGGAACATCCTGCTCGCGGAGGACAACGTCATCAATCGAGCGGTCGCCGAAACGCTCCTCGGGAAGCGCGGCTGTACGATCACGTCCGTCTCGACGGGAAAAGACGCCGTCGAAATTCTCCGAACCCGCAAATTCGACGTGGTGCTGATGGACATCGAGATGCCTGAAATGAACGGCTACGAAGCCACGCGTCTGATTCGTCAGGAAGAGCGGGAGAACGAAAAACCCCGCCAGCCCATCATCGCCATGACCGCCCACGCCATGCGCGGCGACGACGAAAAATGCTTCGCCGCGGGAATGGACGGATACGTCACCAAGCCCATCAAATCCTCCATCCTCTTCCAGGAAATCGAACGAATCCTACGTCACCATGCCGAACAACAGGCGGGGCAGACGTAGAAATCAACTCTTACGCGGTGTTATGCTTTGGATTCCGGCGAAGCGATCAACCGTTTGATTCGATGTATCGTTCGTCGGTCCGTGATTTTGCATTCCCGGACTCTCAATACATGCCACCCCCGGGAACGCAGGATACGATTCACGCGACGATCTCGACGGATATTGTCCTCGATTTTTTTCTCCCAAAACCGTGTATTGCTTTTCGGCGCCCGGCGGCAATACGGACATCCGTGCCAAAAACAACCGTCCACGAAAAGCGCCACTTTTCGTTTCCGCCAACAAAAATCGGGCGTTCCCGGAAGGGGACAATGCCTCCTCCAGCCGTGTAAACCGTTTTCCCGTAGTAAAGAAATCATCTTCAATTCCGTCGTCTGATTTCCTCGGGAACGAACGGACGCCATCATTCGTGATCGGGTTTTCCTGTCGTATTTATCCATATCGATTCCGCGGATAAAGCATAACAAAAGATCAACAAATCCAATACGTTGATTTGTCATTTGGAAATTCGACGAGAACGTGGCTCCGGTTTTTCCGTATCGGTGGATATGGGATACGGATATTTATTTTGTTTTTCGTTTGACAGAAATAGATTCGGCATGTAAGTATTATGTTTGGTATCAAGGAAAGGAATCCTCCAGATGAATTCTATTGAGTTATTTGCCGGAGCGGGAGGTCTTGCTTTGGGCACAGCCAATGCGGGTTTTTCTCATCGCGTGGTGCTGGAGTGGAATCGAAATGCCTGCGAGACTATTCGATATAATAAAAAAAGGGGAGTGAAGCATGTTCGTGATTGGGATATCTTCGAGGGTGACGTCAGGGATTTTGATTATCGATCTCTTGACGGGAGTATTGATTTCGTGTTCGGAGGGCCGCCATGTCAACCTTTCTCCATCGGAGGAAACCATAAAGGGAATATGGATCGACGAAACATGTTTCCCGAAGCGGTTCGATCCGTGCGGGAAATTAAACCCAAAGCCTTTATTTTTGAAAACGTGAAAGGCCTTCTTCGAAAGAATTTCAGCAATTATTTTCATTATATTCTGAATCAGCTTCGCTATCCCTTAATGGAACGAAAGGGGGATGAGGAATGGGGGAATCATCAATCCAGGCTGGAGAAAGTGTATTCTTCGGACACGTATGACGATCTTCATTATCGCGTTCTTCCCAAGCTGCTCAACGCGGCGGATTTCGGCGTTCCGCAAAAACGCGAGCGTGTTTTTATCGTGGGAATTCGATCCGACATTCACGCGGATTTTTCTTTTCCCGAACCCACGCATGAGGAGGACGCCTTGCTGTATGATAAATGGGTGTCCGGGACCTATTGGGAACGACATTCGATTTCCTCCAAGAGTCGTCCGTCGTTTCCCGAAAGATCGCGTCGCCGAATTGAAACGCTTCGCTCGTTGTTGCCGGAGATGATGCTTTCCCCATGGCGAACGGTTCGGGACGCGATACACGATCTTCCCGAAATATCGGAGGGCGAGGAATCCATGATGGTGCCCAATCATTACCGGAATCCCGGCGCCAAATCCTACGCGGGTCATAATGGAAGTTTCCACGATGAGCCCGCGAAAACGCTCAAGGCCGGCGATCATGGAGTGCCCGGCGGGGAAAATACGCTACGTTATCATGATGGTTCCGTGAGATATTTTTCCGTGCGTGAATGCGCGCGGCTTCAAACCTTTCCGGACAAGTGGGTGTTTCAAGGTTCCTGGACGGAATGCATGAGACAATTGGGCAACGCGGTTCCGGTGACGCTTGGGGAAGTGGTAGCCCGGAAGCTGAAGCATGTCATAGTCTCGTCGGAGCGAAATCATCAAGTGTCCGCGAGGAGATAGGAGTCGAAGCTATCTTGTCACGGCGACGCGAGGTTAACCGACTCTATAGAGGAAGGTGTTGTATCGGCGGATTTTTCTGAAAGTGTTTTTTGATTTCTTGAAATATTTGTGACGCGGATTGTGAATTCGGTACGGTTTCCGATGTCATTGCCCATGAGCGTCCGGGATGAAGCGTATCCCAGGGGGATCGCGTGTTTTTTCTCGTGCGGGAACTGTCTCCATGTTTGCCGAATCCGTAACAGATTCCGACTTCGTTGTTCCAGATCGGTTTGAATTTTTCAATCAGGTAGGTTTCGGCCGTGCTTTGCCAAGCGCTTTTCACGACGAGAAAACGGCACTCAAAATCATCAAGCTGGAGATTTCCCGCGTTTCGGATGCTTCGTTGATGATCCTTTAATCTTCGAGATAATCTGTCTCCCTGCTCTTCGGGAGTCTCCGCGTTCGGCACGGCGGGATCCGCTTTTCCGACGTAGATGGGGGTTTCGCTTCCGACAATCGGAAGATAGGCGGGAAAATCACCCGAATAGTAAATCGCGTACACGCCCGAACCATAAAAACGTTCAATATGTGAGAGTGGAACTCTTTGTTGCTTTAACAGCACATCGGCGATAAGCGTTCCCACGGTGGACGGATCGGATGGATCCAGTATCACGGGAGGCGGAGAGATCGCGTCCAGAGATTGAATAAATGAGGATAAACGTTGTTGTATTTTTGGAATTTTTCGACGCATGTCCCTTCGGACGCGAATCGGAATAACATCAACAGGAGGCGTCCTTTGGAGAGCATC
>JAFGJE010000127.1 GCA_016929245.1 Phycisphaerae bacterium
GAACTTGCGAGATTTTATCATTACAAACGGCATAAGTTATTGGCTCCGCTAAGGAGTAAAGAACGAAAATGATATTACACAGTAAAAGTATTACAAACAGGCATTTGCCGTCATGCCAAACCTGAATTCCAAGGAGAAAAACGTTCTTTCGGATTGCCGAACGGCTCCATTGAACACAGTAGTCAAAAATGTGGTTCAGAAGGGACAACCAGCATTAAAACTCCTATCTCAAGCGGCGACGTGTGACTATTGTGATTGGCAAGAAAACAAGGAGAAAGACATTGATGTTTTTGTGCAGCACCTGACAAAAGCAAGAACAGCCGCGAAACTCATAATCCTTTCCGCCAGGCTGGCCGCACAGGAAGGGAAACAAACGGATGCCGTTGATGCTTTTGTGACAGCAATAAAACTTGGAAGGGACAGCAGTACAGATGGTCCTATTCTCTCCTTTCTTTTTTCTATTTCAATAGAGACACTTGCTATCGAAACGTTAGCGGAGATTCTCCCATCACTGGACAAAAAACACATTTCTCTTCTGATGAAAAAGTTAAATGCTCTCAAGGCCGCTCCAACCTTAACCTCCGCATTCGAAAATGAACTCGTTTTTTTGGAAAAGAAAAAGGATGATCCCCAATACACCTTGGTGGTGAAACACCTTAAAACGTATACCAAGATTGCAGAATTGCCACCCGATGAATTTAAACGCCGCGCGAAACAAATGCCCAAAACCGATTTGGGTTTTGCAAGGGCGAATTATCTGTATGCCGCACATAAAACAAAATGGGCAATGCTTCGAGCGGCAATGCTGTTTTTCCTTGAGGGGAGGCAGGGAATGGAGTCTGTTCAAGATCCGTATGGCAAAGGACCGTTTGCGTTCAAAAAAACACCAAAAGGATTTGATCTGGTGGGACAACTGAAGGACAAAAATAAACCGGTTATTCTTTCTGTAGGAATATGATAAACCAGTCACAGGATATGGAATCCCATAGCGAGGAGGTGGGTGAAATCGATGTGGTAATTCATTCTTTTTGGCGTCACGGGCTTGAATTTTTGCCTGGCGGAGCATTTGCTCCACCAGGCGATTTGCCCCTTCCATCACCATCCCCGCGCGGTAGAATAGTTTCTGTATAGAAAAGTGGGTTCGTCCAAGTAAATTATATTATTCTCATTTGTCCGGGAGGTAATTATGCAATTCAAGTGTAGTGCATGTAATACAAGCATTAAAGTTTCGGATAAACAAGCTGGGAAAAAAGGTAAGTGTCTTAATTGTGGTGCAGTTATTGAGATACCAGCTTTACCAATACAGCCCACACAAAACAAAAAACAACCCATCTCTGAGAAACAAAAAAATAAAGGGGATAATAGAAAAAAGGATATGCTTGATGAGATTCAAAGAAAAGAATATGCTCGAATGAGCGGAGAATTATTTGCTCGGGCAGATTTTCTTACAAAAATTATGGAAGCTGGCGAAAAAGAAGTAAAATTATCAAAAGCAACTCCTGGACAGATAGTTGAAGAGTTTGCACATCGAAAAGAAGCTGCAATACTTATTTCTTTTCCTATTGATAGCATCGATTTCGAAAATGCCTCCAGTATTACCGGTGCCGAATTTCATATCTCTTTTTCAGACAATCTATCAGAAGCGGAAATGAGAAGTATTTTGTTTGGCATGGGCTTACAGATAGCTCGACAAATGGGTGGTTTACAAAGATAGGTTATATGGTGTGCAATTCAGTTGCATACGAAATAAAAACGGCATGTTTGGGAAATTTCAATTCGTCGAAGGGATTTATAATTATTGCGACCGGTGGTGTGAGCGGTGCGATAAGACGGCTGTCTGCCGGGTGTTTTATGATGAACAGAAATCACTTCGGCGGCGGAAGCGGCGGGGGGAGGATGGGGATGGGATCGAGGCTGACTTGAAAGATGTTTCGCGGAGTTTTCGCAAAGTCGGCAGGCTGTTGGCGCGGTATGCCAAAACCCATAATCTCGATCTGGACGAAATCAAACGCAACGCCGCCCTGACTGACCCGCATCCCCACGAGGATCAGATCGAAAACCATCCCCTCGTTCGCGAGGCGGATGAATATTCCAAGAGGATTCCACCGTTGCTGGAACAACTGGAGCCGGCCTACGACGACGAACGCGACGAGACGGCGGATCGCGCGGCCTACATGAACGTCAAGCGCGATGTCAACACGCTGAAATCCATTCACGACGCCTGCGAGGTGCTCGCGTGGGACTGGCCTTTGGTGCGCGTCAAAACGCGACGCGTGATGAACAGTTGGTTTGAGGCAGCCGACGAAGCGGAGGAGGATTACCGGAAGATTCATCGACACGACGCCGAAATGACGGCCGACCTGATCCGCCGCTGCCTCCAGCGCGACAAACTCGCCCTGCTGAGTATTTACGAATGGGATGAACAATTCCAGGACACCGCCATCGAATTACTCGCCCGAGCGGAAAAATTACTCCGCGGAATCATTTTATATAATGGAAAACCATGATTACCGTCAAACCCCATCATTTCGTCGATATTCTCACCGGTTTCGGGGAGAGTCTCGCCGTTCCATCGCCTCACCCCTACGGCCATGCCGTGCAAAGCGTCACGGAGCTGATTCTCTCGGATCGGGACGTCGAATTTCGCATGGAATTCGGGGTGGACGATACGGGACTCGAATATATTCACGATGAAATTTCCACGGGCTTGCGCCCGTGGCTACTTTCATAGAAACGCAAACGATCAAATCGGCCTTTATTTTATTGAATTGGTCTTACACACTTTCCCCCTCATTTTCTTTCTCCGTTCCGTTGAATGCTTTCCGATAGAGAAGTACACTTTTGTGTAACGATAACCATTCCCATTTCTTTCACGGGGAGGTGCGGCGTGCGACGTTGGATGTTTTTTTTGTCGGTGATGGGGGTGCTGGCGGGGTGCGCCGCGCCGCCGGTGGAAACCACTCCGCCGGCGAAAATCGAACCGCCAAAAGGGCATCGCCCTGAGCTTTGGGTCGTCGGGGGGATGGCGAGTTTTCAGAAGCGCCCCAGCGACGTGTACATCGCCGGCATCCTGCGGAAGAAGATTCAGGGCGTTCGCCCTGACGTGTGCGTCACGAGTTTCACCAAGGAAGCCGGGCCCGACAGCATTCTGCGAAACATCTTCAACACGCCCAAATGGCTCGACGCCGACGCGGAAAACCAGGCCTGGTGGGCTTTGAAGATGTTCGTCGATCCCAAGAAAGATCGAGGCCATTTCGTCCGCCCGGGAAAGAAAACCAAAATTCTCGTGATCCTGATCTCGCCGTGCACGCAGACGCTCCCCCCCCGGCCGCCCGAAGGCGTGGAGCTGGACGTGGTGCTGTATCGCGACCCGAAGGATCGCGTGCCGAACCAGGAATTCCGCGCCCCGCGGAGCATGGAGTATTTCTCGAAATTCGGCGACCTGAAGATCGTGGAAGCCCGGCCTGACCTGGAGAAGGGATGGTTCGGGCAGTGGAAACCCGGCGGCATTCAGGGGGCGCATCACTTTTCGGGATACTGGTATCGCGATCTGAAGCTGCTGGAGAAAGATCCCACCGGCGAGGGCAAGTGGCGGCCGACGGGGCATTACGAGGACAGCGTGGATCGGCTGGACCAGGCGCTGCACGACCCGGAGATGGACTACGTCTTCATCGGGCACAGCCAGGGCGCGAATATCATCATGAAAATCCTCCATCGCGGTTTTGATGTCTCCGAGCGAAACGACGAACAGGCGGGGCCGAACCATGCGAAATAATAAAGCGCTGCTGACGATGCTTTCCCTGGCGGCGGCTGTCGTGGCCGGGTGTCAGACCGTCGAAGGCGGCGGGCGTCCTTTCGGCACGCGATACAACCGCATCAGCAGCTATCAGCCGTACAAGGCCTCCCTTTCCGTGGCCGTCTCGCCGGACGGGAAGCATGTCGCCGCGGCGCTGATGGCCCACGCCGACGTGTGGGACACGCGAACCGGCTTGCGCGTGCGGCGGTTCTGGGCGCTCAATCCATTCGGGATCACGGGCGTTCGCTTTTACGACGATCAGACTCTCCTGACGGCCGGGCGGGATAAGGCGTTGCGGTTCTGGAACCTTCGCACGGGAAAGGAAACGAAGCGGATCGCGGGGGATCGTTGCTGGTTTTGGCCTCTGGCGATCGCGCCGGACGGCAGGACGGCGGCTTCGCTTGAAACCGGCGGGCGAATTTGCGTATGGGATCTCACAGCCGGCAGGATGCTCCGTGAATTCCCCGGGCCCGCGGACGGTGTGGAGGACGCCAGGTTCCTGCCGGACGGAAACACGCTCGCGACGAGTTCCAGCGCCGGCAACCAAATCGTCCTGTGGGATGTCCGGACCGGGGAGAAACGAAAAACAATCCCCGCCGAGACGTTCAGCCTGGCGATCTCTCCCGACGGCAAACGCCTGGCGTATCGGAAGGACAACGCCGTGACGGTGTACAACCTGGACACTGACACAATCGAGCGGGTGCTGACGCCCCATGAATTCGGCATCGGACATTATTCGTTCGCCTTCAGCCCGGACGGAAAAACCCTCGCGGCCGCCGAACTCGGCGGCGACGTGATCCTCTGGAACCTGGTCACGGGCAAGGAACTGATCGAATATCACGGCCCGCACGGCGACGGACTGGAGATCGTGTTTCATCCGGACGGGAAGAGCGTGTTCGTGGCGGGGTATCGCGACACGACGATCCGTCAATGGACCGTCCCGGAACCGAAGGAATCCCCCGAACCTTCCAAGCCGTAATCGCCTCTTTCCCATCCTTGCATTCTCTCCCCCGGATGCGTAGGATTTTCTTCCTGTTGCGGCCGGCGGGAGGCAGGGCGTCGATTGGCGGTTTGTCCGGCGGCGGATGGAAACTCAAACACGAACAACGAGAGGTTGACGATCATGGCGAACACGAAACCCATTCGAGTGGGCATTGTCGGTCTGGGACGAGCCGGCTGGAATATGCATTGCAGGGAACTGGAAGGGCGCGAGAAGAAATTTCAGATCGTCGCCGGGTGCGACCCGATCCAGGAACGTCGCGAACTGCTGGCGAAGAAGTACGGCGCGAAAACCTACCGGACCGTCGAGGAACTGATCAGCGATCCCGACGTGGAAATGGTGGATATCGCCAATCGCCAGGAGGATCACGTTTCGGACGCGCTGAAGGCCCTCAAGGCCGGGAAGTACGTGTTCCTCGAAAAACCCATCGCCGTATCCTATCAGGAGGCGCTGAAGCTCAAAGCCGCCAGGAACAAGCGAAAGCTCTTCATCCGTCACAACCGCCGTTTTGAACCTGCGTTTCAGCATATCCGCGAGATCATCGCGTCGGGACTGCTGGGCGACGTGTTCGAGATCAAGCTGCGCCGCAACGGCTTTCAGCGCCGCGACGACTGGCAGACGCTGAAGAAATGTTCCGGCGGGCAGCTTCTCAACTGGGGGCCGCACCTCGTCGATCACGGCTTGCAGTTTCTGGAGTCGCCGTTGGCGGAGCTCTGGAGCAACCTGAAGTGCGTCGCGGCGGCCGGCGACGCGGAAGATCATCTCAAGATCATCCTGGTCGGCAAGACCGGCCGATTGGTCGACATCGAGATCAGCGGCGGAGCGGTGCTATCGGAACCGGTGTATATCGTCCTGGGCTCCAAAGGCGCCTTGACGAGCGACGACGCCTCGATCCACCTGAAGTATCTCGATCCGAAGAAGAAACTCGCCCCCCGCAAAGCCGATCCCGGCACGCCCGCCGTGAATAGTTTCGGGTCCAAAGACGACCTTCGCTGGATCGAGAAGGACATCAAGGTCGACCCGAAGGCCGGGTGCCGAATGGACCATATCTGGGATCACCTCCACACCGCGATTCGTGAGAAAAAAGCGTTTCCCATCACGCTTGATCAGTCGCTGGAGGTGATGCGCGTGATCTCGCAAGTGAAACAAGGCACGCCGTTCGACGGCAAATCCAAGCGAAAGACGAAGAAAAAATAAATCATATTATTAGAAGCCACAAAGGACACAAGGGTGATTTCATTTCTTCCTTTGAGTCCTTTGTGGCTCATCCCCTTTTCCGCGGGATTTCATAAATTTTATTTCAGGGGGTTGTTTCGTGTCCGTAGGCATGGTGAAATACGGCGATTGTGCAAGGCTGCAATCAACCCAATTCTCCCGTCGAAACGGAAACCGGCCTGACCGAAGGCCAGCAAATTGTTGGAATGCGATACGTCTACGGGGCCGCGTCCGTCGGTTCGGTGCTTCTGATTCTCCTGAGTCAATCCGCCGTCGGGGCGCTGTTCATCAAACAACTGGGCGGAACGGATTTCCAGGCGATGCTCCCGGCGTCCCTGATGCTCCTGGCGCGGGCGGTGCAGATTCCCGTGTCCATGAAAGTCGCGCCCGGGCGAGGGCATCGCTTCATGTTGCGAATGTGGGGGATCGCGGCGGGGTTGATGCTGCTGGCTTTTGCCCTGCCGACGATTGTGGGCGGCGGCGACGGAATCGTGGAATTGTTCCTGATTCTGCTGGGCCTGGCGGTCGTGACCAGTTCCGCCGGGGGGGCGTTCTGGTTTCCCATGCTGCACGACCTGGTTCCGGTGCATCGGCGCGGACGGTTCTTCGGGCGGCTGCGCGCGACCTGGACGGGCATCGGATTCGTCGTGGTGCTCGGTTCGGGATTTTTCCTCGGGAAAGATCCCGACATCTGGCGGTTCCAGGTGGTCTTCGGGGCGGCGGTCGTGCTGTATTGCATGCGAACGTACTTCGCCGCGAGAATTCCCACCGGAAACAGCCTTTCGGGCGAACTGGACTACGACAACTGGCGGATTTACGTCCGAAGCCTGTTTCGCCAGAAGCCGCTGGTGGTTTTCCTGGCCTACTACGGCGTGCTGGGATTCTGCATGGGTTTCCTGAGTCAGCCGCTCGTGCTGTACATGAAGGCCCGCGGGTTTCCCGCGAAGGACAACGTGATTATCTTCAGTTTCACCACGCTGGGCGCGATCGTGGCGAATTTTTTCGCCGGGTCGCTCGTGGACCGGTTCGGCACGAAGCGTATCTTCCTCGTGGCGCATCTGATTCTGTGCCTGACGTGTTTCGCCGTGGTCGGAATCGGTTGGGGACCTTACGAATACGCGATGTTTCTCCTGCCGGCGGCGATGGTCGTTTCCGGCGGAACGATCGCCGCGTCGAACGTCGCCTGCACCGCCCAGTTGCTGCACCTGATTCCCAATCGCGGAAGGGCGTTTTATTTCAGCCTGGCGACCATCATCACCTTCGCGGGCGTCGCGATTTCCCCCCTGTTCGTCGGTTTTATTCTCGACGGCGTCGGAGAGGGTTGGCATATGAATATCCGGATGGTAAAGTTGGACATTTTCCAGGTGCTTCTGTTCTGCGCCGGCGTGATGACGCTGATCGCCATCGCGATGCTGATGCTGGTGCGGAACGTGCATCCCAACAAAGAAGAAGGAAATCGAACCATGGAATACGTCGTGCAACGGCGTCGCGGCGCCCCCCCGGCGAGGGCGGACTGGGACGGGGAATACTGGAAAGAGATTCCGGCCTTGCCTGTGAATCAATTCCATCCGAACGGTTCGGATCATCGCCCCGTCGTCGCGGCGAAACTCGCGCACAGCTCCGACGCGCTGCACGTGTTCTTCCGCGTTCAGGATCGATACGTCCGGGCCGTCGCGGAGAAACTCAACGACATGGTCTGCCGGGACAGTTGCGTGGAGTTGTTCATTCAGCCGCCTTCGCGCGAGGAATACATCAACTTCGAGATCAACGGCGGCGGGACGATGCTGGCGAGTTTCGTGGAGGATCCGACCCGGCCTGATCGACATTCACCGATGAAAAAATGTACTCCTTTGACGCCCGACCAGGCGTCCCTGGTTCGTATCGAAGCGTCCCTGCCGAAAATCGTCGATCCGGAAATCACCGAGCCGACCGAATGGACAGTCCGCTACGGCATCCCCATGAAGCTGTTCGAGGAATTCTACGGCCCTCTTGGAACATTCGACGGACAAACCTGGCGAGCGAACCTGTACAAGTGCGGCGACAAAACCTCCCACCCGCACTGGGCGAGCTGGTCGCCCGTCGGAGAAAAACTGAATTTCCACAAGCCGGCCTGCTTCGGTTCGCTGCATTTTGAGGAATAAGAGAAAGAGTTTTTGACCACAGAGACGCGGAGATCACAGAGAAGAAGCTGGAAGATCAAACTCCGTGACCTCTGTGCCTCTGTGGTCAAATGGAAGTCTTATGAAAACGTATTTGAATTGCATTCCCTGTTTCGTTCAGCAGACGCTGACCGCCTGCCGGTTCGTCAGTGACGACGAATCGTTGCACGAATCGGTGTTGCGCGAGGTCTTGACGCTGCTGAAGGACGTGGATATGAGCCAAACTCCGCCCGCGATGGCGATGCGGATTTATCGAATCATTCGCCGTCGCACGGGAGTCGACGATCCCTATCAAGAGGTGAAACACCAGACGACGCGGGAGGTGCTGCGCCTGCTGCCGGAGTTGCGCCGGCAGGTGCGGGAGGCGGCCGATCCCTTCACGATGGCGGTTCGCATGGCGATCGGCGGAAACACCATCGACTGCGGCGTGGGACATGCGATCACCGTCGAAACGGTGTCCAAAGCCTTCGCCCACGCCCTGGACGGCCCGCTGGACGGCGACGTGAAGGAATTCCAAACCGCCGTCAACGAGGCGAAATCCATTTTATACGTCGCGGACAACGCCGGGGAAATCGTCTCCGACCGCTTGTTGATCGAGCGGCTCCCCGCCGGCAGGGTCACGCTGGCGGTGCGCGGACGGGCGGTTTTAAACGACGCGACGCGCGACGACGCGAAAATGGCTGGGTACGACGAGACGATCGAAATCATCGACAACGGTTCGGACGCGCCGGGCACGATCCTGGAGGAATGTTCCGAAGCGTTCCGCCGTCGCTTCGCCCGGGTCGACCTGATCGTCGCCAAGGGGCAGGGAAATTTCGAGACGCTCAGCGACGCGAAAGGGACGATCTTTTTCTTCCTGAAGGTCAAGTGTCCCGTGATCTCCCACCACACGGGTTGCCCGCTGGGACACCTGCTCGTGCGGAAAAAAGCGGAGTAACCGGGAAACGGAGAATATCATGGAACCGCAGAATTTCGAGAAAATCAATGAAACCATCCGCCGTGCGTTTGCCGGCCTGAAAGCCGATCATCCGGAGCGGTTGGAATCGCCGTTGAACCTTTCCTGGAGCAATTGGGGGTTCGGGCTGGAGAGCCTCGCCGACTCGGCCAGGCGCCTGGCGGACAACCACGTGAACTATATCGAACTGCACGGGAATCATTACGGCGACGACCTGGGCTATCGGCCCGCGGAAACGCTGCGGATTCTCGGCGATCACGGGATTCAGGCGGCTGGGGTGTGCGGGATGTTTTCGGCGGAGAACGATTTATCGAGCAACAGCGGCGTGTCCCGTCAGCACGCGGTGGATTATCTCAAGCGAACGATCGCCTTCACCGCCGCGGTGGGCGGCGGGTATGTCCTGGTCGTGCCCGGCGCGGTCGGGCGTCCCGGCGCGTACGACGACGCGGAATTCGAGCGATCCGTCGCGACGCTGCGCCTGACGGCGGATCGATTCGTCGAGTACAACGTCAAGGCCGCCGTCGAACCGATCCGGTCGGCGGAGGTGAGTTTCTGCCATACCATCGCCGACGCGCGGGCGTACATCGCGGCGGTCGATCATCCCGGTGTGCGACATATCAACGGCGACGTGTATCACATGTACACGGAAGAATCCCACGTCGGGCGGGCGCTGCTGGACGCGGGAGAAAAACTCACGAACCTTCACCTGGCCGACTCCAACCGTTGCGCCCTGGGCGACGGCAGCCTGGATCTCGACACGGTGATCATGGCGCTGTACCTGATCGGATACAACCGCGAGGGATGCTTCGTGACGCCCGAACCCCTCGGCCCCGGCGGCGACCCGTACCCCGCGATGCACGGCAAGAGCGACCCGGTTGTGCTGGATGAGCTGGTGCGAAAAACGATCACGTATTTCCGCGCGCGCGAAGCGGCGCTGAAAGCGTAATTTTCCCCGCGCGTCAGCGTTTGGGAAACCTGGGAAACACCTCCCGCAATTCCGCTGCCGTCGAGATCAGCCGGACGTACTGCACCGATCGCGCGCGCTGGGCGACCATCATCTTCAGCAGCGGCTTCCAGAATTTCCCCACCATGGCGATCGAGCGCGTCCACCAGCCCTTGCAGGCGTGTTCCCACACCCACGCCAGCTCCACCAGCGTCCCCGTCGCGCCGGGCAAAACGACGTAGCCGGCCCGGCCGAGATCGATCAACGTCGTCAGTCGTTTCGTATAGTCCGACGTCTCGATCACTTCGTCGATGAACTCGTTAGGCCTGGACGCCCAGACGTTGCACATCACGCCGATGGTATGTCCGCCGGCTTCCTTCGCGCCGCGGGAAGAGGCTTCCATCGTCCCGCCGTACCCACCGTTGGCGACGATGTACCCCAACTCCGCCAGCACCCGCCCGACAGCCCGCGCCAACGCATACTCCGCGGAATCCGGTTCCGGATTGCTCGCGCCGAATACCGAAATGACGTTTGATGTGTCCATCGTTCCAATCAAGAGAACGCGAATCCCTAGGGGACAGGTAAGACGAATCAGTGCAAATTATACATAAGTTATTTTATAGTGCCATTCTTCTCTTAGGCCCGGAGGGCCGAACAGCGTTTAGCCGGGGGTGAGTGAAACGAACCCCCGGAAACGGGCCCAATATCTCCGAACCCCGAAGGGGTGACAGAAACATGTGGCACTTTTAAAATTTCATAATTCGCTGTCGTCCCTTCGGGACTCTATTTTTAAAACCACTCTCCGGGGGTTCGCTGCGCTTCACCCCCGGCTAAACGCCGCCCAGCCCTTCGGGCTTCAAGAATATCGTCTATATGTTTGAATAAAGATGGATTAAATAAGAAATATTCGCGTCATTCGTTTCGTATTCGTCTTACCCGTCCCCCAGGGATTCGCGTTCTCTTATTCTTACGAATTTCTTGTATACCGCAACAACCCGCCGGCGGCAAGGATGGTTCTTTGTCGCGGGGCGAGGCGGACGTTGCAGGGGAAGTCGAAGTTTTTCGTCTTGTTCGTCACGGACACCGTCTCCGCCGATTCGATTGCCTTGCTCGTTCCGTGGATTACCAGTTCGTCGTCGGCGTCGATTTTGTCGTAGTCGGCGGGGTCGGCGAACGTCAGCGGCAGGATGGCGAAGTTGACCAGGTTGGCCTGGTGGATTCGCTCGATCGCTTTGGCGATGACGACCTTCACGCCAAGGTACATCGGGCACAGCGCGGCGTGCTCGCGGCTGGAGCCCTGGCCGTAGCTGTCACCGGCGACGATGACACCCGCGACGCCCTTTTCCTTTTCCGCCAACGCCCGGTCGGCGAACGTCGGCTTGCCTTCCTCGTTGAAGCAGTTGAACACATATTTGGCGTATTCAGGCACGTTCGAGCGATATTTCAGCAGCGCCCCGGCCGGCATGATGTGATCGGTCGTGATCTTGTCTTCCACCTTGATGACAGCCTTGCCTTGCAGGTCATCTGACAAGGGTTCGCCGGCGGGGGGTTTGACGATGGTCGAACCGCGAATGATTTCGATCCCGGCAGCTTCCTTCTCGTCGGCGGGCGGCTGAAGCATACCGTCGTCGATCAGGAACGATTCGGGCATGGGAATTCGCGGGCAGTCGAACCCGAGCGTTCGCGGGTCGGTGATCCTGCCCGTCAGCGCCGCCGCGACGGCGGTCTCCGGCGAAACAAGGTATACCATATCGCCCTTCGTGCCGCTTCTGCCGGCGAAGTTTCGGTTGAAGGTTCGCAGGCTGATCGTATTTTCCGCGGGGCTGAATCCCTGGCCGATGCAAGGCCCGCAGCCGGACTCGACGATGCGCGCCCCGGCCTGGATCAGATCCGCCAGCGCGCCGTTTTGCCCGAGCATCGTGAGCACCTGGCGGCTGCCCGGCGCGATGCCCAGTTCGACGGCGGGATGCACCGTCTTGCCTTTCAACGCCGCGGCGACCAGCATCAAATCCTGGTAACTGGAGTTCGTGCACGAACCGATCAGCACCTGCCGCACGTCCTTCCCGGCCAGTTCGGCGATGGTGTGGACGTTGTCCGGGCTGGGCGAACCGGCTGCCATCGGTTCGAGCGCATCCAGATCGATCACGATGTGCCCGAAGACCACCTCGACCATTCCCTCATCGGTTTCCGGGCCGACGGTGACGCCCTTGGCGTGGGCGAGGAAATTCCTGATCGTTTCGGCGTCGCGTTCGGCGTGCAACCATTTTCGCACCGGTCCGTACAGCGCGTCCCGGTCGGCGGCGAGGGGTTGATACTGATCGCCGCGTCCCTGGGCTTCCAGAAAGGCGCGGGTCTGTTCGTCGGAGGGAAACACGCTGCTGGTGACGCCCAGTTCCGCGCCCATGTTCGTGCAGGTCGCGCGAGCGGGCACGGGCAGCGTCGCGACGCCCTCGCCGAAATACTCGATCATGCATCCGACGTTGTCGCGCGTCGTTAAGATCGACAGCAGTTTGAGGATGATATCCTTGGCCGACACCCAGGGGTGAAGCTTGCCTTTGAGTTCCACGCCGATGACGCGCGGAGACGTGGTGTAAAACGCGCCGCCGCCCATGGCGACCGCGACGTCCAGGCCGCCCGCGCCGATGGCGATCATCCCGATCCCGCCGCCGGTGGGGGTGTGGCTGTCCGAACCCAGCAGCGTCGCGCCCGGTCGGCCGAAACGCTCCAGGTGCACCTGGTGACAGATCCCGTTGCCCGGCCGGCTGTGATACGCGCCCACCTTCCGCGCGACGGATTGCAGGTACAGATGGTCGTTGTGATTCTCAGGCCCGAACTGGGCCATGTTGTGGTCCACGTAACTGACGGACGCTTCGGTTTTCACGCGCGGCGTGCCGATCGCTTCAAACAGCAGAAACGCCGTCGTTCCGGTGGCGTCCTGCGTGAGTGTCTGATCGATGCGCAGTCCGACTTCCGCGCCCGGCGTCGCTTCGCCGTCCACCACGTGATCCTCGAGTATCTTCTGTACCAACGTCCTGGCCATGGTTTTCGTCCTTTCCGGTCTCATGGGCCGATCATGGTATCAAATCCGTCGCGCAAAAACAAAACCCGCTTTTTCGTCCATCGCCTCCGAATCCCGGATTCCTTCGGAATCCAAATCGCATCCTCTTTTACTGGAGAGTCCGTCGTCGAGGCGCTATAATTACTTCGTCGGGTTCGTGAATATTATAACTTTCGCGGTGAAGGAGAATTGCGAATGTGTACCACACCTGTTCAGCGTTCCTTTCTGAGTGTCATGCTGGGATTGAGCCTTTTGGCGGGGACCGCGTCGGCCCAGTCGCGCAAGTCGGTGTATTTGCGAGGCAACCTGACGGTGGGGCAGGGTCCGTCCACCTGGAACACGAGCAACATGCTGACGTACTCCACGGGTACGGAAGTGCTGCGACAACCCGCCCCCACCACCGGATACACCGGCGCGCTGGGTTCGAGCATCTATCAGCCGCAGAGCATGTCGTACCAGGTTCGCTCCGTCGCCCCGCCCCCCACGGCGCGAAGACTCACGCCGGTCTCCCCCGCGGCGACGCATCAGCGGTTATACACCCCAAGCTCCCCCTCCCTTGCGCCGACGCGAAGCATGTCCGCTCCCATGCCGTCCGGCGGCGGGACGTACGTCGGCAGTTTCACCGGCGGCGAAACCGTTCGCTCCGTCGCGTCGGAGCAGGAAATGCTCCGTCAACTACAAGCCGGGCGGGTGAAGATTCTCGCCGATCCCGACAAACCGATTACAACCCTGGTCCCGGAAGGAAAAACACCGGGACGCTACCGGGATTTCATGAAGGCCGGTGAATGGTCCTTCCGGTCCGGGCGGTACGACGAGGCGCTGAAGCAATTTCAGCAGGCGGCTATGCAGGCGCCGTCGATTCCCGGCGCGATGATCGGCTGCATGATGGCGCAGTTCGCCCGTCCCGACGCGAACTACACCGAAGCGGCCGATTCGCTGGCACGGGCGCTGGGGGCGTTTCCCGAACTGCCCCTCGTGAATCTCCCCCCGCGGGAGTATTTCGGGGACGGCGGGAAATTCGACGCGGCCTTGTCGCGCCTCAAAGCATTCACGCGGGAAAATCCGAAAGACGCTTCGGCGCAATTCCTGCTTTCCTATCTGCTGTGGCGGGAGAAGCAATACGCCCCCGCCGAAGCGGCGATGACGACGGCGTTGGAACACAGTTCCAGTACGAAACTCACGAAGGCGATGGAAACGTTCATCCGCAACGTTGATAAGACCTCGCGGCAGTACCAGGGCAAACTCGCCGCGTTGGCGCCGGTGCAAACGTACGCCTGGGCGGGCGTGGTGTTGGCGCTGCCGGATGGATTCGACGTGCTCCGGGGAGATCGGGCGGTCGACGTGGTCGAAGCCGGGCGCGGCGGCACGAGCGAGGCGCCCGAGGAATTCGTCGGCCTGTACGCGCTGACCATCGGGCGGGACGTGACGACGGGCGCATTCGCCACCGAGGCGCTGGAGCAATTCCGCTCCAACCCCGCGGTGAAGAATCTGCGCCAGATCGAGCGCGGCACGGGGATGATCGCCGATTGCGTGATCGACGCCCGGATTCTTCAGTACGAATATGAAGGCCGACCCAGCCGGGCGGCCGCGGCGTGTTTCGTGCGCGAGGTGAAGCTGCCCGGACAACCCGCCGACGCGGAACCGGTGCGCATGGCGTATCTGATCGCCGTGGAAGTTCCGGAGGCGAAACAGGACGACCTGCTTCCGATCATCGTCGCCGTTTCGCGGTCGGTGAAATTCACGGATCTGAAACGGCCCATCGATCTGCCGTTGACGCCGGGCGGAATCGTGCGGGCTCCCGACGTCGGGGTGGCTGTGGCGCCGCCGGCGACCTGGTCCGCCGTGGCGACCCCCGAGGGCGTGCTCACGGCGCAGATGGACTACCTGCTGGGCGGAGTGGCGTCTCCCCTCGCGCAGGCGGGGAGCTTTGCTCTGGACGAACCGCTTTCCAACGACCAGGCCGTCAGGCAGATCGTCGAGGAAGAAAAGGCCAAGGGATACCTCGTGACCGTTCTGGACCAGGCGCCCGCCAAACTGGGTGAACTCGACGGATATCAACTCGTCCTGCAAAAACAGACCCCTCCCGAGGGCGTGAAGGACGCCAGGCTCCAGGAGGTCAAAGTCGCCCAGCCCCTCGCGAAACCCGGCCCGCCGTATATCGAGATCGTGCGCTTCGCGCAACAAAAGGAACAGGACGGAAAAACCCGTGGGTATTACATCGGCATGAGTTGTTTCGACGCCGACGTGGAACGGGCAAAAGGCGTGATGGATGTCTTGGCGAAGACGTTCCAGAAGCTGGAAATCAAACCCGCCATCCCCGCGGGGAAAACCACACCGTAGACATTCGTTTTACGATTCCCATAGAGGCAAAACCCGGATGAACGATCATCCGGGTTTTTCTTTCCGGAAATAGTCAAGACTGTAATAGATCGGAATCATTCTGGTATTGTTCGATTTTGTCACCTTGTAAATAATGAAATTCGTGCAAGAATGAGAATGTGAATATCGGAATCCTATCTATTCCTGTTTTGGAGCAACCAAAATGACCGCGCAACGACGATTGACGCCCGCGGCGTTTGAAGATGTGCAATTTGACGGAGGCGTGCTGGGGACGCGACGGGAAACCAACCGAACCGTCAGCCTGATGGACCAGTATACGAAGTGCAAATCCTCCGGACGGATCGACGCGCTGGACCTGACGAAAAAGGGAATCCCGCGACATCGCTTCTGGGATTCCGACGTCGCCAAGTGGGTGGAGGCGGCCTCCTACAGCCTTTCGACGCATCCCGACAAGCGACTGGCGGCGAAGGTCAACGAAGTCGCCGATCTGTTCGTCGCCGCCCAGCAGCCGGACGGGTATATCAACTCCTATTTCACCGCCGAGGAACCGGAGAATCGCTGGACGAACCTCGCCGGAATGCACGAGCTCTACCAGGCGGGACACATGATGGAAGCCGCCGTCGCGCACCAAAAAGCGACGGGGCGACGCGAATTCCTGGACGCGGTCCGAAAATTCGCGGATTACATCGGAACCGTGTTCGGCCGCGGCAAGGGACGGAAACGAGGCTATCCGGGACACCAGGAAATCGAACTGGCGCTGGTGAAACTGTATCGCGTCACGGGCGAAAAACGCTACCTGACGCTCAGCAAATACTTCGTCGATGAACGAGGCCGCAAACCTTTCTATTTTTATGAAGAAGCAGCCAAACGCGAAAAGGAAGATCATTACAATCGCGAAAATATGGGATTACAGGATTACGCCATCTTACAGGCGGACAGGCCCGTGCGCGAAATGTCCGACGCGCGAGGCCATGCCGTCCGCGCGCTGTACCTGTATTCCGCGATGGCGGACCTGGCCGGCGAAACCGACGACGCGGAACTGCTGGGTGCCTGCCGGCGATTATGGGAGAGCGTCACGAAACGGCAGATGTACCTGACCGGCGGCGTGGGGCAGCAGCGAGTCTTCGAAGGCTTCGACGTGGATTTCAGTCTCGCCAACGACACCGCCTACGCGGAAACCTGCGCCGCGATTTCGTTGATTTTCTTCGCGCACCGCATGTTGCAGATCGATCCGCGCGGCGAGTACGCCGACGTGATGGAACGCGCCCTGTACAACGGCGTGCTGTCGGGCGTGTCCCTCGACGGCGAGAAATATTTCTACGCCAATCCGCTGGCGGTCCGCGCGGGCGTGAATATGGCGGCCCACCATGCGGACACCGGGAAACTGTATGAACGGGCCGCCTGGTTTGGATGCGCCTGTTGTCCGTCGAATCTGGGACGCCTGCTCGCGTCGCTGGGACAATACGTCTACTCGACCGAACCGAAGGCCGCCTGGGTGCATCTGTACGCCGCCGGTTCGGGAAAACTCGATCTCGCCGGTAAAGCGGTCACGCTTCGCCAGAAGACGCACTATCCCTGGGACGAAAAGATCAGGATCACCGTCAACGTCGACGCCCCGACGAATTTCGCGTTGCACCTGCGGATTCCCGGCTGGTGCCGGAAACACAACCTGAAAGTCAACGGTCGGGGAATCCAGGCCGCCGTCACCAAAGGATACGCGGCCGTCCAACGCGCCTGGCGGGACGGAGACGTGCTCGAGTTGACGCTTTCCATGCCCATCGAGCGAATCGTCGCCCACCCGCAAGTCGCTTCCGACGGCGGAAAGGTCGCTTTGCAGCGCGGGCCGATCGTCTACTGCCTCGAACAATGCGACCATAATGCCAACGTCCACGGCATCCTGCTGCCGGACAGCGCGAAACTCACCGCGCGATATGAGAAGGATTTGCTTGGCGGTTGCGTGACGATTTCCGGCAAGGGTGTCGCGCCCGTCACGGCGGAGTGGAAACAGGCGCTGTATCATCGCGCGGACGAAGCGTCCTTAAAACCAACGAACATCAAGGCCGTCCCCTACGCCCTCTGGTGCAACCGCACACCGGGATACATGACCGTCTGGATCAGTCGAATTCCGGGGAAATAGTAATTTTGTTGTCATCCTGAGCCCCTCAGAGCCTGTATGAAAACGTGGCTTGGACATCTTGTCCAAGGGTCTCACGGGCATCTTGCCCGTGAATATACCCGTTTTGCAGGGGCAAGATGCCCCTGAGACGCTTGGGCCAGAGGCCCAAGCCACATGAAAGAACGTTTTCATACAGCCCCTCAGGATGACAATTCGATTACTCAAACACCATCGGTTGGCCGGTGTTTTCTAGGACGCTCAACCACAGGTCGCCTTCGGGATCCACGGTCTTTCTGCCGCAGGTGGACAGCGGCGTCGGCACGTGGACGAACTGTTCGCGCCAGCGTCCCACGACCATTTCCGTGCGGCCGGTCATCGCCGCGTGGACGGCCGCCTGGGCGAGGCGCAGGCAGTACAGGCTGTCGTTGGGCGTCGCGGGGACGGAGCGGATCATGTAGCTCGGATCGATGTACTTGATCGTGTGCTTCATCCCCTCCGCGTCGAGGTAGTCTTTGATCTGCTGCTTGAGGAACAGGCCGATGTCCTTGTACTTCACGTTGCCGGAGGCGTCATTTCCGAGTCCGTCGCCGCTGATGAGATCCTGCCCCGCGCCTTCCGAGACGATGATGCAGGCGTGCCGGCGGTGCCGCAGTCGCTGCAACAGGCAGGGCAGAAAACCCTTCGTCCCGTGAAGCTGGAAGGGCGATTCGGGAATCAGCACGAAATTCGCCTGGCTGGACGCCAGCGCCGTGTGACAGGCGATCCAGCCGCTGTCCCGCCCCATGAGCTTGACCAGTCCGATCCCGTTGATGCAGGACTCCGCCTCCGTGTGAGCGCACTGCACGGCGTGGAAGGCGACGTGAACCGCCGTCTCGAATCCGAAACTCTTGTCGATGTACATCAGGTCGTTGTCGATGGTCTTGGGGATGCCCACGACGGCGATTTTTTCGCCGCGCCGTTCGACTTCCTCGGAAATCTGCTTCGCGCCGCGCTGCGTGCCGTCGCCGCCGATGGCGAACAGGATGTTGACGTTCATGCGTTCCAGGCAGTCGACGATTTCGGGTTTGGATTGATCCCCCCGGCTGGTGCCCAGGATCGTCCCGCCGGTTTCGTGAATGTTCTTCACGTTCTGCGGCGTCAGTTCCATCACGTCATGCCCGTATTGGGGCAGGAATCCCTCGTACCCGTAGCGAAATCCCAGCACGCTCTTGACACCGTAGCGATAATGCAGCTCCATCACGATGCCGCGGATCACGTCGTTCAAACCCGGGCAAATTCCCCCGCACGTGACGATGCCGACGCGAAGCTTATGGGGATCGAAAAAGATTTTTCGCCGCGGACCGGCCAGCTCGAACGCCGGCAAGGTGTCGTGGGATTTCTTGACGATGCGATCCAGCCGATCCTCCAGGAGCACGCGATGCGAATCCTGCACGAACTCAGCCGCGTGAATGAAATGATCGCTGCCGCTGCCCGAAGGCGACACGCTCGACGCCAACGGCGAATCCACCTTGCAGGGACCCAGCGTTTTGATGTTCAGATCGTCCGGTGTCAGCAAGTGAGGGGTGATCATATTGTTGTCTCCGCCAATACGTTTTTGGGAGTGTATATCATCCACGGATTACACGGATGATAAGACGATTACACGGATTGGGTATATTGTTTCTTGATATCCGTGAAATCTATTCATAATCCGAGACATCCGTGGTTCTATTTCGCGTCCATCCAATTGTCACCGACGCCCACGTCCACTTTCAGCGGGACAGCCAATTCGATCGCGCCGGTCATCTTCTTTATGATCATCGACTGTTCCGATTTGATTTGATCGGCGGGAATCTCGAAAACCAGTTCGTCGTGAATCTGCAGCAGCATTTTCGAGGGGCGCTTGTCCGCGGTGATGGTCTGGCTGATATTCACCATCGCCTGCTTGATTAAATCCGCCGCCGATCCCTGCACGACGGAATTGATCGCCAACCGCTCCGCCGCGGCCCGTTCCTGGGGGTTTTTCGCGTCGATACCGGGGATGTTTCGCCGCCGGCCGAAGATCGTTTCGACGTATCCCTGATTCTTCGCCTGATCGACGCAGGCTTTCAGGAATTCATCGATTTTCGGGAAGCGGCCGCGATATTTCTTGATGAACGCGCCGGCTTCGTTTCGTCCGATGCGCAGCGTTCGCGCCAGGCCGAATCCCGTCTGGCCGTAGATGATCCCGAAGTTCACGGTCTTCGCCCGCGCCCGCTGATCGGAAGTCACCTCCGCCAACGGCACGCCGAACACCTCCGCGGCCACGATGCGGTGGATGTCCTGGTCGTCCTGGAAGGCAGCCGTCAGCGTTTCGTCGCGGCAGAAGTGCGCCAGCATCCGCAACTCCACCTGCGAATAGTCCGCCGACAGCAGCACGTAACCGTCATCCGCGACGAACGCGGAGCGAATCAGCCTGCCCTGCTCGGTTCGGATGGGAATATTCTGCAGGTTCGGATCGCTGCTGCTGAGTCGCCCCGTCGCGACGGAGGCCTGGTGAAACGACGTGTGCACCCGTCCCGTCGTGGGGTGAATGCACTCGCCGAGGGCTTTTAGGTACGTGCTGATGAGCTTGGTTAATTTTCGGTAATCCAGCACGAGCGCCGGAATCGGCGAGTCGCACATGCCCGCGAGCTCCTCCAGTACTTCCGAATCCGTGCTCGGGCCGGTCTTGGTCTTTTTGATGACGGGCAATTCCAGATCGGTAAACAGCACCTCGCCGAGTTGCTTGGGCGAATCGGGATTGAAAGGCCGGCCGGCGGCCTGGAGGATATGATCCCGCAACGAGTCGGCCTCTTTCGACAGATTCACTTCCATCCGCTTGAGCGTTTCGGGTTCGACGCGAATGCCCGTTTCCTCCATCTCCGCGAGCACGGGCATGAGGGGCATTTCCTGCTTTTCGAACGGTTCGTCGAGGCCTTCGGCCTTGAGCATCGGTTCCAGCGCAGCCGCGAGGCGCAGCGCGACGTCCGCGTCCTCGGCCGCGTAGGGCGCGACGATTTCCGTCGGCACGTTGTCCATGGTCACGGCGTTTCTGCCCCGCCCGATCACGTCGCCGATGGGGATGCACTGGTGATTCAGCAGGTCCAGCGCGATCGCGTCGAGCTTGTACGTCATGCGCGACGAATCCAGCACGTGCGCGGCGATCATCGTGTCGAACATCGCACCGGCCAGCGGCAAGCCCGCGCCGTCGAGCACGATTTTGTCATACTTGAGATTGTGTCCGATCTTGACGATCCATTCGTCCGCGAGGATTTTCCCCAGTTTCTGCCGCACGTAGTCCACGTCGAGCGTCTCGGCGCCCAAAGGCCCGCGCACGGGAATGTACACGCCATGCCCCGGCTTCCACGCGAGCGAGATCCCCACCAGCGTCGCCCACATCGGGCGCACGTCCGTGGTTTCGGTATCCACCGCCAGGCGCTTGACGTCCACGAGTTCAGAGATCACGGCATCGAGCTTTTCCGGGGTGTCGATGAGTTGGTAATCGAAGTCTCCGGCGACGGTAGTTTGGGCGGGTTTGTCATGCGAAACAGTAACGCTGGGCTTTTTGCTGATTTCCGTTTCACGCTTGCGGCTCGGCGCCGTTTCTTCCGTTCCCCCCAACGCATCCAAACGATCCAACAACCTGCTAAAACCCAACTCTTCAAATAAAGGTTTGAGTTTCGAATAGTGAAGCTGACTCGATTCGAGATCCCCCAGCGTGATATCGATCGGCACGTCGCGCAGGAGCGTGACGAGTTGTTTGGAGATTTTCAGATTCTCGGCGTTGGCGAGAAGGTTTTCTTTCAGCTTGGGCGTCTGATCGTCCGCCGAGGCGAGCACCGCCTCCGCCGATCCGTACTTGGCGATGAGTTTGGCAGCCGTCTTCGCGCCCACACCCGGAATGCCGGGAATATTGTCCGTCGCGTCGCCCATGAGCGCCTGGACTTCGACTGCTTTTTCGGGCGGGTATCCCTTCTTCGCTTCGATGGTCGCGGCGTCGAGAATTTCATCCTTCATCGGATCGTAGAGCACGACGTTGGGATTCACGAGCTGGTCCAGGTCCTTATCCCGGCTGACGAGAACCACGTGCAAATCATCCGAACCGAAGCGTTCCGCCAGCGTCGCCAAAACGTCGTCGGCTTCGTGGCCTTGAGAGCGGAGCAGGGGAATGCCCAGCGTTTCGACGATTTCGAAAATCCGTTTTTCCTGCGGCAGGAATCCTTCCGGCAGCGGCGGGCGATGGGCTTTGTAGTCCGGATACAGCGCCGTTCGCTCGAGCTTGGCCTTCGGTCCGTCGACAGCCATCCCGACGTAGTCGGGCTTTTTGGCGGCCAGGAAACTCAGCAGCATGTTCGTGAAGACATACGTCGCCCGCGTCGGTTCGCCGGTGGGGCTGGTCAAATCCTGAAACGGCGCGAAGAACGCCCGAAAAATCTGCGAATGCCCGTCGATGAGGTATAACGTCTTGGCCATGACGAACACGGTACCTTTACCGGCGGCGGGATGCAAGAAGACAGCGTTTAGTCAAGATGGATGAATTCTTCCACGCTGAGTCCCGCGGATCGAATCAGAGATCGCAACGTGCCGGGAGCGAGTTCCTTATGTTGGGGAATGGATAGACTGGCGATACTCCCCGTTTTGAGCATGATAACGTGGCTTCCCTTTTGTCTCGCGACGCATCACCCCGCTTTCTCGAATGTTTTTACAGCCTTCGCACCAGACAGTACGGGCAGTTTGGGCATTACACGGCCACCTCTACCTCGCGGACCGACACGGTCAGGGGCATGCCTTCTTCGGCTCGAGCTTCCAGGCAGGCGGTTATGGCTTCCCGGATATTTTCCAGGGCTTCTTCTTCGGTTCGCCCCTGGGAAACGCAGCCGGGAATGGCGGGGCACTCGGCTACGATCATGCCCGTTTCGTCTCGCTCCAATGTGACCAGTAATTTCATGGTGTTTCCTCGTATCCATATTATACACAAAACAAAGGAATTTGAAAACGTCCACGAATTACTCGAATTGCACGAAAGGGAAAAATGAATTCGTGCAATTTGTGAAATTCGTGGCCGTTTTTTCTTACGAATTTTTTACGACAGATAATCCCGCGGGTCGGCGATCTTGCCGGCGATGGCGCTTGCCGCGGCGGTTAAGGGGCTGGCGAGGTAGACGCCCGCTTCCTTGTGGCCCATGCGGCCCGGGAAGTTTCGGTTCGTTGTGGCGATGACGTTGATCGGTTCGTTCGCGCGGCCGAACGTGTCCTGCGGTCCGCCGAGGCAGGCGGCGCAGCTCGCGGGGCCGATCTTGCAACCGGCGTCCTGGAAAATCGACCGCAGGCTCTTGCCGTTTACTTCGCGGCGGTCCAGGTCCATGTCCACTTCCGTCGTCGCGGGGACGATGAACGTTTCGACGGCTACCTTCTTGCCGTTCAGCACGCGCGCGGCGGCGATAAAGTCCGTCGTTTTCCCGCCGGTGCAGGAGCCGATGTACGACCGGTCGAGTTTCACGTCGGACAACTCCCGGGCCTTCGCGCGGCGGTCGGGACAGTGCGGCTGGGCTACGGTCGGCTCGAGCGCCGAGGCGTCGAATTCCAGGACGGCTTCGTACTTCGCGTTGGCGTCGGAGCGCACGATTTCGTAACTCGGCGCGCCGGGTTGTTTCCGTTCCTCGACGTACTTCAACGTCACGTCGTCCGGTTCGATGATTCCGCTCTTTCCGCCGGCTTCGATGGCCATGTTGCAGATCGTGCAGCGTTCTTCCATGTTCAGGGACATGACGGCCTGGCCGGCGAATTCCATCGCCTTGTACGTCGCGCCGTCGAACCCGATCTCGCCGATGACGTGCAGGATCAGGTCCTTGCCCATCAGGTAGTCCGGCATTTCGCCGTGGAAGATGAACTTCATCGAAGGCGGGACGCGCAGCCAGAGCTTGCCCGTGCCCATCACGAATCCCGCGTCGGTGTTTCCGATGCCCGTGGCGACCTCGCCGAACGCGCCGTGCGTGCAGGTGTGCGAGTCGGTCCCGAGGAGGATTTCGCCCGGGCGCGTGTGGCCGTTCTGCGGCAAGGCGGAGTGACACACGCCGCGATAACTCGTCGTCGCGGGATCGGCGTACGGTTGGGGCACGCCGTCGACGTCGGTATCGATGAAATCGGGGTCGTAGTACTGCTTGATCCCCTGGCGCTTCACGAAATCCCGCAGAATGGCGATATTGCGATGGGCCTTCGGGTCGGCGGTGAAGATGTAGTGGTCCGGGATGATCACGATTTTCTCGGGATCCCAGACCTTCGCGTCGCGCCCGAACTGCTGCTCGAACACGCCGATCGTGCCCGGCCCGCAGACGTCGTGCGTCATCAGCACGTCCACGTCGCACCAGATGTTCTCGCCCGGGGAAACGCGCGCGCGTCCGGCGTGTCTGGCGAGAATCGCTTCGGTGATTGTCATACCCATCGGTGTACTCCTGCTATTCTATCTTCGGTGAGGGAGAATAAATTCTCCACGGCAAAGCATGTGATTATACCAAAGAAAAAAAAGAAATGCGCGGCGGGAATTTTTACTCGCGAGAATAAGTCTTGTCATCCTGAGCGTAGCGAATCTTCGAGCGAAGTCGAAGGACCTTACGGGTTATTTGGCGTGAGGTCCTTCGACTTCGCTGCGCTTCGCTCAGGATGACAACTTGTTAATCTTTCCATTAAAAAACGCGGCGGGAATTTTTAAAATTTCCGCCGCGAAAAGAAATCGTGTCTTTACTTTTACTCTCCCACGGAGGGAGGGGTTTCCATCGGGTGTTCCGAGACGAAGGAGGAGTCGGCCTGCTCCACTCCGGTCGGTCCGGGCTGGCGGACGCCGGTGACGTAGTCGCGCAGCAGGTCGAGTTTCTCCCGCACTTCCCGGGCCATGCGGCTGTTGGGATATTCGTTGACGATCTCCTCGCCCGTGGCGACGGCGAAGGCCCAGTTCTGGTCGGCGACCGCGATGGCGAACTGCACGCCGAGGTTGTGGAGTTTCTTTTTGAACACGTCGCGGGCGCTTTCCGCGAGGGCCGCGCCTTCCTGCGGCGTGAGATACTTGTCCAGTTCCTTCAGCAGTTCGATGCTCCGCTCGACGTCGTTGACGCGGACGGCTTCGCCGTACTGCTTGAGCAGTTGCCGCTTGTAGGCGTTCCAGGCCTGCCGAATTTCCCCGGGCAGTTCGGAGACCACGCGATGGTTCGGGAACAGCGCCAGGAGTCGTTCGGCGTCGCGCTTCGCGCGGGACCACTGCCGGTCGTTCAGGATATCCCGCACGCGATTGACCGCCTCCAGGACCTTGTCGTCCGACGTGGAGTCGCGGGTGTGCGTGATTTCCGAACGGAGCGTCTCGGCGACTTCCGTCAACCCCAGGCGACTTTCCACGCGGGAGATCATCGCCTCCGCGCCGACGTAATCCTGTTTCATCAGCAACGCGTTGACGCTCTCGCGGAGGGCGTCCACTTCGCGTTCGTAAAAGATCAGGCTCTTGGCCTGGTCCGACAGGCCGGCCATCCCGACCAGTTCCCGCACGCTCTTGAGCTGCTGCTGCAGGAGGGATTCGATTCGTTCCAGATGCGCCACCCCGTGATCGACGGAGTTGCGGTTGGACAGGAGGCTGATCCCCGCCAAACACACACCCGCGGTAATCAAACCCAATAACAGGGCCCTGAGCATCTCCACGAGAATCCCCAGCCACGCGCCGACGGCCATGTCTTCCGGCCAGGCGGATTGGATCGGGATCAGAACGAGTAGGCAAAGCGTAACCACACCCGCGGTGATCAGAATCCCCGGCACGTAGGTTCCCATTCGGTCCTTGCGTTGTATTTTGGACATCCATTCGCTCCTGAAATCGCGGAACGTTCCGCCGGACAAAGCGTTGCAAACTGCCAAATTGATTGTATTCTAGGAATCGGCAAAAGTCACACGTTCGGAACAGTCGGATTTTGAAGTTTCCCTGTACCACACGAGGAAAAAATGCCTAACGAGCAAATGGACGAACAGCAGGTGGCCGTTTATCTGTCGATGGATGTGCGGGAGATCATCAAACGCGCCAGCCGCGGACAGATGCCCTGTCGGAAGACCGGCGAGCAGAAATACCTGTTCCGACGGGCGGATTTGGACCACTGGGTGTGGGAGCAGATGCACAATTTCAACCGCGAGGAGCTGGCGGGGATCGAACGCGGCGTCAGCGAACATCACGGGGTGGACGCCGAAGAACCCATCGTCTGCCCGTTGATTCCGGACGCAGGACTGGCCGTTCCGCTATCCGGGAAAACCCGCGCCGCGGCGCTGCGGGCGCTGGTGGATCAGGCGGAGTCCGCTGGACTGGTGTACAATCGCGACGATCTACTCGGTGAACTGCAAGGCCGGGAGCAGCTTTGCAGCACCGCCCTGCTGCCGAGGGTCGCCTTTCCGCATCCGCGCCACCCCTTGCCGTATGACATCGCCGCGAGTTTCATCATCGTGGGGTTAACCCACACCGGCGTGCCGTTCGGTTCGGAAGACGGCTCGCTGACGCAACTGTTTTTCCTGGTCTGCGGAAAGGACGACCGCACGCATCTCCATGTGTTGGCTAGACTTGTGCGCATGTTAGACGATCACGGCGTGGTCGATCATCTCCTGGAATGTCAAACCCCAGACCACCTCGCCGAAGCGCTGGCCCACAGGGAAATGGAAGTATTGAATCGAAAATGAGTTAGAAGTAAACCCGTTGTTGGAGAGGGATTTATTCCCGTACAGCGATTGCTTCGATTTCCACCATCGCGCCTAACGGTAACCCCGCCACCGCGAAGGTGGCTCGGGCGGGGGGTTCTTCGGGGAAGTATTGGGCGTAGACTTCGTTCATCTGCGGGAAATGCTTCATGTCAGACAGCAGGCAGGTGGTTTTGACCACTTCACGGAGCGATAACCCGGCGGCATCGAGAATCGCCTGAATGTTTTTCAGCGCGCGGTGGGTTTGTTCCTCGATGTCATCGGCTGCCATCTTTCCCGTCGCGGGGTCGATGGGGATTTGTCCCGAAATGAACAAAAACCCATTCGCCTCCACCGCCTGGCTGTATGGGCCGACCGCCTTTGGGGCGCTGGGGGTTTGGTGAATCTTCTTATTCATAATACCCACCGGTAGTGATTCAACGTCGCTTGCGAAGAAACAACAATCCCGCACAGGATAACGTCACAACGCAAATCGGTTCGGGAACCGTGGTTACGGAAGCGACGCGAAATCCGGTGATCAGGGAAAGGGCATCTTCATTGTTCGGGTTGAACGGCAACCGGCAGGAAGAAGCCAGTGCTTCCACTTCGCTGTCGTACGAGCCGCCCCTTCGAATGCGATCGGAAGTCGCCATGAAGGTTTCTCCGTAAAAGGGAGATTCGAGCATCTCCCAGACGTTGCCCATCATGTCCGCGGTACCGTTGATTTCATCGCTCCCGCTGCCGACGTCCCAGGATTCTCCCAGAAGATCCTGCCCGAGCTGGTCCTTCTCGTAATTCCAGCCTTCTCCGCTTTGTCCGTCGCCTTCCAGGGGAATTTCATCCTTTTTCGTGGCATAGGTTTGTAGTTTTTCGCCGTTCCAGTAGGCCGCCTTGACCCACTCATTTTCGGAGGGCAGGAAGTACACCGCGTCTTTGTGACGATAGCGATTCGTCCCCCCCGCGGCGGCTTCTTCCGAGGGCCAGGCGGCGAATGAATTTCCATCGATCGATTTGGGTTCCGTGAATTTATACGCGACGTGATGACCGGTACTGGTATTGAGCCAATTGACGAACTGGGCGGCCTGGTACCAGCTCTTCCCGACGACCGGCAAATCCTTATCGTCCGTTTCGAAATCGTCGCGGGAAATTTTGGAAATATCGTCCCCGCCGAGAACTCCCAGACAGGCCTGGAATTTATTCCATTGCTCGTTGGTGATCTCACAGATATCCATGCGGTAATCGTATCCCACGTATCCGTGGTCGATTTCCTTGGGATTCGATTCCTTGGTGATTGTCACGAAATCAATGGAAAACAACGTCGCTTCCGAACCGAAGATATCCGCCGACGCGACAGGCGACATCCCCAGGCAGATCGTCCAAACGAAAAGAATCTGAAAACCACGCTTCACATCAGGCATGACCACGCCCTCCATATCATAAAATATTCTGGAAATCCGGGTAACAACACTCCGGGAACCGTGAGAAATACCACGCATCCATACCGAAAGCCCAAGAGACACCGTGGGAGATTCTGCAAACAGAATTCCTTCCGGAATTTCCCTCGCGCAAAAAGCCGACGGCTCAAATCGGCTTGGTTGGTCTATTTTCCAACGCCGGAAAATGTATCGTCAATAACAATAATAGATTATCCTGAATTTCCTTTTTGTCAATCTCAAATATGATTTCTTCCGTCAAGAAAAGCTCCGCTTGCGGATTGTGAAAAGCGTCCCGGACGCATAGAATGTTTCGTTCCGACATTCATGTGGATGCGCCGACGGAAAGGAGCGGTTTTTGGACTCGACACATAGCGAAGAATTCCTGATTCACGAGTTTCCCAACGGCCTGACGCTGCTGGGGCAACCCATGGAAAATGTTTCCTCCGCGGCGCTGACGATTTCCGTGCCGTGCGGTTCCGCGCACGATCCCGACGGGGCGGAAGGCGCCGCGTCCGTCGCGTCCGAGTGGCTGCTCCGCGGCGCCGGCGAACGGAACAGCCGGGAATTGAACGACGCCCTCGACGCCCTGGGCGTGCAGCACAACGAATCCGTACACAGCGAACACATGCACCTGTCGGCCGCCCAACTGGGGCGAAACCTGCACGACGTGCTGGATATCTACGCCGACATCCTCCAGGCCCCCCGCCTGCAGGACGAATCCTTCGACCCCTGCCGGGCGCTGATCCGGCAGGATCTCCAATCCCTCGACGACGAGCCGGCCCGGAAGTGCAACTACCTGCTGCGGGAGAAATTCTTCCCCTATCCCCTGGGCCGACTGGCGTACGGCAGGAGCGAATCCCTGGAAGCGATGACCCCCGCCGGCGTCCGCCAGCACGTGCGACGACATTTCAACCCCGTCGGGACCGTGATGGCGGTGGCGGGAAATTTCCAATGGAAGCCGTTGCGGGAACTCGTGGAGAAGCGCTTCGGCGACTGGTCAGGCCCGGCCCAGGCGAAACCTTCCGTCACCCCCGGTTCCGGCGGCGAAACGCATATCGAGAAAGACTCCGCCCAGACGCACCTCGCGCTGGCGTACAAAGCCCCCACCTGCGACGAGAAGGAATATTACCCGATCCGCCTTGCCGAGACGGTTCTCTCGCGCGGGATGGGATCACGCCTGTTCACCGAAGTGCGGGAAAAACGAGGCCTGGTGTATCATATCTCCGCCAGTTACGTCTGCCTGAAAGATCACGCGGGAATGTTCCTCTACGCGGGCAGCCGCCCCGATCTCGCGCAGCAGACCTTCGACGTGACGCTGGGGGAACTGGACCGCCTGGGCAAGGACATCACGCCGGAAGAACTGGATCGCGCCAAGACGCAGCTTCGCAGCATGCTGGTCATGCAGGGCGCGTCGACGACCAGCCGCGCCGGAACGCTCGCCAGCGACTGGTATCACCTCGGCCGTCTGCGAACCCTGGCGGAAGTTTCGCGATCCATCCAGGCGGTCACGCGCGAAGAGGTCCTGGATAGTTGTCGAACGTTCCCCCCCGAACACCTGTCCATTCTCACCGTCGGTCCTCAACCTCTGAAGAAGGAGTCCTGATGCAGTTTCGCCAGCACACTCTCCCGAACGGCCTGCGGATCGTGACCGAGGTGAATCCGACGGCGAAGTCCGTCGCCGCGGGCTTTTTCGTCCGCACGGGCAGCCGCGACGAAACCCCCGAAGTCGCCGGCGTGAGCCATTTCCTCGAACACATGGTCTTCAAGGGCACCGACCGACGCACCCCGCTGGACGTCAACCGCGAATTCGACCGCATGGGCGCGCAGTACAACGCCTTCACC
>JAFGJE010000128.1 GCA_016929245.1 Phycisphaerae bacterium
AGAATTCCGTTCTTCCAGGATTCGTATCGGCTTGAAGCATCAAATATCATTAGAAATTCCATGTATCGTTGCTACAGTGTCAAATAATTCGTCTTATTCGTCTTGATTCGTCTTATTCGCGTTCTCTTATTGCCGCGAATTTTGGATTCCGTCTTTTGAACCTTGACCCGCCGGTTGGCTTCCGTATAATTGAGTTCGTCGGTGGAGAGAATCCCGCGCAGGCGGGGTCGCCGAAGGGGCAAGTCCCGGTTTGCGGGATGAAACTCTCAGGCAAAAGGACGCCGACCCGAAAATCCTCTGGAGAGTTTGACGGCTGATGCAGGGATTGCATCGACTGAATCGAACACCGACGGGGCAAGGCCCGCACGCGGCGCCGTTTGACAGCCGCCACAGGCCTGATCTCTCAGGTACCCAGGACAGAGGCGATGGATTGCGAATCCCCGCGGGGAGAATCCATCGCCGTGCCGAAAACCTGAGGAATCCAATGTCTAAGCCCCAAACCACACCGTTGTACGAAAAGCACGTCGCCGCCGGCGGGCGCATGGTCGATTTCGCCGGCTGGCTGCTGCCGATCCAGTACGAAAGCATGCTCGCGGAGCATCGCCATTGTCGCGGCGCCGTCAGCCTGTTCGACACGTCGCACATGGGACAGTTTCGCGTCACCGGACCGTCCGCGGCTGCGGAGCTTTCCCGCGCGCTGACGCAAAACGCCGAAATTCTCCCCCTCGGACGCGGTAAGTACGGTTTTCTGCTCAACGAAGCCGGATTCGTCATCGACGATACCGTCCTGTTTCGCCTGGCTGCCGTCGACTTCCTGCTCGTGGTCAACGCCGGTCCCGCCACCGGCGACGCGAGCGTGTTGCGACATCGACTGACCGACGCGACGCTGAGAATCCTGGAAGACTGGGGCAAACTCGACGTGCAGGGACCGACCAGCCAAGTCGCTCTTGCGCCACTGACGGAAGCGAATCTTGGCGATCTTCCGTACTTCGGGATTTGTCAAACCGTCGTCAACGGCGTGGAGTGCATTCTCGCCCGATCGGGGTATACCGGCGAGTTGGGATACGAAATTTTCATGCCCGCCGACGCCCTGCCGGCGCTGTGGGATCGTCTGTTGGAAAACTCCGACGTCAAACCGGCGGGCCTGGGCGCGCGGGACTCGTTGCGGCTGGAAATGGCGTATCCCCTGTACGGCCACGAGCTGTCGCTGGAAATCAATCCCATTGAAGCGGGGCTGGCGAATTTCCTCGATCCGTTCGGGCCTTACGTCGGCGCCGAGGCGATCCGCGAGGCGGAGTTGGCGTGTCCGACGAAATCCCTCGTCGCCCTGCGAAGCGATCAGCGTCGTCCGTTCCGCACGGGCGACGAAATCCTCGCCGACGGCGGGCGGATCGGCGAGATCAGCAGCGGCGCGTTTTCGCCGTCGCTGGAAGTGGCTATCGGCATGGGATTCGTTCCGCCGCACCTGGCGGAAGTCGGCACGGAACTGACCATTAAAACCGCCCGGGCGGACATCCCCGTGCGGGTGGCCGAAAAACCGTTCTACAAACAAGGAACGTGCGGGAAGAAAAACTAAGAGAACGCGAATAAGACGAATAAGACGAATTGGTTTTGTGCTTTTATTTTTCAACTTCAATCTTTTTCGCGTAATTCGTCTTCATTCGTCTTATTCGCGTTCTCTTACATAAAGAAAGGATAGTCAGAGATGATTCCGGAGAATTTGAAGTACACGAAGGATCATGAGTGGATTCGCGTCGAAGGGAGCGTCGGCGTGGTGGGGATTACCGATCACGCGCAGGAAGCGTTGGGCGACGTGGTGTTCGTCGATCTGCCCGTGTCGGGCAAGAGCGTCGCGCAGGGCGAGGAAGCCTGTTCCATCGAGTCGTCGAAGGCCGCTTCGAGCATCTACGCGCCGGTGAGCGGGACGGTGAAAGCCGCCAACGAAGAATTAACCGCCGATCCGAGCCTGGTGAATTCCGATCCTTATGGTAAGGGCTGGGTGTACACGATCGAAGTATCCAACCCCGCCGACCTGGAGAATCTTTTATCGCCGCAGCAGTATCAGGAATTGTTATAGTGTTGTCATCCTGAGCGGAGCGAAGCGGAGTCGAAGGACCTCACGTTCTCGAACCCGTGAGGTCCTTCGACTTCGCTCGAAGACTCGCTCCGCTCAGGATGACAATCATTGAATAGTAGGAGTTCCTAATTATGCCATTCATCGCCAATACGGATCAGCAGCGCAGCGAGATGCTCCGCGAGATCGGACTTTCGGCGGAGGATTTGTTCGCCGACGTGCCTGCCGACTTGAAATGCGCCCCGCCGAACCTCCCGCCCGGCCTGAGCGAGCAGGAAGTCGGCGCGCTCTTACGGGCGCTGTCGGAGCGGAACCACACGCACTTAACGAGCTTCCTCGGCGGCGGACTGTACGACCACTACATCCCGGCCGCCGTCGGGGAACTGATCGGGCGCAGCGAGTTTTACACCGCCTACACGCCCTATCAGCCGGAACTCAGCCAGGGCACCCTCCAGGCGATTTACGAGTTCCAGTCCTGCATCTGCCGACTGACGAACATGGAAGTCTCCAACGCCTCGCTCTACGACGGCGGAACGGCCCTTTACGAAGCCGTCACGATGTCGCTGCGCGTCACGGGGCGGAATCGCGTGATCGTGGACGACACCGTCAGCCCGATCTATCGCACGATCCTGCGGAGCTACACGAGCAACCTCGGGATTGAGCTGATCGAGACGCACGGCACCGAGGGCGTCGCCGGCCGCGCGGAGATCATCAAGCACATGAACGATTCGACCGCCGCCGTCGTCGTCCAGACGCCGAACTTCTTCGGCTGTATCGAGGACTTCACGGACCTGGCGACCATCGCGCACGACCGCAAGGCGCTGCTGGTGGTGTCGTGTTACCCGATCGCGCTGGGACTGATCAAAACCCCCGGCGAAATGGGCGCGGACATCGTCACCGGCGAAGGACAAAGCCTCGGCCTGCCGCTGTCGTTCGGCGGGCCGTACCTTGGGTTCATGGCCACCCGCATGGACTACGTCCGCAAAATGCCCGGGCGCATCGCGGGACGAACCCTGGACCGCCTGGGACGCGACGGATTCGTCCTGACCCTCCAGGCCCGCGAGCAGCATATCCGCCGCGAGAAAGCCACCAGCAACATCTGCACCAACGAAGGACTCTGCGCCCTGACCAGCCTGGTCTACATGAGTCTGCTGGGCAAGAAGGGTTTGCAACGTCTCGCGCGACTCTGCGCGGACAAGGCCTGGTACGCCCAGCAAAAATTGCTGGCGATTCCCGGCGTGCGATTACACTTCCCGCGACACTGGTACTTCAACGAATTCGTGCTGGAATTGCCCACGCACGTGGATCGCGTGATCCGCGAGCTGCTGAATCACAATATCTCCGCGGGCTTCCCGCTGGTGCGATACTACCCGAAGATGACCAACGCCCTGCTGGTCGCGGTGACCGAGAAACGCACGAAAGAGGAAATCGACTTCTTCGCCCACGTGCTGGAGAACGCGTTATGAAACTGATCTTTGAAAAATCCGTGCCGGGCCGGCGAGGCCTGCGACTGCCCGACACCGGCGTGCCCACCCAGGCGGAAATTCGTCCCGACCTGCTGCGGGAAAAACCGGCGGAACTCCCGGAATTAAGCGAACTGGACGTCGCGCGACACTTTACCGCGCTGAGTCGCAAGAATTTCGGCGTGGACACGGGCTTTTATCCGCTCGGGTCGTGCACGATGAAATACAACCCGAAGATCAACGAGCGCATCGCGGCGTTGTCGGGTTTCGCGGAACTGCACCCCCTGCTTCCGCAGCTTTCGACGGGCGAGCGACTCGTGCAGGGCGCCCTGGCGGTGCTGTACGAGATGGACCAGGCGCTGCGGGAGCTTTGCGGGATGGCGGCCTTCACGATGCAGCCGCTGGCGGGCAGTCACGGCGAGCTGACGGGGGTGATGATCATGGCGGCCTATCACAAGGATCGCGGCAACGAAAAAACGACGATCCTGATCCCCGACAGCGCCCACGGCACGAACCCCGCCAGCGCCGCGATCGCGGGCTTCGGCGTCAAGGCCGTCCCGTCCGACGCGAACGGCGTGATGGACATCGACGCGCTGAAGGAAATGCTCGACGATTCGGTCGCGGGACTCATGCTCACCTGCCCGAACACGCTGGGGCTGTTCAATCCGCACATCGCGGAAATCTGCAAGCTCGTGCACGACGTGGACGGTTTGATGTATTACGACGGCGCGAACCTCAACGCGATCCTCGGACGAGTGCACCCCGGCGACCTGGGGTTCGATATCGTGCACCTGAACCTGCACAAAACCTTCAGCACCCCCCACGGCGGCGGCGGGCCTGGGAGCGGGCCGGTCGGCGTGTGTGAGAGACTCAGGGAATTCCTGCCGATTTCCGTCGTCCGCCAGAATCGCGACGGCTCGTATTACCTGGACTACGACCGACCGAAGTCCATCGGCTACATCGCGCCGTTTTACGGCAACTTCGCCATCGTGTTGCGGGCGTACGCGTACATCCTGATGCTGGGCCGGGAGGGCGTGCTGCGCGTCAGTGAAAACGCGGTCCTCAACGCCAACTACATCCGCGAGAAACTCAAGGACCTGTATGACCTGCCGTTTGACCGCGTCTGCAAGCACGAGTGCGTCTTCAGCGCCTCGAAGCAGGCGGAACACGGCGTGCACGCGATCGATATCGCCAAGGCGCTGATCGACCGCGGTTTTCATCCGCCGACGGTGTATTTCCCCTTAATCGTCCCCGAGGCGATGATGGTCGAACCGACGGAAACGGAATCCAGGGAAACCCTCGACGCCTTCATCGCCGCGATGCGCGACATCGCCGAACTCGTTCAAAGCGATCCGGAATCGTTCCGGGAATGTCCGAAAACCGCGCCCGTCTCACGCCTGGACGAAACCCGCGCCGCCCGCCAGCCGGACGTCGCGTCATTGGGATAAAAAACGAGCCCCCGCTGTCAAGCGGGGGTAGGTACGGGAAACGGGGCGACTCCATCCGGGAGTCGCCCCGTTTCGTGTCGCAAAAGGAGAATCCGGTTCCCCGAGGGGATTTCTTTAGCGCTTACGCCGGAGCAGCATGCCCAGCCCCCCCACACCCAGCAGGCACATCGTCGCCGGTTCGGGCGTCAGGGTGACGTCGTCGATCAGTAGCTGTCCGTCGCTATTGATCAAGTTGAACCGAACGGCAATGTGATCGCCCAGGCAGTCGTCGGTGGTTCCGGTCGTGAAGCCGGCTGTGATCAACTGCCATTCCCCCGCCGCGGTGATATCCAGTACACTACTGGCGACGCTGAAGTGGGTCGCATGATCCACATCCCACAGTTGCAATTCCGCGTCGACGGGATGGTCGGAAAGGTCATTCCGGTACGCGACGTACGCCGTGAGGGTGTAGGTCGTGTTGGGCTGATACGTCGCGGTGAGAACCTGCTGCACCGGACCGGCGCCCCCCCAGCTACTGCCGTTGACGAACGCGCAATACGTTCCGCTGTGGGCTTCGGCGGCAATCTGGGCGGCGGAGGGATTGTGCACGCCCGTGGCGGTTCCACCACCCAGGAACGACCAGCCGTCCAGCACCATATCCGTTCCATACCCATCGTCGGGTGTGGCGCCGGCGTTTTCAAAGTCATCACTGAAAATTTCCGCCCCCGGCGACGTACCCACGCACGCGGCTAGGATCACGGACATTCCCATCATCCAAAAACCTGGTTTCCTTAGCATCTTTCTCTCCTTATTCTATTGGGACTATTTTGACCTCTGTACTTCCGGTCAGTCGCCGAACCGACTCGGCTCAACGAACGGAATCCATTTTATAAGTAGATTGAAAATTGCGTTATACCGGAATAGAACAATTACTAGCACAGAATTGATATTCATGTTATAATGCGAATCCCGGCCGAACCATCGGTTCAGGAGATCAGGACGATGAACAAACCCGTAACCTTACCTTGGGGATCTTTTTTTGGAAAAAGCGAATTGCCCCTGATGGCCTTTCGCTGGCGTCCCCAGGAAGACAAAGATCACTACGCGCACGGCCATATGTTTCTGGAAATCATCGTTTGCGCGAAAGGAAAAGCGGTGCACCGAACCAACCAGGGACTGATCCCCATCCGGCAAGGCGACGCGGCGGTTCTCAGGCCGGGCTCGTGGCATGAATTCCTCGACCCTCATGACACGGTCATTTACAACCTCTGCTTCAAAGAGGAACTGCTCCACCACGAATTACTGGAAATTCCCCGGGATGCCATGACGCACCACCTCCTGTGGGACGCTCCGCGCCAGGGGAAACATCGGGGAATTTTCCACTTTCATCTCCCTCGCGACATGCTGCGGGAACTCCATGCCCCCATGGATATGCTGGATCGACTCTACCAGGATCCCTGGAGCGGATACAACACGCAGAAACTCGGGGGATTGATGATCTGCCTGGGCGTGCTCGCCCGGGCCGCCTGGGCGAGTCGTTCCGACGCGCCCTCCCACCCCGGCGCGCGGATGCACCCCGCCGTCAAACGCGTCCTGCATTTCATTCAGCAAGACCTCGCCTACCCCTGGACGCTGAATGAACTGGCCCGGCGCGTGCGGATGAACCATTCCTACCTCGCGCGCGTCTTCCGCCAGGCGATGCGTTGCACCGTGCTGGAATACATCTCCAACCGTCGCGCCGAGACGGCCGCGGCGCTGCTGATTACCGGCGAGGAGCCGATCGGCGAAATCGGCGCGAAAGTCGGATGGGACGATCCCAACTACTTCGCGCGGCGGTTCCGGAAACATTTCGACGTGTCCGCCGGCGAGTATCGAAAACAACATCGCACACACCTGTCCCCCTGAGGCAACTTCGCGGGGAATTCCGCCGGCGTTTCAGCGACGACTTCGCCGGCGGACGGGAGGACGCGAAGGTTGACGCGCCTCCGGCGCTTTTCGATCCCCGCGTTCGGGGGTGGATTGGATCTTCTCCACGCCTCCCGCCGTTACGATGAGATTCCGCAGAATCGTGTACGCCGCCTCGGGCGCGTACCCGAACACGATCCCGCTGGGATTGCCCAATAGGCCGGCGGTGATATCCCCCCGGCTGAACAAAACGCCCGCCCGATGGTCTCCCCCGTCGGGGGTGGGGATCATGACGGCCTGGATGTCCATGCGACGCTTGCGTTTGCGACGTTTCTTCTCCGGCAGGCCCAGACGATAGGGCAGATTCTTCCTCTCGTCCCCCTTGGCGGTATAGACGAGGGAATCCTTCGACAGGGACCACAGGGCCGAAGTTCCGTAGGTTTTTTCGATCCATTGTTTCGCCGATTCGGCGAAGGTTCGATCCCCGCCCGCGGCGTCGATCAGCAGCGTCCCGCCGCCGGCGACCCACGCGCGGATCGCCTCGGTTTGCTCGGTCTCCAGAGACAACTCCCCCGTTCCGGTCAGCATCGCGACCTTCGCCTTGGAGTCTCGAAGCTGCTTTGGGGTTTTCGTTTCGACGGCCAGGCGAATCTTCTCCCGCCTGCCCAACAGCCGGGTAAAGCGTTCGTGGGCCAGCGGTTCGGGCGAGAAGTTTCCCTTGTGTTGAACGCGCACGAGCGTCGCTTCGGCGGTGATGTCCTTCGGTTCTTCGGGCCAATGCGTTCGGCCGCGCGGCGGGAGGGGTTTGACGCCCCCCAGCGTGTATCGCACGAGGTTGGCGAGCATCTCGAAATCCCGCGGCTGATTCTTCCAGGCGTTGAGCTGCCAGGTGCGGGAGAGGTCTTCCTCGATATGAATCGCCAGCGGTCTGACGCCGTTGGAAATTATATATAATTTGGACACTGTAGCAACGTTACAGGGAACATGTTATCCAGCCCTTGCATAATGGAGCGTTTTGGTCGTTTGCCATCGGCCTTGCGTTTG
>JAFGJE010000129.1 GCA_016929245.1 Phycisphaerae bacterium
CTATCAACGAGAAAGGCGGAGGTCGCCGAGGCAACCGTCGGGCCGACGGCGGTTCGCTTGCTGGCGCTTAAGGCCAACGCGTCGGACTGCATGTCCTGGCCGGTGACCGTCACCACTTCCGTCGCGGTGCCGTTGCCCTGTCCCAGCGAAATGATAACGTCAGCCGTATTGTCCAGCAGCGTGTTGTCGTTGAAATCGGTGCTGGTGGCGATACGGTCGATTTCGTCGCACAGTTCGTCATATTCCGCCTGCATGATATCGGTCTGCGTGGTGGAATATGTACCGGTGTTGGCCTGTTCGACCAGTTCCTTCATACGGATGAGGATGCCGTCGATTTCGCCCAGGGCGCCTTCAGCGGCCTGCAACATCGAGACACCGTCATTGGCGTTACGCACGCCCTGGTTCAGCGCCGCCACGTCGGCACGAATCAATTCGCGGACGGCCAAGCCGGCCGCGTCGTCCTTCGCGCTGTTGATGCGAAGACCGGAACTGAGGCGTTCCACCGACGTGCTCAGGTTGTCATAGTTGGTACCCAGGTTACGGGCCGCGTTCATGGACATGAGGTTGTTTCTGATAGCTAGCATTGTTGTTCTCCCATACAGGTTCTGTGCGCAGACCCCGAAGGTCTGCAAGGTTGTTGTGCTTCGAATCGTCGGATTCGAAATTGGATCCACACCATGTGAATCCGAACCAATTGCGTTCGAGTTGAGTTGTCGGGAGACTCGGGAAATCCATCCATCGTGTTCGGGGCGTCGGTCCCTGGTTTCACCAGCGGGGTTGTCCGATCAGCCGCGAAGGGATGTTTCCCGGGCCCTTGGCGTGTGCGTCGTCTTCGAGCGACGGCGCGGTCGCCGAGTTGGGTTGAGATGTGAACGGCCCGAACGCGTCTTCAAGGTAGGGCCTGTTGGAAGTGATTTGTAGGTGTCCCGTCAGAACGGGGAACTAGGCATCGGCCTGTGTCCAAAATGTCTTTGGCTGTTGACGACGTTACGTGCCCTGGTCCAGGATCGCCTCGGCGGCTCGTCGGGCGGCTTGGGGAGTGTCAAGCTCTCCCGCAAGCAGCGCCTTTCTCGCCTCCTCGACGGCCTTGGCATCAACGTCCGTTGTCGTCATCGCCGCTTCAATGAGCGACTGCTGGGCCGATGTTCGTCCCACGCCGCCGCCGGCATCCGCACCCCGCGCGTCAGAAGACTTCGACGAAGACGCCGACGCCTTGCCGTTCGGACGGTTTAGATGCTCCGGATTACTGATTCCATCAATTCGCACTACTTTTAATCTCCGTACTTTTCTCTGCCCCCATTCTCGCAGGAACCCGGAAAACCTTAAAGGATTTCTACGATTTTTTTTGAGGGAATGGAAAAAGTTGTTCGAAATTTCCATTTATCCATAAGTATTTTATTTTCAATGTTTTGCGCCAAATAATTGCGGGGCGGTTGAAAAAATTACCGAATATTTTCTCTTTACCTACGTAATTATCCCTAGTATCGGGAGTTTGGCGAATTTCTTCGGTTAATAATCTTCAACGACATCTTTCGTCACCTGGGTGGTATGTCGTCCCATACGCTCCGCCGGGCGGTAAACGTATCGTTTGGCGCGGGTTTCATTTTTGCCCAGGGGATCCATCGTCAGCACCACCTGGTGGGCGACGAATTTCTGGAAACCCTCGGTGCTCATAATGCCCATCTCCTCCTCCGCCGGTTCGTAGGTTTCCCGCATTTCGTCAAAGTAGTAGTTCTTGATCTGCCGGTAGGTCTCGCGGTCCGTGGTGTCCCACGTGTCGTCCACCGCCCAGAGCAGCCTGCCGTTTTTCACGTCCACCAGCCGCAAGTATAAGCCGATCTGCGTGTTCGGGTAGGGTTGATAGCGGATCATTTTCCCGAAGAGAATGGCGTCGCAGCGGAGGGATTTACGAATGGCGACCATTTCCGCGATGGTGTAGGGATCGCGTTTTTTCATGTCCAGGTCGCGCAGGTCGGTGTGATCCTTGGAGATCACGTCCACGCGGAACATCCCTTTCTGCAGGAGCGCTTCCTGGAGGGCCTGGGTCATGCGCTCGGCGATTTCCGGATAACCCACGTCTTCGGAGAGGTTCACGAACACGACGCGGGAAATGTTCTCGATGTCCGCGTCTCCGGCGCGGTAGTAATTCACACCGAGGGGCTGGGAGGGGTTGGTGCACCCCGTCATCGCCGAGAGCGCCGCGGCCAGCGCCACGAGTAGGCAGATTCGTTGTTTCACGGATTCACCCCTTCCTGATGCTGGGCGAGATTCGCCGGGGAGGATTTCACGTTGGACTGCCCCGTCGTGCCGGGATCGGGGGTCGTCGGGGAGGAAGGATACTGTTCCCGCGAAACCTCGCCGCCCAGCAGCTCCAGGATTTTATACTGCGAATGCAGGATCGCGTTCTGGGACGCGATGAACTCCTTGCGAATGCCCAGCACGTTTTGTCGCCATTCCTTCAGGTCCTTTTTCATATCGTTGAGCATGGCGTTGGCGTCCGTCAGTTCGCGCTGGTAGGCCGACAGGTCCGACTTGAGCTGCGCGATCTGCGTCTGGAGTTTCTCTTTGTCTTCTTCCAGTTCGCCGATGCGCTTGTTGGCGTAGAGAAGCTCCTGGGTGGCTTTGGCGTACTTGTCGGCCCATTCCATCGCCACGTCGGTCGCGCCGCGGTTGGGGTCGCCGTCGTCGTTGGCGAGGGTTTCGTCCTTCACGTAATTCGCCTTGGCCGGCTCAATCGGCTTGAGCTGCGAGATGGTGACGTTTTTGCGTTCCTGTCCCTTGAAGCCCATCTGCTCGTCGCAACCGATCAGCAGGGGCGCCGTGAGCAATGCCGCGAGGATCAGAATGATTTGTGTTTTCGTCATGGTTCCGTCTCCTGGAATCTTTCATATCCTTTTTTAGGTTGTGTCGTATCACGCCGAAGCGCCGGTCGCGCAGCGCAACTGAATGGTCTGCCCGCAGGAGCAGACGACCTGGATGACCACATGTCCGTCCGCCCGGGAGAGGATTTTCGCCTTCGCGGGGGTCGCGGGAACGTCCCCCCCCGGCGCCGCCGGCGCGGCGCTGAGTTGTTTCTTTCCCGCCGGGATCGTCGTGTTTTTTTTCAATATGCGTGACACGGGCATCGTGAACATCCTTCCGTGCGTTGGTTTGTCGCGTCGTATCGTTACAGCAGCAAATCCAGGTGATCCTGTCGACCCGCCGGGGAAATCGTCTCCGGCGCGTCGTCCGGGGCGTCCGAATCGTCCGGTTCTTCCGGGTGGTGGAGCAGATCCTCGACCGCCTGGTCGGTAATTTCGGAACGGCTGTCTTTCTCTTGTTTCTTTCGTTTCTGGAATTTCCGGGACTCCTCGCGCTGATGATCTCCGATCGGCACGAGTCCCGTGATCTCGTTATGCGAATGGATACTGTTGTCGCTCACGCGTTTCTCCCGAGTTTCATGGACAGCTTGAACAGGGCGCTGGCGTGCAGCTGACTGACGCGGGATTCCGTCACGCCCAGCACCTGGGCCGTCTCTTTCATGGTCAGGTCCCGTTCGTAATACAGCAACAACACATGACGATCCCTCTCGGGCAGTTCCATCAAGGCACTACTCAGCGCCTCGATCATCTCCTTGCGTTCCGCCTGCTGGTCCGGTCCGGGTTCCTGATCGGGCGGCACGAGTCCCTGCAGCGGCGCTTTTTCCTCGCTCAGGCCGTGGATCGACAGAAAATGCTGGTGCCGCCCTTCCTGGAGAATCTTGTAGAGTTTCTCCAGGGGCATTTTCACCGCGCGGGCGAGTTGCTCGTCGCCGGGCGGACGCCCGGTCCTGGCGGACATGCGGCGGTAGACGTCCTCGATGCGCTTAAGGTCCTGGTGCACGTTGGACGGCACGAACGATCCGCGTCGCAGTTCGTCGATGACCGCGCCGCGAATGCGGATATACGCGTAGGTCTTGAATTCCACCTCCCGCGTGGGGTCGAAGCTCCGGGCGGCCTTGACGAGTCCCACCGTCCCGGCGGAGATCAGGTCCTCCAGGTCCGCCTTTCCGCGCGCGTGGACCATCACCTTGTTGACAATGTGCTTGACCAACGGAAGGTGATCCAGAATCCACTTCTCCTCCAGCAACGCGCGCGATTGCCTGGCGTAGGCCTGCATCGCTTTGGCGCGAATCGCCGGAGTCGGCGTCATCTGCGCGGTTTGACTATTCTTCGGTTCCACGGGTCTCCTCAGTTACGGCTTCCTCCGCCGTCCCGTCCGAGCCGCTGACGACGGCTTTAATCATCACGTCCACCGCCAGTTGCACGGCGAACCTGGCGGCGAGATACGACACCACCGCCCCGATCAAGGCGCGAATGGCGCAGACGAAGGGGTCTTGCCCCATCACCATGCCCACCAAAGCCATCGCGAAAAATGTCAGTGCCGATACGGTAATGGCGATACGTTTCATGTTCACACCCGATTCTTCCTGTACGAAAACGAATTCATGGTTATTCACTTTTGGGACACAGGTTTTGACTTATCCCGCCGCCGCGGCCAGCATGTCGGACTCTTCCAGTTCCATCGAAATGATGGCCACGGTCTGTACCTGGGAATCGACCGCCACTTCGTCATACGCGACGACAGGCAACTGCGGAACCTGGCGCTCCAGCATGCCCGCCAGATGCGCACGGATCCGGTAATCACACAGCAACACGACGTTCTCGTGACCGGCCTCCATTGCCGTCTTCCAGCCTTCGACGATCTTCCCTGCCAGCGTCATCGCCTTGTCCGGAGGCAAAGCGACCACATTTGTATCGGTTTCCGCGGTCAGCCGATTGCAAAGTTCGTACTCCAATCCGGGATCAAATGTGATCGCCATGACCGCCCCGCCGGGCTCGCGATACTGTTCGGTAATCGTTCGGGCCAGGCTCTTGCGGGTCAACTCGGTCAGAATGCCCGCGTCCTTCGTCCGCAGGGCGTGGTCGCCCAGGGCTTCGATGATCTTCGGAAGGTCGCAGATCGGAATGCCGTCCCGCAGCAGATTCTGCAGCACGCGGTGGAGCAGTCCCATCGTGACGCTCTCGCCGATCACGCCGTTGACCAGGGCGGGCTGTTTCTCGCGCAGACGATCCACCAGCAGTTGCACGTCGTCGCGGCTGAGCAGTTCGTAAGCGTATTTGCGAAGGATTTCCGACAGGTGCGTGATCATCACCGTCTCCGGATCGACCACGGTGTATCCGGCGAGCTCGGCCTGCTCCTTCTGTTCGGTAAGAATCCACAGCGCGGGTAAGTTGAACACCGGTTCGTTGGCGGGGATGCCGGGGATCGGATTGGTCACGATGCCCGAATCCATGGCCAGCAGTTTTTCCGGTTCGATCTGCCCGGAACTGACCACGTGGTTGTTCAGGCGGATTTCGTAGGTGTTGTTTTCCAGTTGGACGTTGTCGCGCAGGCGCACCAGCGGCAGGACCACGCCGAACTGCTGGGCGAACTTGCGGCGCAGCGGTCCGATGCGCTGGGCGAGGCTTCCCTTGCGGCGAGGATCGACGATCTTGATCAGCCTCGCGCCGACCTGGATGGAAATCCGGTCCACGTCCAGGAGTTCCTCGATGGGCGGTTCCTCGGATTTGGCGGCGTCGGCGGATTCGACGGCGGATCCCGCCTTGCCCGGCAGGGCGTCGGGGGTTTTGGTCTGGACGGTCTTCCTGACCGACGCGGCTTCCTGGCGGCGGAGCGAACGGCTGAGCAGTCCCGTGGTGATCGCCAGCACCGCGAAGGGGATTTTCGGGAAACCGGGCACGAAGATCATCGCGCCCAGCAGGAACGAAGCGATGCCCATCGGACGGCTTCGCGCGAGGAACTGCCTGGTCAAGTCCCTGGAGATGCTGTCCTTCGTGGAGGTTTTCGAGGTCAGAAAACCCGCCGACGTCGCGACGATCAGGGCGGGGATCTGGCTGACCAGACCGTCGCCGACGGCGAGAATCGAATACATCCGCACGGATTCGCCCGCCGTCATGCCCTTGGTCATGCCCATGATGAAACCGCCGACCAGGTTGACGGCCGTGATGATCAGTCCCGCGACCGCGTCGCCGCGGACGAACTTGCTGGCGCCGTCCATGGCGCCGTAGAATTCGCTTTCGCGGGCGATTTTTTCCCGCCGGGCTCTGGCTTCGGCTTCGCCGATCAAACCGGCGTTCAGGTCGGCGTCGATGGCCATCTGCTTTCCGGGCATGGCGTCCAGATTGAACCGGGCCGCCACTTCGCTGATGCGCTCCGAACCTTTCGTGATGACCACGAACTGGATGACCACGAGGATCAGGAACACGACCAGGCCGATCACGAGCTGCCCGCCGGCGACGAAGCTGCCGAACGTCTCGATGATCTTTCCGGCGTCGCCCTGGAGCAGAATCAGCCGCGTCGAGGCGACGTTGATCGACAGGCGAAACAGCGTCATGAACAGCAGCAGCGAGGGGAACGTGCTGAATTCGAGGCTTTCATGCGTCGCCAGCACCGTCACCAGCACCGCCAGCGACGCGGCGATGCTCATCGCCAGCAGCATGTCCATGAGGAACGTCGGGAGCGGAATCAGCAGCGTCACCAGCACCATCGCCACGCCCATGGCGAAGATGAAGTCGTTGTGCTTCAGCAGCCTCGCCAGTCCCGGCGAGGGGTTGTCCAGCAGATGTCCTTCGTTGTTCGTTTCGTTAGCCATGTTGTATTACTGTTAACCTAGTCCCAAGTCCCGAGTGCCCTCTTACACGTACTTTTTCCGCCGTTTCTTTCGCAGCTTGTAGATCATCGCCAAAACTTCCGCGACCGCGACGAACAGGTTCGACGGAATCGGGTGTCCGATCTCGCAGGCCGAGTACAGCGCCCGCGCCAGGACCGGGCGTTCGATGATCGGAACCTGGTGCTCGCGGGCGATGTCCTTGATGCGCTTCGCCAGTTCATCCGGACCCTTGGCGACCACGATCGGCGCGTCCATCGCCTCCATGTCGTATTTCAACGCCACCGCGTAGTGCGTCGGGTTGGTCACGACCACGTCCGCCGTCGGAACGTCCTGCAACATGCGCTTGCGGACCATTTCGTACTGAATCTGGCGAATCCTGCCCTTGATCTCCGGCGCCACTTCATACTGCTTGCGCTCTTCCTTGACCTCCTGCTTGGTCATGCGCAGCTTCTTCATCAGGTTCCACTTCTGGAACACGTAGTCGATGCCCGCGATGATCAGCAGCATGACGCACACGCGAACCATCAGTCCGAAAATCAGCGAGGCGATGCCCGCCGCCGCCCGCACGGGACTCGCCCAGCGCAACTCGAGCATGGTGCTGATGTTCTCGTTCAGGTACAGGTAGCAGATGATTCCGATGACGGTCATCTTCAGAATCGCCATGAACAGCCGCATCAGCGATTGCAGCGAAATGACGTTCTTGACGCCCTTGGCGGGATTGATCTTGCTCCAGTCGAGTTTCAGAACCTTGGGGCTGTAGGTCAGCCCGCTGACGATCACGCTGGAGAAACAGGACATCAACCCGCAGACCACCAGAAGCGGCGCCATCTGCACCAGCGCCTCGGAGGCCTGCAGATGGAAGTACCGTTTGAACACCTCCCCGCCGGAGGGGCCCTCCGCCGCCGCGGAGATTCCCTGGGTGACCATGGTGTAAAACGCTTTTCCCATGTTCGGCGCCAGGACCGCCAGCACCACCACCACGATGATCGTAATCAGCGCGGAGGACACCTCCTGCGACTGCGCGACCTGCCCTTCCTTCCGGGCCTTTCGCAATCGCTCGGGAGTCGGTTTTTCGGTCCGATCTGCCGCGGAATGTTCCGCCATGGTGCTACACGTCTCCTACAGCATCGCCAGAAATTCGTTCAACCAGTCCGCCAACTCGGCGGTAAAGGCGCCCAACGTGCGCAGGACCAGAATCGACAGAAATATGCCCAGTCCCACGCGCAACGGAAAGGAGGCCATCAGAATATTCATCTCGGGCATCACCCGGGCGATGACGCCCAGGATGACCGACAACAGCAAAAAGCCCGCCAGCAGCGGGGCCGCGAGTTTCAGCGCGAAGACGAGCATCATCGCGCCGGCGGTCACGAGGCTCTCGGCGAGAACCGCCGGTTCGGGGGTTTGACCGATCGGAAACGCCCGATAGCTCTGTCCGATCGCCAGCAGCAGCAGGTGATGTCCGCCCACGCCCAGGAACAGCACGGCGAAGAGCATCTGGAAGATCATGACGACCGCCTGGTCCGATTCGCCGCTGTCGGGATCGATGATCCCCGCGTCCGCGAATCCCATCTGCTGCGTTCCCATGGCGATTCCCTGCTGCACCGTCGAGAAGATCAGCCGGGCGATCAGCCCCAGCGCCACTCCGCACAACGCTTCCCGCATCACCAGCAGGGACGCCGCCAGCCAGTGAAACTGCTCGCTCGCCAACGCGGGCGCGGGGATGATGAACGCGAAGAAGATCGTGATCAGCAGCGCGATCGCGGCCCGGATGCGCATCGGCAGCATCTCCCAGCTGAACAGCGGGAGCACCGCGAAAAAGCCCGACACCCTCGCCAGGACGAGGAGGAAAGGCAACAGGATGGCGATCCACTCGGCGTTCATCATTTCCAATCATGAAAAAAATCCGACACTGAGATACTGAGGTACTGAGAAGACATGATTTTGTTTTTTAACCGTTTCATACAATTCTCTTCTCTGTGTTCTCAGAAACTCCGTGTCGTTTTCTTTCCGTTGTGTTTCACTGCGTCAGCGCCTGAATCGTGTCGAAAATTTCCTGCGTGAAGCCCAGCGCCAACTGCAGCATCCATCCGCCGGCGATCAGCAGCGTCACGCCCACGGCGGCGATCTTCACCACGATACCGAGCGTCATGTCCCGCATGGACGTGACGGCCTGGAACAGCGAAACCACGATACCGCTCAACAGCGCCACGCCTAACACCGGCGCCGAAAGCAGCAGGCCCGTTTCGAGGGTTCGCCGTCCCAGGAACAGAATCGTCTCGGTATTCATCGCGTCTCTATCCTCATCCGCCCGAAGAAGGTTTGGCTATCGAAACACAGAGAGCACAGAGAAAGGGTGTCGGATGAAAAAGCCATGGTTGTTTGTTTTGGTCGCGTTGTTGTCTTCCTGATCAACATGCTTTTTCGTTTCTCTGTGTCCTCTGTGCTTCAGTGGTCAAACCATTTCACTAGCGGAAACTCAAAACCAGTGTCTGTGCCAACAACCGCCAGCCGTCCACCATCACGAACAGGATGATCTTGAACGGCAGCGACACCAACGCCGGCGGCAGCATCATCATGCCCGCCGACAGCAGAATCCCGCCCACCACCAGGTCGATCAGCAGAAACGGCACGAACAGCAGGCATCCGATCTCGAAGGACGTCCGAAATTCGCTGATCGCGAAGGCGGGAATCGCCACGTGCATCGGGACGTCGGCCTGCGTTTCCGGGGCCTGGATCCCGCTCATGTCCAGAAACAGCTCCAGATCCGTCGTGCGGGTTTGACGCAGCATGAAATCCTTCAACGCCAGGTTGCCCTGCTCCGTCGCTTCGGGCAGGGAAAGCTGGTCGTTCATGTACGGCTGAATCGCGTTGGTGTTGATGACCGAAAAGACCGGCGCCATCGTGAACAGCGTCAGAAACAGCGCCAGGCCTATGATCGCCACCGTCGGGGGGATGTTCTGGGTCGACAACGCCCGGCGGATGAAACTCAGCACGATCACGATCCGCGTGAAACTGGTCATCATCACCAGCAGACTCGGCAGGAGCGCCAGAAACGCGAAAACCACCGCCAGGCGCACCGGGGCGGTCCACCCGGCGTCTTTGTCCTCGGGTTTCGGCTGGGTGGCTTTGTCGATGACGTCCAGCACGTCGCCCACACCGGGCACGTTTCCGGTTCCCGCCGGCGCAGGGGCTGTCACACCGGGATCGTCGTCGCCCTGCCTCTGAGCGACCGCCGGCGTGACAGCCAGCGCCAATACGGTAAGCATCACGATGGTTCGCCATCGATTCATTCCGCCGATTCCTCGTCGTGTTTCTTGCGGTCCAAAACCGTTTCAAATTCCTCATCCGTAAGCTGTTGCGGAAATCCCTCCGTAACGTCCGCCAACAATCGCAGGCCTTCTTTCCCGCCGGTGACGAGCAGTTTTTTCGCCCCCACCTGGAGCAGATACACTACATTCCGGGGGGAAAGATACGTCGTCTCCAGCAGGGAAACATCCTTCGGCTTTGCCGCCCCGGCCATGCGGAAGCGGGGGAGTCCCTTCTTGACGACAAACCAGCAACCTACGCCCAGAACAAGAATTACGACAATCAATGCCATCATCTGCCGCAGCAATGCCGATGTGTCCGGACCCGCGTTTTTCAACTCCGAGAGAGATTTAGTGTCAGAATTTTTCACCAAAATTAATTTTCCAGCGGCTTGGGTGGTGGGTTCCGGAGTTTCGGAGTTCACCGCCGGGTCTGTCGTGGGAGTCGCCGGAGCGTCGGCGAAGACGGAGTTGGACATAAACCCAGCCAGCAAAAGGACTAAGCCTATACCAATGACGATTTTCAGCACGATGTTTGCATACATTCGGCCCATGCCAAGGGTTTTGCATACAGCGTGCCAAACTTAACTATATAAAAATTAACAACTTACAAAACATCCAGTTTCCGGGAATCGAAGAAATCCATACGAAATGTTCAACGGGACGTATAAATCATATACACAACCCCCCACCAACCACGCAAACAGATAATTCGTCCACGAATTACTCGAATTTCACGAATAAGTTTTTAATAATACATGAGTTACAAGAATGCCACTCTTGTCTGGCGGAACACCTGCTCCGCCAGATTCTTTGATCCCTACAACACCACAAAAAATATAAGCCTATATAAAAAAGCAAATTATATTCGTGCAATTCGTGAAATTCGTGGACGGATTCGCTCTATTTCTTCCCCTTCGCCCGTTGGGACTGGAAAAATTCGCTCAAAAGCCGGCTGCTTTCGTCGGCCTGTATTCCCGAAATCACGTTTACGCGATGGTTGAGCCGCTCGTCGGTGCAGAGAGTGTATAACGTATTGACAGCCCCGGCCTTCGGGTCGGCTGCGGCGTAAATCAGCGTATCGATCCTCGCCAGCACGATCGCCCCGGCGCACATGCAGCACGGTTCGAGCGTGACCGCCA
>JAFGJE010000130.1 GCA_016929245.1 Phycisphaerae bacterium
CCTGTGAGAAATGGATTGTTCACACCCATCTCATCGACAAGGAAGGCCTTTTTTTATCGAACAAAATCGCTTAACCTCGGGCCATTAGTGTGTGTCCCCCGATTAAACCTATTAGGATCCGCTTGTATCGACCAGATACACCGGTTTCCAGATTCCACCCGCACCGGCGCGATCCTCGACGCGGACGGCCAGCGTGTTTTGCCCTTGCCGGACATATTGTGTTACGTCCACCTGGAAAGGTACTCGCCAGCCGTCGGGATTCTTCGATCGGTTGTATTTACGAGTCAAAACTTCACTGCCGTTAATGTAAACGATGCACGATTCATCCACCGCACCAAACAGCAGGAGGATTTTCTCGTTTTTCTTCGGAACCGACAAAACGGAAAATTTCGTTCGATACCATGCGATGCCGTCATACGACCGTCCGTCGTGCTTTTTCGCCCAATCCAGGCCGGGTTTCTGCTGTTCCCATGGAGAATCGACGCGGATATCATCCCACGAGGAATCGTCATACGAAGTCGCCGGCCAACCTTTTTTCCGCCCGTTTTCCTTGGGATCGAAGCGAAACTTCCAGACCTTCGGTAAAGGCGCAGCATTGGGAGGAACCGCGGCGGACTCCCCAGGCCACTGCCAGAGTCCTTCACGCCTGTGCAACACCCCCATGTTGGACACCGGCAGAGAATCGATCGATCTCCGATAATCGCGCAGTTGTTTCAAGGAAGCGTCCCGTTTTTCTTTATCCTTTTCGAAACCGCTTTTTTTGAATCGATTGGCTGCTTTTGTCGCGGAGAGCGTCAGTTCCGCGTGTTTCAAACCTTTCTCGAGATAGTGGAGTCGGGCGGCTTCTTCCTCGCTCAGGTTGGGCATGGCTTGTGCTTTCTTCAACAGGGTTCGGCCTTTTTTCATCACCTGGGACGTAAATATTCGATTCGCAATCGGCAGCCAACATTGATAATCCCGGTATCCCAAAGGCGTGACCTGTTTTTTATATCGTTCGAATTGGTCATCCGTAAGGTTTTGCGTGACGCTTTCCCAGTGGTCGAAATACGCTTTTACCGCGTCGCGTGCCGGACCGAAGGCGATGTAATATTCGTTTAAAATCTCGTCCCGCGGCATCTCCGGGCGAACGTGAATTCGCCCCAACAGGTACAACGTCGGGCCTTGCGTTCCCCATTCGCCCTGCATGCAGTCGTACATACCGCCGACCATGCCGTGTTTGGCTGCATAGGTAATGAAGTCGTAGAGCGCCTTGGTTTGTGAGACGGGCATGTTATGTCCGGGCTTGGTGAAGTTCGGCCGAAGCACCATCCTCACGCCGGTCTTCCGCCAACCGTCCCATTGTTCGCGAAACTCCCGGAAATCCTCGGCCGTCAGTGGATAATCGCAGGGCGGCACGAGGACGATCTGAATGTGATCGTTGAGCATCGTTTGCTTCGGTGGGTCGGACCAGTTGGAATAGGCAAAGCCGCTGACGATGACGTTGGGATTGACTTTCTGCGCCTCTTTCAGGACGGCGAGGTAGTATTTCGCGTATCGATCCGACAGCGACGGTCCGTTTGTGTTCGGCATCAGGTCGGGCGTGCCGAATCTCCCTCCGCTTTGGGGAACGATTCCCTTTCCCCAGTAAGAGGAGGTTTTGAATCTTGGATCGGGCGCGTCCCAGGCGCGGCATTTCTCGCAGGTACACAGGCCGGGCGTGTCGTTCTCGCTGACGCGGATGTAATCCAAACCGTGGATGGTGTCCCAGTAGCGTTCCGAGTGTTTCCAGTCTTCGATGAGTTGCTTCCAAAGGGCTGGATTGGAAACACACATGGAAACCTGCCAGCCGGTAACGTCTCCCTCCAACGGCCCGCGTTTCCCGTTCGGGAGAAGCGCGAAATACTCCGGATGCGTCTTGCCGAAGCGTTTCCACCAATCGTGAAACGGCTCCGACGCGTCGATACATTCGGCGCGGTTCGCCCGCTGCCGACGCAGCCAGATGCGCGATTGCGTGTGAAAGCGATTTTTATTTTCCTCGGAAGACCACGCGCCGGGAGAATCCCATTTCAACCGCGGCACCGGCCAATAGGACGTGAACCGCTGGCGATACTCCTTGTTCCACTCATCCACGACGATCTCGGTGCACCTGGGAACGTATTCGCCCAGCGGGCCCGGCCATAACCATCGCACGCCGAGTTTGTTTTCAAGAAATTCATAGACGGCCGAGATGGTTCCGATGTGCGTTGCGGAGCCCAGTGCGTCACCATCGGAATCGTCGCCGTAAAAAAACAGATTCGGCTCGAGGAGCTTTATCCCGTAGGCGTTGACGGGCAGTTTCTCTTTTGTTAATCCGGCTTTTTCGGTAGCCTTGCATTTTCCAATATAGATCAGGCCTTTACAATTCTCCGGTTTCTTGCTTTCGGAAACAATCTCCAGCTTCGCGCCGGTGGCTTTTTCAATGTGATGCCGCAATTCCTCCGCCGCGAATTGCACGATGGGAAATGCGTCGTCCGGAACCACAATGGCTGCGCGGGGCGCGCCGTTCCGCACAATTTCCATGCCCCAAACCGTCGATGATAGTATAAAAACCACCGGAATCGAAACGAATGAATTTCTCATCGGATAGACTTTCTTGTGGCGGATAAGATTATATACATTCGATATTATTCATGACCCCAAAGATTGTCCCGGTTTTCGCCGACCTCTTCCACCGTCGCCGGCGGGAGAATATTTCCCCCGACGGCGAGAATGTTGGATTGCTCCAGGTGGCGAACTCCCAGGGAAAGTTCAATACTCGCCGTTGACCCCAAACAGATCGGACAATACATACGGGACGTTTTCGCCAGATAGGAACTGAGGGGATTCCCCCGCGTGTCAAACAACATCCCGATCGAGGCGGAATGTTTCATGTCCTCGATCTTCTTATACGGCGGATACAACGAGGCCTGGTTCAAAGCGCCGAACACGTGATACACGTTCCCGCCGTAATAGAGATTTCTATGCAACATATACGACGCATCCCATGATTGGAGCGGTTTGAGTTCTTCGCCACCCGGAACGGCCGGGCACGTCCACGTTAAAGGATCCTCGCCGATGTAAGGAATGATCATTCCGGAAAAAGTCTGGTAATAGCACTGCGGAGATCCCCAGGTTCCACCGCCAGGCCGGGGAATCGTTCCCCAGTTAGTATTGTGCGCCGGCAGGACGCCGTAATCCTCGTAATAAAACATGATACCGCCGTGAATCGTGCGAAGTTGCGCCTGGCAGGCGACCATTTTCGCCAAATCCCCGGCCTTGGTCAGCGAGGGAAGAAGAATGGATACGAGCAACGAAATAATCGCTATAACAACGAGAAGCTCAATCAATGTGAAACCATGGTCTCGCCCGACACGGGAACCACCCCTTCGATATGCCGTTTGTTTATTGATTTGCATGGAATCGTCCCGTTCGATTTTTCTACGCCGAATCGCGAACAATGAGTTTCGGCTGTACCATTATATGCCGTTGCTCCTGGGGAATCTCTCGGTCCTCAATCAGCGAGACCAGCATCTCGACGGCTGCCTTGGCGACCTGTTCGGTGTTCTGGTCGATCGTCGTTAAGGCGGGACGATAGACATCCGGCATGGCTACGTTGTCATATCCGCAGACGGCCACATCTCCGGGAACGTCAAGGCCGAGGTCTTGTAATGCATTGATCGCCATCATCGCGACACGGTCATTCAAGGCGATGACGGCATCGACCCCGTTCGGCTTCACAAATTCATTCACATATCGTAGCAGATGTTCGGGAGTAATTTCCGGTGGGGTTGGAACGTCGATGCGATACACCATCTCAGGACCATACGACAACCCCAGTTGTCTCATGGCGTCAAGAAACCCGTCAATCCGTCTTGTGATCGTGGCGGATTGAGAATTGAACAGGAGCAGACCGATTTTTTTTCGACCTTTGGCGTGCAAATAATTCACCAACAGACGGATGCCGTCACTCCGGTCCGATCCGACGTAATGATGCGCTTCTTCTTCAATCAAAGGCCGGCCGAGGAACACCACCTTATCCAGCCGCGAGAACACGCGACGGATAAATTCGCCCCGTTGCGCGTCGGAATAATCCCACGCGGCACAAAACACGCCGTCGATTCCGCGGTCGGCAAAATCGGCGACGTAGGCTTCGACCTGCTTGATCTCGCCGTGTGATTGACCAACCATAATTCGATAATTTCTCGCGCGGGCCTCGCTTTCCATGTGGGAAATCAGTTGCGAAACGACAGCCGGGGCGTTGCTGTCGACAATCGCGCCGATAATTCCGCTTTTAAGCCCACGCAACTGCCGCGCGATCGGATTGGGACGATAATCGAGCTTTCGGGCGATCTTGCGAATCTTCTCAGCCGTCGCTTTACTGACTCCCACCTTTTTTCCACCGGAACCATTCAGCGCCTTGGCCACCGCCACCGTGGAGACCCCCGCAATCGCGGCGATATCCGACAGCGAAACCCGTTTCCGGCGGGAATTCGTTGCCGGTCTGGTCTTGGGAGAGGAAACTTTTGGGGAAATTTCATCCATGATCCTTTTGTACATCTAACGTTACATGTTGTCAAGACTAAATCTCTCCGCCGTCCTGGTAAAAAGACGAAACAATGAACGGGGGCAATCAACATCTCCTTTTATGAAAAATATTACTCTCTTATTTGAAATATGTTATAGAATTACATACAAAAACAAACATCATTTTAGCGTCTCGTGTCTCAAAAGAACAATTTTTGACTTGACTTAATTTATCGTTACATGTATCATGGCGGGAGTGAAAGAGATTTCCTGGTGTTCTTGTCGGATGGAATGCAAACCCGTAAACACGTTTGAAAGGAGAAGTCGTCATGAAGAAAGAAACGCTATTGGCTCTGTGTGTCATTGGAATTCTGGGAGTGAGTCTGACCTCCGCCGACTCGATCCGCGACCTGACCTGGGCGGTGGTGGACACCGGCACAACGGGCACAATCATGTCGTTGAGCGGGGATTCGCTGAGCAATCTCTATTACGCGGATTCCGGCACGTCCTCGATCAAAAAGTACAACGCTTCTACGAGCACCTGGAGTCAGGTATCCAGCTGGAACGACCATGTCGGCACCAGTGATCATTACGACGCATCCTCAAGCGTCAGCGTCATGGCGGTCAGTGGGAACCACCTGTATGTTGCCGACGACGGTGACACGGGTTGGTATTCCTATTACAATGGAACCTCCTGGAGTGACGCCTGGTTTGGTCCTACCGACAATACCTATTCCATCACCGCCAACGGCGACTATATGGTCGCGGGAAGTTCCGGAGACTATATCACCCGTGCGTCGGCCGGCGCTTATGTAGGTCGTGAGGATCTTGGATCCGGTACTATTGTTTCCGTTGATTTTGCCGACGGTGATACCCGCGTCTACTGGGCGTATAATTCAAGCAACCACGTCTACAAAAGCACCGATAGCGGAGCGACCTGGACGGAAACTACCTCCTTGCCCCTGGGAGGCGTGCCCAACAGCTATGCCGTCTGCGCCATTGACGCGGATCGTGCGGTCATTGCCTCCGGCAAGAACGGACGGGTGTATCGCACCTCCGATGGCGGAACAACCTGGGAGCAGGCGGGAGGTACGTTTGACACCGACGGCGTTCGCGGAATTTACGTGAACGGATGGGACGACATCATCGCCTACGGGAGCTTCAACGACCTGTACCATTGGAACGGTACGAACTGGGCGGCGATGACATTGCCCGATAATGAGAGCCCCATGCGAAGCATGGTTTGTGTGGACGACACCTACTTTGTCGCCGGGGATGACGGCAAAATGTACATGAGCATTCCCGAACCGACCACGCTGGCGCTATTGGGATTCGGCGTGATCCTTCTGAAACGAAAACGCTAACAAGTGATGTAACACGTATATATGATTTCTCTGCCTGGCGGAGCACCTGCTCTGCCAGGCTTTTTTTAGCGCGACGGGCATGGTGTGATGACTTGGAGGTGTGTATCCCTTCACACCTTTGCGGGGATGAGTTTGGGATAGGGTAGGCGGGGATTGAGCAGTGGGACGTGCAATTCTTATTGCACGCGAATACGGGAAGGGAGGAAGATTGCTCGTCCCTAAGAGACGCCCTACGGACTACGACTTATGTAGAAATAAGTGTGTGTCCCCCGATTAACAAAAAAGTGTGTGTCCCCCGATTAACAAGTAACGATTTCCCGGCTGCATCCACCGAAATTGAGCCGCGGTGATTCATTGGGACTGGTTCGGAATTATCCGCTTGCAGCGGGATGACATTTCCGGTATTCGATTCCGACGGAGATGGTTTTGAGATCGTATTTTGCATCGATTTCTCGATGGGAAAACCATCCCGTACGTACAGCAGGAAGGATATATCCATGAGGAAAATAGAGGTTCTCGATACCGGGCTGGTTTATCGCAATCCCATGCCTCACCTGCGGAGCCGCCACGCCTATTTCGCCTCGGCTGTCGAATTGCCCGACGGGACGCTGGCGGTGGCGATGGACATCGGGTCGGCCTTCGAGGCTGTGGACGTTCGCTCGTTCCTCTGCACGTCGAAGGACGGCGCAGCCACCTGGACGGCGCCGAAGCAGATCTTCGAGCCGGTCGGCGACGTGCCGACTTCCACGACGTGTCGGATTTCCCGAACCCCAGGCGGCGGGATCGTCGGCTTGGCGTGCCTGTTTGGCCGCTCCCGCGCGGACCGCGGGCTGGGCAATCCCGAAAAGGAAGGATTCGTCGAGACGGACTTGATGTTGGTTCGTTCCGACGACGGCGGGGCGACCTGGAGCGTGCCGACGCCGTTTTCCGGGGCGCTGAACTGGCGCCATTACGAAACCTGCTCGCCGTTCGTATGCCTGAGCGAAACCCGCTGGCTGGCGCCGTGCGCCCTTTGGCCGAACTGGGACGGGGAGAATCCCCATGGAAACCACGCGATCGCGTTCGTGTCCGACGACGGCGGGAAGACGTTCCCCCGCTGGGCGACGGTGTTCGACGACTGGAAGAACCGCGTGGCGTCCTGGGAGACGAAAATCACCCGCCTATCGGACGGCAGGGTGCTGGGCGTCTGCTGGGCGTTCGATTACAAGAAGAAGAAAAACGGCCGAAACCGCTACGTACTTTCCAACGACCAGGGCGAATCGTTCAGCCGCTGGATGGAAACGCCCCTGCAGGGGGAAACCTGCGGTATCGTGGGCCTGGATGATAATCTTGTGCTCTGCGCGTATCGCCGGATCGACAAGCCGGGCCTGTGGGCGCACCTGGCGCGGCTGGACGGTGATACATGGACGCCGCTGGCGGAGACGCTTTTGTGGGGCGGGAACGTCAAAGCCCACGACGAATCGTCCGACAGCATGCTGGAGCAGATGAGTTCGTTGCGGTTCGGATTTCCAAATCTCATCCGACGTGCCAACGGCGAGGTGTTCCTCGTGTTCTGGTGCGTGGAAGAGTGCGTGTCGAACATTCGCTGGTTCCGGCTGAACGTTTCCTGACCGGCCGGAAGGAATTCTTTTTCGAGGGTCATCCCTTGCCATACGACGGGCAGAGATGTTTCGGCGGACCGAGGGGACATTCACCGCATTTGGGTTTGCGGGCGACGCAGTATTTTCTGCCGTGGAACATCATCAGGTGCGAAAACAGCCCCCACTCGTTTCGCGGCACGAGTTCCATCAGGTCCTGTTCGATCTTGACCGGGTCGGTGTGTTTCGTCAGGCCCAGCCGTCCGCCCAGGCGGATCACGTGGGTGTCGACCACCACGCCTTCGTTCTTGCCGTAGACGTTGCTCAGCACGCAGTTGGCGGTTTTGCGGGCGACGCCGGGCAAACTCAGCAGTTCGGCCATGGAATCCGGCACCTTGCCGTTGTATTCGCTGATGATCTTCGCGGCGGCGGCCCGGATGTTTTTCGCTTTGTTGCGGTAGAACCCGCAGGTGCGCACGTCGGATTCCAGTTCTTCCTGGGGTACTTGGGCAAAATCTTTTACCGACCTGTATTTTTTAAAAAGATCCTTCGTGACGATGTTCACGCGGTCGTCGGTGCACTGGGCCGACAGGATCGTCGCGACGAGCGACTGCAGCGCGCTGGAGCGGTCGTAATGAAGCCGGCTGGCGGCGTCGGGAAATTCTTTTTTCAAAACAGCGATGATCTTCGCGACCCGCTTCTTTCGATTCTGGTTGGATTCATTCGGCATGGATAAAAGGCTTTCTATACAAAAGGGAGATGTTCTCCACGGATTACACGGATGAACAACGGATTACACGGACATGAATATTGTTTTCAAAAAAACCTCTGTGTCCTCCGCGTTACGAATTCGAAAGATCATCACAATTGCGAGGATGTTAATGTGTTATCTTTCAATCCGCAATCCGCATTCCACAATCCGCAATTGGATTGCGTGCGAATCCCGCGCCACGAACTCTACGCCGTCGCGTTCGGGTCATGCAACGGCAGGCGCACGGTGAAGGTGCTGCCTTCGTTTTCGACGCTCCGGAGCGCCAGCTCGCCGCCGAAGCGTTCGACGATTTCCTTCACGCCCGCCAGTCCCACGCCGCTGCCGCGGATGCTGCTGTTTTTGGCGTTGGAAGCCCGGAAGAATTCGCGGAAGAGTTTGGGGATGTCTTTCTCGGGAATCCCGATCCCCGTGTCCCGCACGTGCAGCACCGCCCAGGACGACTCCGGCTGCAACGAAACCTGCACCGAACCGGCGGGGGTGTATTTCACGCCGTTGGAAATCAGGTTCGAGAGCACCAGTCGGCAGGCCTGCGAGTCGATGCGCACCGGCAGGGGCGCGTCGGGCAGCAATACTTCAAACGCCAGTCCTTTGCACTGGGCCTCTTCGGCGTGTCGCCGGCAGCACTGGTCCAGCTCCTCGACGAGATTCAGCACGGCGATGTCTCCCATCGGTTCGCCGGACTTCATCTTCGCCAGCATGAGAATATCCTGGATCAGTTCGATCATCTCGTCCATCCGTCCGGCGATGCGCTCGTGCAGGGAACGCACCTTGGGATTTTCAATCGGATGAAAGTTCAGCAGATCGGTCATCATCTTGGCCGCCGCGGCCGGGGACTTGAGCTCGTGCACCATCACCCGCATGAACTGGGCCTTTTCCTTTTCCAGGCGTTTCATGGTCGCCAGGTCGTCGAACAGCCGCGCGTGGTAGAGCGAATATCCGATCAACCTGGCGATGCTGCGCAGGGGCAGGAGGTCGTCCTCGGAAAACGGGGCGCCTTTGTGGTTGATCACTTGCACCACGCCGACGACGTCGCCTTTGAAGGTGGCAGGGGCGCACATCACGTCGCGCGTGCGGAAACCGGACGCTTCGTCCCAGCGGCGGTCGAAACGCAGATTCGGATCGACGGCTGACAGATCGTCGTAGGCGTCGGGCACGACGAACGATCGGCCGCTTACGGCGCAGAATCCCGCCAGGGACCTCGGGGAAATCGGCACGCGGATCACCTTGGGGACGTTTCCGATCACGGCGATCGATTCGAGTTCGTGGGTTTCGCGGTTGACCATGTACACGGTCGCCCGCTGGGCGTTCAGGTCGCCGCAGACGACGTCGGTGATATCCCGCAGGACCGACGAAAGGTCCACGTCGCCGATCATGCGGTCGTAGAGATCGAACAGCGTCTCGTGAGCACGCAGCGCCTGGCGGGCGTCCTGCCCATCGGGAATCGGCAGCGCCCGCTTACCCGCCGGCGCGGAGGCATCCGACGTCATATTCCCATCCAACGAACCCGCTTGCGATTGCTTGTGCATGAATCGACCCGCCGGTGAAAACCTGTAAAACGAACCAATTTCGTACTATACCCGCGATTGGCGATTCTGACAACCCATACAATTTCCGCAAAAGAGAGTTTGAAATTATATTTATGAAGTTGCCTTTGTTTTTCCCGGAAATGGCCCCATTATTTCTCGACATAAACGGGTGGCAAGCATATCCCTCCACTCTTTCTGTCGGATTCCTTTTTTATTATCGTATGTCAGATTGGAAATTTCAGCATGTCCCGGTTTTCCAGGTAATGGTTTTGGATTCACTTCCATTCCGCAATCCCTTAAGTCTTTGGCGCAAAGAACGGCGATATAAAACTCACAGCCTTCTCTTCCAAATGCCGCAGACTCCTCTGGAGTTACGAATAGTTTACGATCCAAGGACAAACCTGTTTTATCATGTTCGTTTGGTCTGAAAGCAACCATCATTATGGGAGGAACGCTTTGGGGATCGTAATAATTTACCGGTATTCGACGGTAGAGAATTTCATCGTCCGCAATCGTTTGTAATTCACCCCGCATGAAAAGATACTCAGAAAAGGAAAGATTCCACTAAACGACAATTCTCAAAACGAAGGAATTCCCTCGTCAAGTCGGCATTGATTGTTAGCGATTCATGCTGAGAACCTCGATATGCTTCAAATGTAATCCCTCCTTCTCCGTCCGGAGCCACCCGATCAAAGGCGCCACAATTTTTGTCTCGCCATTGAACGGCTTCCCGAAACGCAAAGTCAATAACATCTCGAGAAGGAGGCGTAAAATCGTTATCCCAAATCAACTGGAGTGGATTTTTCCACCAATTACTCAGTTGATTGATAATTTCATTCCACTTATTTCGATTTTCTAAATTCATCCTGCTAACATGTGCAAGCTGTTCATCTCCCGCGGCTCGAGTGTTATTTTCATCTTGAATGCGAGGGATGGATGAATGCGATGTATCCATTGGTGTCATGATTCCCTACTCCAATAATGATGGGCTTCTTCTGTCGTAAAGTCACAGAAAGCATCCACAATTGCGCTATGTCCCAAATTTAATCCACTATCAATCGCATCTACTATGGATAATTCCTGATCCAATGGGCCTCGTGCCGTTAATTTCAATACAAACGCTTCTTCGCTATCCGGAGAACCGAGGTGTCCTCGTTGAAGTTCCACATGCAATCGTCCTTTTTGCGGGACAATTTCAAAACGCCAATTTCCGGATGGATTGGCAAGTTGAATTTGATCGTCCGTTGTGGTAAACGGAACGGGAAATCGAGTAAAAATCCGACTCCAATCCTCCGGAGTTTCCCAAACCGTTCCGCGTTTGATATGGTTCACATAGGTAATTTCCCATTGGTTGGGTTCAAGAGCATCAAAACCGGAATCTGTCAGGAATTCCTGAAATTCTAAAAGTTTTTTGTCAAATTCGGGACGTACTTCTCTATATCGTGGATATTTCTCGCCACTTAGGCCAAGCCAATTATAGTGAAACCGACTGTTTTGAACCTGAATCATCCTTGAATGATCCTTGTTTTGAATTCGTAATCTGCAATGTGGTTCTTGGGAGAATTTTAGATTAATAGCGCCGGGGAAAAATTTCCGTTCACCAAATTCCTCAAATTGTTCTCCCAGGATGGGACTGTCTTCCACTTCCGGCCATTCTGGACCAAGACTTTTCCAATATGCTCCCAAGTGCGCATTGGTTAATCCACGAATTGGATTGAATTGAATCCCCAACACTGTCTCGATGACAGGAGGGTTTCGAAATGAGTCTCTTCTTTTTTCCGACATAGCAAATCCGTTTGTATTAATATCGGATATCCCGTTTTTACATCCTAGTCTTCTTTGAGGCTAAATATCACATTTCCCTCCCGAAGCATAACATTTTTTCCATACCCATTTCAATCCCCGATCATTTATTGCTTATGTTGTTGAAGACGACAAGTTCTCTACGGGTTGTTGTTCGAGCACTTTCCCCTTGGCCCGCCAGGCGTCGTATCGTTTTGTCAGCAGGTCGTCGGTGTCCAGGCGTCGCAGTTCGCGGAGGGTGCGGACGATGTAGCGCTCGAGGTTGTGGGCGGTTTCCGCGGGATTGCGATGCGCGCCGCCGAGGGGTTCGGGGATGATCTCATCCACCACGCCGAGGGCTTGGAGATTCGTCGCGGTCAGCTTCAGCGCCTCCGCGGCTTCGGGGGCTTTTTCACCCGTCCGCCAGAGGATGCTCGCGCAGCCTTCCGGACTGATGACGGAATAGTAGGCGTATTCAAGCATCGCGACCTTGTCACCCACGGCGATGCCCAGCGCGCCGCCGGAGCCGCCCTCACCGATGACGACGCAGACGATGGGCGTCTTCAAGCGGCTCATCTCCAGCAGGTTCCGGGCGATGGCTTCTGCCACGCCGCGCTCCTCCGAGCCGATGCCCGGATACGCGCCCGGCGTGTCGATGAACGTCACGACGGGTAAGTGGAATTTCTCCGCGAGTTTCATCAGCCGCAGGGCTTTGCGGTACCCTTCCGGCTGGGCCATCCCGAAATTGTGGGCGATTTTTTCCTTCGTGTCCCGCCCCTTCTGCTGTGCCAGCAGGAGCGCCTTTTCCGTGCCGATACGTCCCATGCCTCCCACGATCGCTTTGTCGTCGGCGAAACGGCGGTCGCCGTGCAACTCGACGAAATTCTTCACGATCATGCCGATGTAATCCCGCGACAGCGGGCGCTGCGGATGCCGCGCCACCTGCACCGTCTCCCAGGGGGAAAGCGACTGGTACGTCTTGCGCAGCAACGAGATATATTGCGCGCGAAGCTGGCGGATTTCCTGGGCGTAATCGCGCCCGGCCTTGATCTGCTCGGTCTCCAGATCGGCGATCTGCTTCTGCAGACGGGCGATAGGCTTCTCGAACGGAAGCCCGACAATCGTGTCATTCGACTCAGCCATGGTTTTTTATGGGCGATTTTGGCCCGGGTTCGCGGACGGTTCGGCCCGCCGGTTCTCCCGCGACGCGATCCGGCGTCACGAGAAAATTCTCATACCATGGGTGTATTTTCCCGGATTTGACGAATTTCGCAAGGGGAAATTCTTTTCACTGTCAAAAAGACACATTTGAGGGGTGATAACCGTACCACCGGAAATCACGGCATCGAAGCTGTTATCGGCAATGGTATCAAGCATTCGAATATCGCACTGCAGAAACGCGGCACGTGCGCGATGGGTTTTTGGCGTCAATTCTTCGGCATGTTGCAGCATTCGTTCAGAGACATCCGCAAATGTAATCCGGTGTCGGCGACGGAGTAATTTTCGGCCGTGCGATCCCACGCCGCAACCGGCATCCAAGATATCCAGACGACCCGGCGGAAGAGCTTGTTGAAATGCCGCCAGTTCAATTTCAACCGCCGGCTTTCTTTGATTCACATCGGTGACGGCGACTTTATATGCGTCCGCCAAGTTGTCCCATGCCGCGGCGATTGCATTTGTTGAATTGATTTGTGCGTGGTCAGACATACCAGGCAATGATATGGAGTTTTAATGTCGAATACCAACGCCATTCGAGCCGGTCGCGCGTTCATCGAGCGGACTATTTCACCGAAAGATATATCAGATTTTGTGGACGGAGACGCCAAGCTTCTCGGCGCTGACCGCGAGGGTTTTGTCGGCGGTTATGAGTGTGCAGCCGCCGTGAAACACCGTGGCCAAATGCAGCGCGTCGAGGATTCGCAGAGAGGTGTCGAATTGTGCGATCCAATCTTCCGCCAATTGATAGTCGGCTGACGTAATGGAAGCAAAATGAAAGAATCCCCGCGAAACATGTTGACGAAACTGATCCGCCATCTCGCGGGCCACCTCGACGGGATATTCTTTCATGCGAACCCGTCGGCTGAGGGCCGAAAAAAACTCGACCCGCACCAAAGGCGAGATAACCTTGGCTCCCGGTTTGGACAGCGCCTTCTGCACCGCCCGGCTTCTGGACTCCTCCATGTAAAACGATGCCAGAACGCTTGTGTCCAGAAAATACGTCACAGGCGTTCCTCGTTGCGCATTTCAATGACGGTTTGGGTGAGTGATTTACCCTTCACCTTGCCCCTGAGGCGTTTGCGGAACTCCGTCATGTCCGGAAAAACCCCGTTGTTGGGATGTTCCGGCGGAACCATGCGAGCCACTTCCTTCCCGCGGCGCATAATGCTTATGGTTTCGCCCCGCGAGGCGTTGTCGAGAATCTCTTTGAACTTCTCGCGGGCCTTCCTGGAACTGATCGTCTGCATGCAAAGACTCCTTGTTTACACATGAAGTATACACAACAAAACAACGCGAGACAAGTGAAAATTTATCTTCTCCGTATCTCAGCAACTCCGTGTCGGATTTTATTTCCGTCCGGCTTCGAAGGCCATCGCTCTTCGGATGAGGGGTTTAATGGTCAATCCCTGCACGATAATGGAAAACGCCACCACCGAGTAGGTCATCGTCAGCACCAGCGCCCGGTCCAGCACCCTATCCCGCGTGACGTGAAACCGCTGAATCTGATCGGAAATCGAGGGGATGCACAGCGCCATCGCGAACGGCAACCCGCCGCGCAGGCCTCCCCAGGTGAGTATCGCCAGCGTGTTGTGGTGGAATTTCCAGCGCAGCCGCAGCAACGACAGCGGAACGACCAGGCTGCCCGCCCGCGCCAGCAGGACGATCGGAATCGCCAGGGAACCCCCGAGAACGCACTTCCACCATTCGGGGCGCAACTCGCCGCTGACGACCAGCACCTCCAGGCCGACCAGGACGAACAGGATCGCGTTTCCGACCTCGTCGACGACTTCCCAGAAATCGTCCAGCTCTTTCCGCGCGTGCCGGTTCAGCCAGTTCTCGTGATTGCCCACCAGCACTCCCGCGACCACCATCGCCAGCGCCCCGGAGGTGTGCAGCGCGTTAGCCAGCAGAAATCCGCCCGAGGCGATCGCCAGCGTGATCAAAACCCCCACGCGCGCCTCGCCGGCCTGTCGAATCAACCGGCTGCCCAGATACCCATACACCACGCCCAGGCCGATCCCGCCTGCGGCTTCGACGACGAACAAACCCATCACGCTCGGCACGCTGACGCCCTGGCCGGTGATTAACCGCACGACCACGAGGAACATCACCACGCCGATACCGTCGTTGAACAGCGACTCGCCGGAAATATCGATCTCCAGGTCCTTCGGCGCGCCGACCTGCCGGAGAATCGCCAGCACGGCGATGGGATCCGTCGGGGAAATCAGCGCCCCGAACAGGAGGCAGTGCAGAAAACTCAAACCCAGCCCGAAGACGTTGCTCAGCGCGTGCAGCACGAAGGCGATGATGAAAGCCGTCCCCACCACGCCCGCCAGCGCGAACACGCCGATCGGCCAACCGCGCCGCTTGAGCATGTTCAGGTCCACGTGCAGCGACCCGGAAAACAGCAAAAACCCCAGCATGCAGTTCAGCACGAGTTCGTTGAACTGCAGGCCTTGCATCCATTTCGTCGCCGTCGCGGGGAAACGCGGATCGAAGTACCCCGCGATCATCAACACCAGCGCGACAGCCAGTCCCGCCAGCATCACCCCGATCGTCGGATGCAGGCCGAAGAAACGCTTGTTGATGAAACTCACCAACGCCGTCACGGTGATAATGATCCCAATCCCCTGATACGCGGTCAGTTCCATAAACCCTATCTCCATGAGGATTCCCATTTGCATATCGGCTGGGAGATTGAAGAAGGATAGCAAAAAATATCTGCCCCCAAACGGGGCTTGAGGGGTAATTCTTCGGTCAAAAAAAAGTAAAATTTTTATAATCCCTTTATTTGCAGTATATAGCAGAGCCGCCATTACTTAAGCCCCCCTTCGGAACGGACGATATCAATGGTGGAGACGCCTCGATAGGCGTCCCTCGCCGGGCCAGACGAGGCCGACGTCTCGTATTTGGAGTATCTGCCGTGTTGCAAACGACTCAACCGAAGGCAATGTTGGATAGTCAAGCCGAGGTGCTTTTAACCGCATTGCGCGTCAAAAGTCCCCTGACCTACGAACATTGCGTCCGGGTCGCCGAAATGGTGGATCTCCTGGCGAGGGAATTACACTTTGGGGACGAACCGACACTCGAACTCTCGACGGCGGCATTGCTGCACGATATCGGGAAAATGACCATTCCCACGCGGATTCTCAGCAAAGCCGATGAACTCAACGAAGGGGAATTCTTCCGGATGCAAGGCCACGCCCGCATGGGCCATGCCTTGCTCAGCCGGCTTCACGGGTTCGACCAGGTCGCCTGGATCGTCCGACATCATCACGAACGCTGGGACGGTGAGGGGTATCCAAACGGATTGGCAGGTGCGGAAATTCCCCTCGCCTCCCGCGTGATCCACCTCGCCGACGCCGTCGACGCGATGCTCCACCCGCGGTCCTACAAATCCGCCTACCCCATGGAATGGGTGCTCGGAGAACTCAATCGCTGCCGGGGGTCGCAGTTCGACCCGCACATGGTGGACGTGGCGACCGCCTGGCTGGAAGAGCAGCTCCGGGCGCCGCAAAAGCTTCGCAAGGCGGCGTAACCAGTGTCGCGGGCGTCTCGCCCGCGAAAGAACATCGTTTCCGGATCATTGTCCGTTGCAGGCAACGGCGTGATGTATTCCTCCATCCTTTTTTCTGAATGGCTTGATTTGGCCCGAAATTATGCTATCCTGCCCGGCAGGAGACTATTTTCATTCCAAACCGACGTTGAACCAATCCATTTCAGGAATCCATCATGACGCAGCCATTGTATCCCACCATGTTGCAGGATTATCTCATTGCGCGCACCCGGGAGGTCAGCGAAGCCCGGGCTGAGAGACTTTCGCGGATCAAAACCCGCGCCGCTGCCGCCGCGTACGTCGCGGAGGTGCGGAAGAAGATCGCCCGCTGCTTCGGGGTGTTCCCCAAACGAACGCCGCTGAATCCGCGCGTGATCTGCGAGTCCGTGCGCGACGGATACACGCGACAAAATCTTCTGTTTGAATCCCGCCCGGGGTATCTCGTCAGCGCCTGCCTGTACATTCCCGACGGCCGGGGGAAGGTTCCCTGCGTCCTCGCGCCGTGCGGACACGACAACGCGGGCAAAGCCGGGAATACCTACCAGTCGTTCTGCATCGGCTTGGCGAAGCAGGGATACATGGTCATCATGCCCGATCCCCTCTCGCAGGGAGAACGATGGCAATACGCGGAAAACAAACCGCCGAAATTCTGGACGGGCAAACGGTGCACCTGGGAGCACAATATCCTCGGCAAACCCCAGCGGCTGATCGGGGAATTCTTCGGCGCCTGGCGCGTGTGGGACAAGATGCGGGCGCTGGACCTCCTGCTGGACCATCCCCGCGCGGACAAAACGCGCGTCGGCGTGACGGGCAACAGCGGCGGCGGAACGCTGAGCAGTTACCTGTTCGCGCTGGACAAGCGCCTGACGATGGCCGCCCCGGGATGCTACATCACCACGTTTCGGCATAACATTGAAAATTGTCTCCCCTGCGACGCGGAGCAGATGATCCCGAATATGCTCGAGGAAGGCCTGGAGATGGGCGATCTGCTGATCGCCGCGGCGCCCAAACCCGTCATCATCCTTTCGCAGAAATATGATTTCTTCGACCCTCGCGGCGGGTGGGAATCGTTCCAGCAGTGTCGCCACATCTATCGTCTTCTCGGAAAGGAACGAAACGTTCAGAGATTCGTCGGCCCCGACCCGCACGGTTATTCTCTGCCCCTCCGCGAGGCGATGTACCGATTCTTCAACCGGCACGCGGGTGTCAAAGGTTCCGCCAACGAGAAAAAGCTGGGGATTCATCCGGAACCGGAAAAGAAGCTCCAGGCGGCCGGGGGCGACGTTAACGCCGCCGGGAGCAGGCGGCTGGACGCTATGATCGCCGAGACGGCCCGGCAAGTACGCAAAAACCGTAAGAAAACGACGAAGGAACAGAAAGTCAAACTCCTGAAAAAACTCCTTCGTCTGCCGAAACGCGGTGGCGTGAGTGCGTATCGAGTCAACCAGGCCGATTGGTTGATCGCGAAGAATAAACATCTCCTTTTCGCGGGAATTCGACACTATCTTGTGGAAACCCAACCCGGCAGGCTGGCGGTCGTGAGCCGATTCATGCAGGAGGAGAATTTACGATTGAGCGCCGCGTTGCTTGCCCCCCCGACCATGGAGCTGTTTATCCCCGATCGCTCCGCGCGGGAAGAAGTGGACATAAAGGGGGGAACCGTCATGGGCAAAAAACGCGACGAAGCCTGGATCGTCGAACCGTGCGGGATGGGCAATACCGCTCCGGGGACGTTGCGGGATTACGATTACGATCATCCCTATAACCTGGATTTCATGGCGGCGTCCAACCTGGAAATGCTCGGAGAAACGCTGATGGGACTTCGCGTGCACGACGTTTTATGCACACTGGACCTGCTGGCCGCCGGCGGCGCGAAGCGCATCACGCTGACCGGGCGAGGTATAGGCGCGATCCTCGCGAAATTCGCCGGCGCTCTGCATAAAAAGGTCGTGAAGGTCAACGTGATCGATCCGCCGGTGACGTATCACCAACTCACGCAACAGCCCGTAAATCCGATCCCCTGGTCAGCGGTTGTTCCCGATATGCTGAACTACTTCGACTGGAATGAAGTGTAATAACCAAAATATTTTAATCGTGCGCGGATATATTTGACTGCCCTCAGGCAGTTCTTAAGGAAGGGTCATTTGTGCCCCCCCTCGATTATTGCTAATCACGACATTGTTTGATTATTTTGATGATATTTTACCTTGGGAATAAGCGTGAACCGGCATTTTTATAGTGTATTTTTTCGATTTCGGTTCTTTCATTTCCACCTCTATTTCAAGGTTTGTATCCGAAAGGGAAAGGGCCAATAGTGTTTCCCCTTTGGCTGATAATTTGATCTCTTTTCGATTCGAATATTCGGGTGAAGTGGCATAATCAATTTTTGTGTCACCGGCATGGATGGAAATAACTTTAAATTCTTTCCCCTCCAAAGATAAGGCCTGAATATTTTTTGTAATATTCTTGTCGGGGGCTACATCGATAAACGTCAGTAAACCTGGATATAAAGCTACAGGAGGAACAACCTTAACGAAAATGGGAATAGTGATTTTTTCAAAACCGGGTATATTTGTATGAATAATAACCATATCTTCTATAACTTTCCCCAAGTCCTCCTCTTTTGCTTCATACGTTACCTGCAATATACGAGAATTATTTTTTACGAATATTCGTTTTCTGGCATTCGTTGTACCATATAATTCTTGGGCTAGTTCACGGGTTATTTTTCTATCAGTAAAATTAGCCCGTTGTTTTTTTGAAGTTACACGTGTAACCTCAATGGATTGATCCCCACTATGATGAATGAGTATGATTTTTGTCTTTGTTTGGCCGGGCGCCATATTATCAAATAACAAAGACTTGGGATTGACTAAAACCCTAGTGTCAGTATTCCCGGCGGCGTCCAGAGTGATAATAGGCAATTGGGGATCATTGGTTTTCACTAATGCGTTGTGAAAAAAGGCTCCTCCTCCGGTACTAAGACCATACTTCAGAATGATCTTGCTTTCGCCTCCCGGCGGAATGGGTGTTTTTGCATATTCAGAACCCAGACATCCACAACTCGTCTTGACATTCTCAATCTGAAGCGGCGCTTCACCCGTATTTGTAACCGTATACTCATAAAGTATTTCTCTCTCACCCA
>JAFGJE010000131.1 GCA_016929245.1 Phycisphaerae bacterium
GAGGGACGATAGCGTTTAGCCGGGGCGTGAGCGCCGCGAAGCCCCGGTGGATCGCGATGTCATTCGAGTCCCGGCGGGACGACAGCGAATCGGGAATGTCCCTCCATTTGGCAACAAGCAACATCGCTGCCGTCCCGTTGGAACTTGTGGGATAGGGGCATCGGTTTCGGGGGTTCGCTTCGCTCACGCCCCGGCTAAACGCTGACCAGCCCTGTCGGGCTTCAAGACGAATTCATTCACGTTTTTCCGATATAGGGAAAGGTAAGATTTACACCTGGAATGATTTTCAATGTGCATTTTGATTGTATCGAATCTCTCCCCACTCATTGGACATGAACCCAAAAAAAGAACGGGCGGACTCCGCAAAGGGAATCCGCCCGATTCGATCTCATGCGTTACACCATCCCAAAGGATCGTGTCACATTCACATAGGTCGTCCGATGCTTATTTGCGACGACGAATCAGCGCCAACGCGCCGACAGCCAACAGGCTCATCGTGGCCGGCTCGGGAACGTATTCCACGCCATCCACGTCGTGGTCGATCCCACCGGGACCGGCAATTTGACCGCTGTAGGAAAGATATCCGGCTGTGGAAACGACATGCAAGATCGGAATCACCGCCTGCGGCCCCCAGTACGTCGTGGTACCCGTACCCAGGTTGTTCAGCGTCAGTACGGAGGTATCGGTCACGTCCGTCGATCCCGGAGCGATTTCTTCCCAGGAAGCCGTCACGTCGTAGTACCAGGTATCCAAATCCTTATCGTAGCCCGCATATCCATCCCACATGTCCGCGTCGGATTCCGTATTGACCGGATAACTCATCATGTTGGGGATCTGATTGATCGTAAGACCGCAACTCGCGGTGAAAACCAGGTTTCCCGTGGCGAACGCGCCGTAGTAGTTGGTGTCGTCGACAACACTGATCACGGTTTCGTACAGACCACCGCCGATATCCGTAATTGTCCAAGTCAAATCAATGCTTGCATAAGCGCCGGACGCCAATACGACGATCAATACATAAGGCAAAAATGATTTCAACATGGCATAACCCTTCCTTCTCGGCTCTGAGAATATAAAGAAACATCTTACATTGTGATAAAAGAGAACGGGCGGAGTTCCGAAGGAGCTCCGCCCGATTCACTTTCCACTAACGGCCTGCCTTGGACACAGGGATCACCTGTTATCCCGGGACGGTGTGGCCGTACGGTTTTCCCGTTTGTCGTTATTTACGACGACGGATCAGCGCCAACGCGCCGACGCCCAGCAGGGTCATGGTCGCCGGTTCGGGAACCGGGCCTCCGCCCGTGCCGCCGTAGTTGTTGGCGTAAATCGTGTAGTCCGCCGATGTCACGGCGCCATCCAGGTTGATATCGCCGTCCAGCAGGGTCGTACCGGTGCTGTAGTTGTTGGCCCAGATGGTGTAGTCGGCGGAAGTCACCAGGCCGTCCAGGTTGACGTCGCCGGTCAGGGCGCTGCGGCACGCGAAATCATCGAACAGGGCATCGGCTGCATGGACATCATGCGACTGCACGCCGAAACCAACACCACCGCCGCCGAGAATCGGAACATCGCCGACACCGGCGCCCGTGGGGTAATCCGGGGCCGTGACGCCCGCCATCGCGGAAATTGCACCGAGTTTCACCATGGCTGTGGCGGGATTCTTGTCCGTGTCGCCGTAAGCGATACCGACAATACTCACGTTGCCGGCCAGGGCGCCCGACGTGATGTACTGAATCTGCATGTCATAGCGAACCTGGTAGTCCATCGTGCCATAGCTGCTGACGTCCAGAAACGCCAGCCGCATGTACGGATAGGTTCCCGACGGATCCAGGGCGAACAGGGTTACTTCCTGGTTCGTGGGGGCGTATCCCATTCCGTAGCAGGTGGTGTCCGTCTGAACAAACCCCAGCAGCGCCGGCTCACTCCCGTTGTTGGGAGTAATTTTCCCGCTGAGAAACTGACTTCCGCCCGTGTAGGTAACGGGGTTGTAGGTGTTGTCCAGCAGAATCCCACCGGCGAACGGAACCGCCGTGGACGGAACGCTCAAATCGCACTGCCCGCCGAAAGCAACGGTGATATACGGATCGTCGCTCGGAAGAGGACCGGCGGTCGGGGTCCAGGTTTCCGAACCGACGCCATAGGTCATATTCCAATACTGATCCGGGTTCGTTCCGTTAAAGTCGTCGGCGTAATCCGCACTACCCAGTGCAGCCGTCGTCATCAACGCGATAGCCAAAAACGTAATCGATTTTTTCATTATCCCACCTCCAAAGAGTGGCTCTGTTTTTCGTTCTCCCGCCGTCCAGGCTCACTTGGCCTGGGCGGAATTCCATTTGGAGAACATAACAACTCGTTAAAACCTGTCTTTTGTCGTGCTCAATCTTGGCAGAGGTATTGCAACGACGGAGTTCGTTTCGCAAAGATACCAAGCCTCCAACGGAAACCGTACCCTCACGGTGAACTCCTGATTCCCCTCCATAGGGAATCTTTCCTAAACATATCATATCCGAAAACATGAATTTTCACAAGAATTTTTTTGGAGAAAATCATTTTTGCGTGTGAGTTTTTTCCAGTTAACGATCCTTAAAGTCGTCATCTCCGCAGGAGGCCGATTTGTCTGTTTTTTTGTGTTCCACAAAGTGTTAACTCGACGAAAAAGCCGTCGGGGGACCCCCTCGAGAGATTCCCGTCGGGCAAAAGAACCATTGGAACGCGTATCATGGGGATAACCTGAATTCGGCGCATAAAAACAGACAGCCGCCTTCAAAAGACGGCTGTCTGTATAATCTCACTCAAAAAAGGGGCAAAGCCCGCTTTTTTCAGTTGTTATTTGCGGCGACGCAGCAACGCCACCAATCCACCAACGCCCAGCAGGCCCATCGTGGTCGGTTCGGGAACGTTGATCACGCCATCCACGTCGTGGTCGATCCCGCCGGGACCGGCGATCTGGCCGTCATAGGTGATCGTGCCGGCAGTGGAAACCACGTGCAGCAGCGGGATGTCCGCGTAGGGACCCCAGTAGGTCGTGGTGCCGGTACCGAGGTTGTTCAGCGTCAGCACGGAAGTGCCGCTCACGTCCGTCAGGCCCGGGGCAATTCCTTCCCAGGAAGCGGATGTGTTATAGTACCATGTGTCATTGGCTTTGACGTAGGTTCCATATCCGTTCCACATGGTCGCGTCGGATTCCGTATTGACCGGATAACTCATCATGTTGTTGAGTTGATTGTACGCCAAACCGCCACCGGCTGTTAAAACCAGATTTCCCGTGGCGAACGCACCGTAGTAGTCGGTGTCGTCGGTCACATTGATCACGGTTTCGTACAGACCGCCGCCGATATCCGTAATTGTCCAAGTCAAATCAACGCTTGCATAAGCGCCGGACGCCAAGGCAAGAATCATAATACTTGCAAGTGCCTTCTTCATCTTTGTTGCTCCTTTCCGCTCTCATAGCGGATTTCTTCCACAATTTCCACTATTACTCCAATATCCTACCACAATACCCTCTGCCAAATTGAGGTGCCCTGATTATACCGGATTCCTCGCAAATCGCAAAGGAAATACTTGATGGAAAAATGACATTTTTTTATTTTTTTCTTCGCAGGGCCGCAAACAGCCCCAATCCCAACAGCGACATCGTGGTCGGTTCGGGAACCAGACCGCCGGAGGTCGTGGAACCATAATTATTCGCCCAAATCGTGTAGTCGGCGGAAGTTACGGCGTTATCAAGGTTCAGGTCGCCGTTTTTCCATCCAGCTTCGCCACCGTAGTTGTTGGCCCAGAGGGTGTAATCCGCCGAAGAGACGGACTTGTCAAGGTTTACGTCGCCTGGCAGCACGTCGACGGTGGAGGGATCGACGGCCACCGGCAACGGTACAGCGACGTCATAATCATAGTCGATCGTGGTACGATTGGTTCCCTGCACGCCAATAGCTACGTACAGATAATCGCCAACTATCACACCGTCATCCATCGCTTCGACCGTCGAAATCAGTTCCGAAAGAAGGATGCGGGCTTCCATCACCTGGCCGGAAACGTACCATGAACCGCTCGACACGGCGGCTTCAACGCCAGCCACGTCGTCACCGGCGCCCCAGTAGTTGTACATCGAATTGCCCGGACCTTCACCGCTCGGGCCGGTGTTGCTGCCGTTAACCCAGTCGCCGATCAGGCCGAGTTCCAGGTTGATATCGATACCGCGATGGTTTCCCACACCGCCGGAAACGGGGGTGTCGTTGCCCCACTCCATTTTGTCGTTATCCGCACAGTTGTCGTTGCCAGTGCCGGAACTGTCGGACAGATACGTGGCGGTGCTGCAATCGGCGTCGATCCACAGACCGGGGAAAATCTTTTTGGCGCCGCCAGCATACCCCTGGAAATCCGTCCAGTTCTGGGAAATTTCGCAGTACCAGTACAGGTAGTCATTCGACCCATCATTTTCCACTTCGGCGCCGCAACTCAGCATCTCGACATGGCCGGGAGTGTTATCGCTGCTGGAATCCGTGACAACGGTGCTCCATTCACCGGAGTCGATGACGCCGTTGACGTTATGCGCCGCCCAGGCCATGGTGCTCATGACCATCACCATTCCAATGCATAAATACCTACTCATTTTTTCTTCCTTCCTTTCAATGTCTCCAAGGATACTTCGTATTATCAATTTCAAATTCAACAACAAAGACCGCTATCCAATCGCGGTGACAACCTAACGGACGTCCGTCCGATACTGTTTCCATGCGATTCCCGCAATTTTTCTGCGACGCCATATCGTCAAAAGACCTGCCGATAAAAGACAAGACGACAACGGTTCGGGAACCACAACCGGAATCGAGGAATACGTGGAACCATAATTCGTCGCCCAGATCGTGTAATCCGCCGAGTCGACGGCCTCGTCAAAATTGAAATCTGCTGTAGCCCATGTCTTTCCCGTTCCACCCGATCCTGTATAATTATTGGCCCAGATGATGTAATCCAATATCCCCACCGTGTTGTCCAAATCCGCGTCCCCCGGTATGGACGGTTCGTAATGTTCCTCAATCAGCCCGTCGATCCAGGCGGCGTAGGAGCTGACGCGGATGCCCAAATTGTCGTCGTTGGGCGGGACGTAATAGCTCCTGCCGTTATAATCCACATACGCCCCCAGACCCGCGACGACCCACTGGCCTTCATCCTGGAAGAACCATCCCCCGCCGGAGTCCCATTGGGCGATGGCCGCGTCAGTGGTCGTCGGGCCGTCAAAGTCGATCTCCAGCACGTCGGATCGAACGGTTGTACTCAACGGCGCCCAGGAATAACCATCGACGCTGTTTTCCCCCCAGTGCAGTTCGGTATTGTCCGAACCGGTCCATTCGTAGTAGTTCGTTCCCGCCGTGCCGCGCGTCTTTCCGTATCCGCCGATGACAATTTCCTTTCCCTGCTCGTTCGTGTCGTCGTTCCAGAGAACGAACTCGCTGAGATTGGCTTTTCCCCCGCCGTTGGCGGCGGTGTTCTCCAACCGGCAGACGCGAAGATCGGCGGTATAAAGCTCCCCATGGGGAGCATACCACTGCTCGGCGACGATATATTCCACATCGTCGAACCAGACCGACGTCCCCACACCGTATCCCTGGTGCCGCGTGGTGATGATATATCCGGAGGTATTCCAGTCCGCCCGGCCGATCGCCACGCAGGAAGCGTTCGTCTTCCAGCGGCCTACGACGGCATCGGAGGGTTTGACGGTCGGTTCAGCCACGCCGGGGTGAAGAACTACCGCCTGAGAATGTGCCGTAACCAAAAGCATCATAATGATGGTTAACAGCGAAAGAAGGGTTCCTCGGAATACACGGTGTCCTGTATAAACAACACGCCCGTCCCACAGATTTCGCATGTTATAACCACCCTCTCCAAACAGGGGTTTACATCTTAATGTCCCTCCACCGGACTTAGAGTTCCACCACCGGTGGACTTCAATACGTATGAAAATAAGGCTCTATTTTCTGACTCCGAGTTCAAATTATAACCGATGATTTCAAAAACGACAAGAAAATCTTTTTGACTCCGGGTATAAAAATAATTTTTTTGCAACTCCTGGATACCGAATCAACAGCATGATTGTATTGTCTATAGACTTGCGATGAAAAAATTCATTTTCATTCTTCAGGATTTTCCCGGCTGAAATAAAATTCTTCCGATGCCCGATGCAGGACAAAACGGAAAAAAACTCGGTTTGAGACTATTGACAAGCGGGGAAAATCCGATACACTGATCGACCCTCACGCCGCGCACCTTGCGGCTGGGCGTCGCTTTCTCGCGATACGACAAGCGGCCCCATCGTCTAGCGGCCTAGGACACCGGGTTTTCATCCCGGTAACCGGAGTTCGAGTCTCCGTGGGGTCAAGACTACGCAACCCATTGCATCTGCAATGGGTTGCGTTTTTATGACCTCCCCCACCCGTTTATGAAACCTGCCGATGCAGGTTTAGCTCATCGAATCAGATACGCCCGGCCTCGCAGTGTGATGAGGAGTTCCTCTTCCGGTTGCTGGCTGGCGAGTACCTGGTTTTCCGCTACAGTGTTCGCGCGGATGAGATTGAAGTAGGTTTTGCTGAATCGTTCGACGACCTGGATTTTGTCCTTGTCTTTGGCGGGGTCGAGTTTGGCGGCGTTGGCTGCCACCCACACCTTACCGCGACGATACACCGCCTGGTTGCCCACCTGCCGGAGGTTTCCGACGGATTCCTTCTTGTCGGCTTCGTAGGCGAGGTCGCTGGTGTTGCCGACCATCTGTCCCATGGCTTCGCCGGGTGCGGAGGTTTTCAACGATTCATCGAGGAACACCGCCTGATTCAATCCCTTGCGCATCACCGCGCCGCGATGGGCGACGCCGCCGCTTTTAGCGTGATACAAACGGCCTAGGGATTCCCGCGCCCGCCTTCGGACTTCCGGCGACTCGGCCAGGTTGGTCGTCTCGTCGGCGAGGAAGCTCGTATACGGCGTCATGATCCCGTATTGGCGTGACAGCCGGATGATCTCATCCTCCACTTCCTTCGTCTTCCCGTGCAACTGCACCTGGTCCATCAGATACCCCACCCGTCGCATGGCCCAGAGCTTTTCGATGAAGTCATATCCGCGACGTTGGAAAATGGAAAAAGCAACGGGATACTCAAACACCTTTTCCTTATCCTGGTATTTCCCTTTCACGATCAACTGCGTGTGTATCTCACCGTTTTCCCGTAACGGCAAATGATTCAATTTGCTGTCATACCGTCCCGCCACTACGATTTGATCCCCCTCGAACAGGTCGCCAAGTTTGCGGGGATACATGTCTCGAATGCGCACGCCCGGAATCTCGACGCTCAGATTCGTCATCACCGGATTGCGAATTTTGTTGTACAACGCGGTGACTTTCGCCTCGACGGGTTCCCTGGGTTTGACGTAATCGCCGCGCCCGCCGTTCTGTTCCGTGAGTTTATCGAGCAGCGGCACGTTGACGTCATATCCCACGCCGAAGGTGAAAATCCGCGCGTTCCATTGGTTGTACTCACTTGCCGTTTTGAGTATCGACTTCTCATCCGTCACGCCCACCGTCGGCAGGCCGTCCGTAAGAAAAATAATATACGTGGGATTCGTATTAGGCATTTCACGCCACGGTCCCGGCTTGCCGCTCGGCAATGTAATGTGTTCTTTTATTTTCGCCTTCAACGACCCCAGGCCCGTCTGCAGCGCTTCGGCGATGTTCGTTCCGCCGGTCGCGTCGATGCGATCCAGCATATCCAGTGCTTCGGTGATATTCTTTTCCTTGGCCGGCAGGAGACACTTGCTGAACGACTCCACACCGTCGTTGTACGCGACCACGTTGAAGCGGTCTTCGGGATTCAGATGTTTCAAAATGTATTCGACCGCCTGCTTGGTCTGGCGCAATTTATCGCCCGCCATCGAACCGGAATGATCGAACACGACGACCACGTCCTTGGGCATGGGTTTGGCGTCCTTCAAACGCGGGTTGGGACTCACGAGCATCAGGAAATAGCCGTCCTTCGAGGCGTGCGGCTGATGCGTCAAAAAAGTTGCCGCCACATCATCCCCCGACGTTTTATAAAAAACCTGGATATCCGTCGTCGGAAGCGCGTCTTTCTCGTGATACGTGGCGATGACGTGCCGCGGGTTTTGGCGTTGCACGTCCAGGCTGTGCGAGGGGGAGTAGACCGCCGCGATGTCGGCGTCGGCTTTAATATCCACCGTCACGCGCACGTCGTTGATATTCCGGGCGGAGAATTTTTCCGTGTTCAGCGGATACCACACCTCGACGGCCCCGGCGTCCTTCCGGCAGATTTGTTTGTACGTCACCTGTACTCGGGCGGGCTTGCCCGGTTCCAGCGGGAAGGCCCGGCTTCGGAGCAGGCCGAACCCGGCGTACTCCAGCAGCGCGGGATCTTTTTTCTTCCGCACGATCTCCTCGTAGATACGTCGGGCTTCGTCGGCCTGTAAGAGTTTGGCGGTGAATTCCTTTCCGTTGACCACGAGCGTCATGCTGTCGATGGCCGCGTCGGGCGGCACGGGGAAAAGGTATTCCACTTCGATCATCCCGCTGCCGAGATTCACGAATTTCTGATCGATACTCACCGAAGCGACCTGATCCCGCACGCGGATGTCCACGTGATGGTATTCCACGGCCCACTGGCCGCGGACGCGCACGTCAGGCCGAACGGGCACGATCAGCCCGTCGGCAAATAGGGTGGTCGTGAAAATTCCCAATACTGACGCTGTTATAAGGATTCGATAGTTGCGCATGATCGTCTCTCCCGTGTTGGTATTCCACTTGTCACGGAAGATTGGACGCCCCACGCGAAGAAAGGTTCCCCGAAAATTTACAGGAATTAGAGGTGTACTCGGTGGAGCACCTGCTCCGACAAGCTTATTTGAGTTTTGTAACAAAAGCACCCACAAGCGAGAAGACTCGCTTGAAGGTGCCACTTTTTTTACCAGAGGTTTCGCAGGATCCTCAGCACGTCGTTCCAGGAGATCAGCAGGAACAGGCCCAGGATCAGGAAGAGAAAGACCATCTGGAGGATATTGACGAATTTCAGCGGCAGGGGTTTTCCGCGAAGTTTTTCGATAATCAGCAGCAGCGCATGGCCGCCGTCTAACACGGGAATCGGAAGGAAGTTAAACACCGCCAGCGCGACCGACAGAAACGCCATCAGCCGGACAAGACTCATGAAATCCTCCCGGGCCGCGGACACCGCCAGCGAGCCGATCCCGATGGGTCCCTGGACGGCCTTCTTGGCGGACACCGATCCGCGAATCATCGCCCCGAAGGATTTGTACGTCAAAACGACCAGCCGTCCCGTCTCCGCGGCGCCCCAGGCGACGGCTTTTAAGGGGTTGCGATACAACACCGTGACGGTTTTGGGCAGAAACGGAACGTCCGAGAGCAACGACCATTTATACTCGTCGGCATTGAAGGAATTCTTGTCGAGCACGTCGAGCGTCCACGAACGATCCTCCGTGCCGACCTTGCCCTGCAGAACCACCTTTTGGCCTTGGAATTTCTTCAGCGTCGTGATGACGTCCAGCCAGGAATGCACCTTTTGGTTGTTGATCGCGATGATTTCCGCGCCTTTTTCGATACCGATCTTCGCGGCGGGGGAGTTTTCGCGCACCGATCCCACGATCGGATGGGCAAGGTCCGGGCCCTGGGCGATACCGACCTTCGCGCTTCCGTCCCGTTCCGAAGGGGTAATGGTCAGATGCAACACCTCTTTACCGCGCCGCACCACGATGCTCGTGGGCGCCGAACCCACGTCTTTACTGATCTCCAGAAACTCCCTCCCGCTGGGCGTGGGACGATCCGCGTAGGACAGGATGATATCGCCGGGTTGCAGCCCCGCCTTTTGCGCGGGACTTCGGAAGATCACCCCGCCTTTCACGACGGCATCGACTTTGATTCGCGGCGTCATGCCTAAAACGTCCAGCAGCACGGCTGCCCCGCCGATCAGGTCGTCGCTCGGCAGCGTCAACGTCTTTCCGTCGGGGGTTTGCAGGTACGCGTTTTTCGCCGCGGCCTCCTCGGTTGCGTCGGTCGGCGGATCGACCGGCCAGCCGACCACGCGCGAACCGTCGCGCTGGTACCATATATCGCCGCGTGTCAGGACGGTCGGCGAAACGGGGATGTCCACCGTTTTCACGGGACTCTCTTCGCCGTTTTCCCGCTCCACCGTCACGGTGCATTCCTTACCGTCAAGGCCCTCGGCAAAAACATTCAGCCGCCATTGATGTTTGACCGCCTGGCCGTTGATCGCCTTGACAAGGTCGCCTTCCTGGAAGGGAATCTCGCGGATCAGTTCCGTGTTCTTGCCGACCTTCAGACTCAGCGCGGGAGACAAGCCGAACTGGTTGATCCCCTCCTGCTCGCTGTATTTCACCGGCACGCGCGTTTTGCCCGTCCACGTCACCCCGTCCGCGTCGCGCTGGATGACGAAGTCGAAGGTTTCGCCTTTCTGGGCCAGGATCGCGTCTTTATGGATGTCGCCGAAATGCTTCACCGCTTCGCCGTTGATACTCACGATGCGGTCGCCGGGTTGCAGACCGGTGTCGGACGCCGGAGGCGTCGCGTTTTTGACGTCGGCGGTGGGTTCCCAGGTGATCGTCGCATAGGCGACGGGTAACGCGGGGGACACGTCCCCGACGATGGGGGCGTTGTCCTTCTTGCCGACCATCCCGATGATGATAAACAGCACCGCCGCCAGGATCACGTTCATCACCACGCCCGCGGAAATCACCACCATGCGCTTGCCGACGGGCTTGGCGAGAAAGGATCGCGGATCGATGCCGTCTTCGCCCTCGACGGGTTTGAAATCCTCCTGCCCGAGCATTTTGACGTACCCGCCCAAGGGAATCGCGCAGATGCAGTAGTCGGTTTCGCCTTTCACGACGCCCCACAACCGCGGGCCCATGCCGATGGCGAAACGCTCCACCTTGATCCCCGCCCACCGGGCCGCCAGGAAGTGTCCCAGTTCGTGGAAAAACACCACCACGCCCAGTCCGAGAATGAACTGCACGAGAGGCCAAACGATCTGTGAAAGAATGTCCGTAACAACGTTTGCCAGCATAGTTAAATCCTTACCATGGTTATGACGGAAGATGATTTACCGCGGAGACACAGAGATCACAGAGGTAAATAAATGAAATACGGATAATTCAATTATTTCTTTTTGTGATATTTTCACTCTGTGTCCTCTGTGCCTCTGTGGTTATCTTTATTCGTCCGTAAGTAATTGCTCCACTTCCTTCCGCGCCCAGGCGTCGGCAGCCAATAGCGCCGGGAGCGTATTGGTTTCATCGGTTTTCGCTGTCGGTGTATCCAGAAAACTCTCGTCTTCCGCGCGTTTCAGCACGGTTTCCACGAGAGTCACAATCCTGCCGAATCGAATCTCCCCCCGCAGGAACGCCTCGACGGCGGCTTCGTTGGCGGCATTGAGAATCGCGCCGGTTGCCCCGCCGCGGCGGATCGCTTCGTACGCCAGACTCACCGCCCGGGCGAAGCGCCCTTCCACGGGCCGAAACTCCAGGCTGCCCAGTTTCGCCAGGTCGATCGGCGCGGTCGTTCGCTCCGCGGGTCGATCCGGGTACGACAGGGCGTGGGCGATCGGGCCTTTCATGTCGGGACTGGCAAGGTGCGCCAGCATCGATCCGTCGGAAAATTCCACCATCGCGTGAATGATGGACTGCGGATGGATGACCACCTCGATCTGCTCCGGGGCGAGGTCGAACAACCAGTGGGCCTCGATGATTTCGAGGGTCTTGTTCATCAGGGTGGCTGAGTCGATGGTGATCTTTTTTCCCATTTCCCACGTCGGATGCGCCAACGCCTGTTCGACGCCGGCCTGTTCGGCTTCCTCGTCGGAGGCGTCCCGCAGCGCCCCGCCGGAGGAGGTGAGGATCACGCGACGGACGTCCTTTCGTCGGGCGCCCTGGAGGCACTGAAAAATCCCCGCGTGTTCGCTGTCGACCGGAAGCACCGCCACCCCGGCGCGTCGGGCTGCCGGTATGACGATTTCTCCCGCGCAGACGAGGGATTCCTTGTTCGCCAGCGCCAGCGTCGCGCCGCACTGGATGGCGGTGAGGGTGGATGTAAGTCCCGCCGCGCCCACGACGGCCGACAGAACGATGTCCGGCTGCGTGCGACGGATCAGCTCGCACATCGCCTCCGGGCCGGTGAATAATTCCACATTCCGGGCAAGAGACCGCCGTAAGGTTTCGACGGATGATTCACTCGCCAGACCGACCGCTTCGGGTTGATGGGTTCTGGTTTGTTCCGCCAGCAGAGAGGCGTTGTTCCCCGCGCCCAGCGCGCAGACGCGCATCTCCGGCGCGCCGGCCAGCCACGCCAACGCCTGCCGGCCGATGCTGCCGGTGGAACCCAGAATGGCAATACGTTTACGCAAAATAGCTCTGGAAAAAAACGACGGAATCCGTCGCGGGTGAGTATTCTGGCATATCCAACGGAGCAATGCAACCGGAACACCCCCCGGGTTGTCATCCTGAGCGGAGCGCAGCGAAGTCGAAGGACCTTACGCCCAGCTACCCGTGAGGTCCTTCGACTTCGCTGCGCTCCGCTCAGGATGACAAATTATTGAATCGTGGAACCCGTAAATTCCCGGTACTGGACTTTTCCCGTTCCGTGGTATAATGATTTATAGGATGAGTATCGGGCAAATACAACGACTCGAGTCGCTGCGGCTGTTCCTGTTCGATCGGCCGTTGCACCCGGAACTGTTCGACATCCACGAGGACCTGCACGTCCGCAAAAGCGGGTACGAGGCCCAGGTGTGGATCACCGGCTGCGCGCACGTGATCGGATTTTACCGCGGCGGCGAAACGCTGGTGGAAGTCGTCGCCGGCGAGCACGACATTCCGCTGCCCGCGCGCGGACAGATGCTCTGCCTGCCCTTCCACGGCGAGAAAGCCCACGAACGAAAGCAAATCGACGGCATCAACTACATGATGAACCTCCAGGCCGAGACGATGAGTTCGGCGGTCTATCGAAACACTCATCACGACCTGGCCCGGCGCGGCGCGAGGCGAGGATTGTTCGTGCCCTTCCCCCAGTGGATGTATCGCGACCTGACGCCGTTTTCCTACATCAGTTGCGACGCCAAACCCAACGAAATCCACGTGCTGGCGTTCCACGCCTTCCCCGAAGCGATGACCATCGTCAAAACCCAGTCGATCTTCGAGCTGGGATAGTCTTCCAGTTCCCAAATCCCTAGTTCCCAGTCCCCATTTGTAGTACAATCCCTCCGGTGGCATATCACGGGAGACTCGTCATGAAAAAAATCATCAAGACGTTTATGACCGGCGCGTTGATCCTGATTCCCCTGGCGCTGACGGTTTGGTTGATCGTCTGGATCGGGACCGCGCTGGGAAAAATGGGATACAATCTCATGGATTCCGTCGGATTGGTCGAGCAGATTCAGCCGGAATACCGCGTCTGGGCCGGCGCGATCGGCGTGGCGGTCGTGCTGGTGGGCGTGTACCTGACGGGCCTGCTGGGCAACGTCTGGTTGTTCCAGAAATTCTTCAACCTGCTGGACCATCTTCTCTCGTCGGTTCCGGGGGTCAAAACGATTTACGAATCCATCCGGGACCTGATGAAAATCTTCGGTGGGCAGCAGGGATCGATGGGACGGGTGGTGCTGTACAAACCCGCCGGTGAGGGATTGAAAATGCTGGGCATCGTCACGAACGAAACCCCAGCCGGGCGACCTGAAGGCGACGAAAGCGTGCTGGTCTACCTGCCGCTGGGATACATGATCGGCGGACCCATCGTTTACGCGACCCCGGAACAAATCGAACCGGTGGACATGCCCGCCGAGACCGCTTTGAAGCTGGCGATGACCGCCTTCGTGGGTGTGAAAGATGAAGACGAAAAATCCGAGAAAACTCCCCCGAAATAACAATACCCTCGGTATCTACGCCGGTATCTGCACTTTTTCGTAAAGAAATTCCGGTGCAAGATCCGCACCGTTCGGCCAGCAGAGAGTATAAAATTCCGGATGAATCGCGAAGGTTTGAAACACGGTTACATCCCGTAAGGATTCGAACAATTCTCCATGAAGCTCGTTTTCCAGGTCTACTTCCCCTTCCGTTCCATCGGAAAAACGAATGAATATCGTGTAATCATGCCGGAAATGCGCTTCCACGATTTTGGGAATCATGACGGTCACTCCAAAGGTGTAATTTTATTCGCGGGTCGACCCGCCTGAATCAAATCCCAATCCTGTAACAGTTCGTCTTTATGCAAATCCATCCATTCCAAAACCAGTCGTAATGCCCGTTTGGGAAAATCTCCATGAACAACACCCGTCTGAATATCAACGGTAATCTGGTATTCTCCATAGACCGCGTGAAAATGCGGCGGCGGATGCTCTCGGGCAAACATACCGATTACAATCCCTAAAAATCGGGATAATTCAGGCATGTGTTTATTTTATCATGGAATCAGTTATTCTTCAATGACGGGAACGGCAAACTCGTTACAGGTTTTTGTACCTCTATTTCACCGGATCGGAAATGTATCCCGGATTGTAGGGTTCCGACGTCGGGGTTACCGATCCGGTCAGTTCGATCAGGTAGATTCGCCCCCACGACTCGAACTCGATCGGCTGCGGGCTGCGGACGCGCAACGCGCCCAGATCCCGCGGCGCAACATGACATCGCAGGGACGTGCCGTCCTGGGCGTTTTTGAACTTCACCTCCCCGGCAGGATCACTCCGATACGCTCCCAGCGCGACCAGGCCGAAATCCGACGTGATCAGCCATCGCACCGGCCGGCGGCGGAGATACTTCACGACATCCTCGGGTTTGGCGTCAAGCCACTGTCCGAATCGCCCCAGGTGCACCTCGGTGCAGAGTTTCTGGGCGTTGTAGATCGCGAAATCATCCCGGCCCACGATCGGCTGAATCTCACGGGCGAATCGAATCATCGTCTCGCCGTCGCCGCTGCGGGCGTCCCGCGACCAGAAATGCGTGTAGAAGAACGACACCCCGATCATCCCCACGCACGCGAGGATCGCCGTCGGAAGGAAGGATTTTCGGCGAACCGACCGCACCCACACGTACAACCCCGCCAAACCCACCGCCGGGAGGATCGCCAGGATCACCCACGTGCCGGAAGCGGTTTGCGCGGGAATCGTCAATGATTCCCCCAAGGCCGGAATCACATCGGCGAGTAAATACATCGCGGGGATCAGCACCAGTCCCGCCGTCAGTATCGCCGCCGTCGCCTGGCAGATCCTCCGCAAGTGCTTTCCGACTTTTCCGTCGTATCGTTCCGGACGGGTGAATTCCACCGTCGCCCAGCCGGCCAGCAACGCCGCGGCGGGATAACACGGCAGAAGGTAATCCGGGCGGAATCCCGCGGGAATCGTGAACGCCAGCACCACCGCGACGATCCAGCAGACCGGCAGCGCGATGGAACTCCCGTGACGCAACCAGCGCCGAAACGGAACGAAGAAAAACGCGCACCCGGCGAAAATCGACGCGGGAAGCGTGTTGTAATATAGATGGAGCGGCGCCGGACCACTCGCCCGATGCGGGGCGTCGGCGCCCTGGCCGGTGATGCGCTGCACCACCTCGAAATAGGTTTTGTCACGAAACGCTTGCCCGCCGATGTGCAGCATGCCCCACCACAGCGGAATACTCACCGCGATCAACAACAGCAATCCCCACCCCAGCTTCACTCGCCGCCCAGCCGTCCAACAGCGTCGCAAGAGCAGACGCAAGAAAAGAACCGCTTTGTCCACCCCCGCCGCCTTGCGCAGCACCGCGAAACCCGGCCCGAACGCCGACGCCAGGGCGATGAACAATCCCAGCACGACAAGATTCACGATCCCCCAACCCTTCGTCAAGGCGGCGGCGAGCATCGCCAGCCAGAACGCCGTCAACCAGCACCATCGTCGCCCCGCGGGGTGATACAGCACGCGATCCGCGCAGAACACCGCCAGGACGATCCACCACGCCAGGAGCATATCCGTGGTGGCGAGGTAGATCAGCTTGTTCATCTGCATTATCGTCGCCCAGAAGACGGCGGCGAGGAGTCCCGCCCGGCGGGAATACCAGCGTCGTCCCAGCAGATACACGAGAATCGCCAATCCCCAGGCGGAAAGAATCGTCGGCGTGCGATAGACCCACCCGCCGCGCGAACCGGTGAGTTTCATCGCCGCCGTCGTCAGCCAGGCGTACATCTGCGGTTTGCGGGCAAAATCCCGTTTCTGGGGGTTGAAGGGATTCGGAGAATCGATTCGCGGCAGCAGCAGGCTTCCGGCTTGCAGGTGATCCAGGCTGGCGCGAATCTGCCACGCCTGGGCGTACCGATGCGTGCTCGACGGCGCATGGGCGCGAAGGGCGACCATCACCGCCACGACGGCGGTAATCACCGCCAAATCCAGAATCGTCCTTCCGACGCCAATCGGCCCGGCGGAAGAATCATGATGAAAACGGGATAATTTCACTGCCGATACTTCTTGTTTCATTCCTTATGGGCGCCGTGGTTCGCGGAACGCAGCTCGAATACGGCGTAATCATTCGGCCTGGGTTGTTCGGGACCCCAATACCGACAGATCAGTTCCAGCTCGTCCGGCAGGTCTTTACTGCACAACCAGCCGTATCCTTTATAGATTTTGAATTGACGACGTTTCGCGTCCAGTTTCCCCCCCTGGTATCCGATGCAAAGGAACCGAAATCCGTCCGTGTAACATTTCCGCCAACGATCGGCGGGTGTGGGTTGCCGTTCCACCGCCCGACGTTCGTCGCTGCCGGCGGCGGAGGCAATCAGTTCCGGCTTGAGGAAATACGGATACTTCGTCGCCAGAAACACGCGATCGCCCGGCCGGGCGCGGTCGTTGACGGCTTGGCACATCCGCGCGGAGGATTCGGATACTTCCAGCGCATTGACCTGACCGAGAATGTACTTCAGTCCGTCGCCGGGATGTCCCTTCGTGCGATTGAACCGCTCCGCAGCCGCCATCACCAGCACCACCGCCACGCCGATTTTCAACGCGACGCGAATGCGCGAAGAATTCCATACGAAATCCACCGCCGCGGCCGGCGCGAGCAGAAGAAGCAGCAACGCCGGCATGAAATAACGCAGGGAAAAATTCCACGTCTGCAACAGAATGAAAATCGTCACACCGAGAAATCCGACGAGAGTCAGTTGCACCAGCGTACTATCGAGAAAACGCTTCGGGCGGGGTAGCAGCAACGTCAACGGCCAGAGCGCCAGAACCGCCGCGTTGATCGAACCGAACATGCCCGGGAATTGCCCCAGAAAGATCGACACCGGATACGTCCAGAGAACCCGCGCCGCCTGGGCGTCGGTGAGAATCCGCGATCCCGACCAGTCGTGTCCCGTCGCCGGCACGAAAAACGGCGCGAGGATATATTCCGGGCCGTACAGGACGATATTTTTGACCGCGTGCGGGATCACCGCGATGACGGCGCCCAGCAGACACCAACCCCAAACCCGAAGAACCGCGAATAAACGATGACCCTTATCCGCTCTCAGCCACGTTCTCCACAGCAGCAGGATCGCGAGCATCGGAACCGTCGTCAGGGCGTAGGTGGCTTTGGCGACGACGCCGAAACACCCCAGAACCCCCACCAGGATCAGCACGCCGGGCCGCGGGTTCGTCCGCAACGCCCAATAGACCGCCGCCAGCGACATCGCGATCCCGAACAGGTCCAACCGCCCGGCGAAGGTCAGGAAAATAAACGCGGTGGACGTATAGGCCAGAAGAAAGAGCGTCCATCGTCCATGTCGTCCGACGCCCGCCTGCCGGGCGATTTCGATCAGCAGCATCACCGCGGCGACGCCGAGGAATCCCGCGAACATCGTCGCGGCGCGCGGATCGCCCAGGAGCATCAACGCCGCCGCGTGCAACTCGCCGTGCAGCCCGATCTGCGAGAAAAATTCATATCCCGGCAAGGGACGGAGACTTCCCTCGTGGGCGAGCAACTTCGGCAGCGCGAAGTACCACGCCGCCGCGTCGCTGCGGGGCGGCAGCGCCGCCGCGAGGGCATAGAGCACGGGAAACGCCAGCGCCGCTGCCGCCAACGCCGCCCAGAACCAATGACTCCGACAGATCGCCTTGAAAGACAAGATGAACTGACGAACAACGCTTCCCAACGCGCGGGCCGCCGGAACCGCCCCGACCACCGCGGAAACCAGCAACAGGCTCCCCACGACGGGCAGGCGAAACCATTTCCCCGGCAGGAGGGACACCAGCAACCAGACATTCGCCAACACCCCTCCGCCAAGCAGGAATCCCGACATGACCCGCGCCGAAGGAACAGGCAGGGATTGTAACATTTCGCGGCCGACGAAGCATCGCAGCAGCACCAACCCCAGCGACAGGCAGGCGAAGCTGTAGACGACCAGGAGCAGGAGAGTCAGGAAGATCATGGCTGAACATCCCCGTTCGTCGCCGCGGTGGATTCCGCGGGTTCTCCCAACGCGCAGCGCGTCGCCTGCCGGGCGCTCTTCAGCGGACCGACGCGCTTCACGATACTGGAGACCGCCGGTCCGTCCAGGAGAAACCACCCGAACAGCATCACGCCCAGCATCCAGAGAAGCAATCCCGCCGTCCCAAGACGGCTGGGAGTTTGGCGATCATCGGAATTCCGTTGTGGATCGGACATGAAGGAATCAGTTTGGGATTTGGATGTGACGGGTTTCACTCGTCCGGGGTTCGCGTCGTCCGGGCCTTGACAGGCCCGGCTCGTTATTTCCGTCAGCGCCTACTCCATCGTTTTCTTATAAAACTCCGCCGAGCGTTTGATGCCCTCTTCCAGGTCCACTTTCGCCTCGAATCCCAGAAGTTCGCGGGCCTTTCGCACGGACGGCACGCGGAGTTCCACGTCGGCGTAGTCTTTGCGGGTGTAGATGAGTTTGCTCTTGGCGCCCAGGACGCGCACGACGGTGTTCGCCAGGCCGCTGATCGTCACGACCGCGCGGGCGTTTCCGATGTTGAACGACTCGCCGACCGCTTTCGGGTGCGCCATCGCCAGCAGCACGCCGTCGACCATGTCGTCCACGAAACACCAGGCGCGAATCTGCGTGCCGTCGCCGTGAATCTCGATGGTCTCATCCTTCAGCGCCCGCAGGATGAACGTCCGCAGCGCGCCCGTGCCGACCTGCCCAGGCCCGTAAACGTTGAAAGGCCTTACGACCGCCGTCGGCAACCAGCGCTCCTGGTAGTACGCGATGGCGAGGTGTTCTTCGGCGAGCTTGCTCACGGCGTAGGTCCAGCGGGCCTCGCCGACCTGCCCGACGACGGTGTTGCTGGTTTCCTCGCTCTGGAAGGCC
>JAFGJE010000132.1 GCA_016929245.1 Phycisphaerae bacterium
CCATCTATCACAGCGGCCTGTGGCGAACCTACTGGACACAAGAAAAAGCCGCCGCCTGAGGCCGCCATGATTTATCCTCGCACACTCAATACGAACCTCGAAGAGTTTCCCGTGTGATTTCTCCGTCGATTCGGTATACTCTGGGGTTTCCGATCCAGGGTGGATTGGATACAGCACACTCGGTTACTGAAATCACCTATGCCGTTTCGATCCTTAGGACTTGCCGAACCGATTCTCTCCGCCGTGGAAGGCCGGGGATATACCGTACCGACACCGATTCAATCGCGGGCCATCGGGCCGATTCTGGAAGGACGGGACGTGCTGGGTTGCGCCCAGACGGGCACGGGCAAGACAGCCGCCTTCTCGCTCCCGATCCTCCAGCGCCTCGGACGGCGCCCGCACCCCACGAAAAAGCAGGCCGACCGACACGCCCACCCGATCCGCTGCCTGATCCTCTCGCCGACGCGCGAACTGACCGCCCAGATCGGACAGTGCATCGACGCCTACGGCGCCGGGACGGGCTTGAAGCACACGGTCATCTTCGGCGGGGTACGCCAGCGCGGGCAGACCCGCGCGCTGCGCGAAGGCGTGGATATCGTCGTGGCGACGCCAGGCCGACTGATCGACCTGATCGGACAGGGACACGTCGACCTGGGGCAACTGGAAATCTTCGTGCTCGACGAAGCCGACCGCATGCTCGACATGGGATTCATCGAGGACATCTGGCGGATTCTCTCGTACGTGCCCGAACAGCGCCAGTCGCTGCTGTTCAGCGCGACGATGCCGCCGAAAATCCAGCACCTGGCAAACGCGATCCTGCGCGACCCGGCGGAGATTCGCGTCGCGCCCGAAGCGCCCGTGATCGACACCATCGAGCAGCGCTTCTATCTCGTGGAGTGGGCCCAACGCAGCGATCTGCTGAAGCATCTGCTGCGCACGGAAGACGTCCGCCGGGCGCTGGTGTTCACGCAGACCAAGCGACGGGCCGACGTGCTGGTGCAGGAGCTCAAGGCGGCCGGTTTCAAAGCCGACGTCATCCACTCCGACCGCAACCAGCAGGCGCGCAAGCGGGCGCTGGAGAATTTCCGGAAGGGCAAAAAGCCGATTCTGGTCGCCAGCGACATCGCCGCGCGAGGACTGGACGTCGAGGACGTTTCGCACGTGATCAATTACGAACTCCCGCGCGAGGCGGAGGTGTACGTGCACCGCATCGGCAGAACCGGACGCGCGGGGGCGCGCGGCGTGTCGATGTCGTTCTGCACGCTGGAGGAGCGAACGCTCCTGACGGACATCGAAAAGCTCGTCGGACAACCGGTCACGATCGTGGAAGACCATCCTTTCCCCTCGAACCTGCCGCGCCTGACCAGGCAGGCGGAAAAGAAACCCAACCCGCAGGGCGTCCGAAGCAATCGCCGCCCCACCGGACGAAGAAGGCTGTAATCCGTTTCGGCGGGGGGAGTTGCCAAACGGCGCGGTTTCGGGTATCCTTCGCGGAATCAGGTTTCCTTCAGAATCATTGGAGTTTCTATGAGCATCAAGGCTATCGATTTGCGTCGCGGGATGGCTGTCAATTACAAGAACGGCCTGTGGGTCTGCATCAACAACGAAAAGGTCGCCAAGGGCAACTGGCGCAGCTATCAGGTGATCGACCTGAAGAATTTCCAGACCGGGCAGAACATCAAGGAGCGATTTCGCGTGGACGAGTTGTTCGACGAAGTCTTTCTCACGCGTAAGGACATGGAATACCTGTATTTCGACGGCGCGAACTACGTGTTCATGGATCCGGGGAACTACGAGCAGGTTGAGATTCCCGGGGAGATGATCGGAAACGATTCGGTGTACCTGACGCCGAACTGTCATTGCGGTGTGGCGTCCGTGGAGGGCAGGGCGATTTCCGTGGAACTGCCCACGACGGTGGAACTGAAAGTGGAGGATACCCCGCCGCAGGTGAAGGGCGCCACGGCGACGAACCAGCTCAAGGAGGCGGTGTGCGAGGGCGGCGCGAGGGTGAGAGTTCCGGCGTTCGTCGAAAACGGGGAGACGATCAAGGTGGACACGCGGACGGGAGAATATCTCGGCAGGGCGTGATTGAAGTATTCCGTCCGAGAAGGTCATTGCGGTATACTTGACGGGGTATGGGACTTCGGCAGCAAATCCTCAGGCCGGTGGCGAAACTCGGCGCGTTGCACGCCACCGTGCAGTTGCTCGCGTTTCTTCGCGCGCACACGCGCACGCGCGAAACGCAGGACGAATGGCTGGTGGAGTTTCTGGCGGCCCACGCGAAAACCGACTTCGCCCGCGATCACGGCCTGGGGAGCGTCCGCACGTATGAGGAATTCCGCCGGGCCGTCCCGATTCAGACGTACGACACGCTGCGCCCTTACATGCGGCGGGTGCTGGAAGGGAAAACCACCGCCCTGCTCCCGGCGCACGAGAAGGTGCTGATGTTCTCCATGACCAGCGGCACGACCGGGGAACCGAAGCACATTCCCGTCACGTCGCGGTTCCTCGCCGACATTCGTCGCGGATGGAATATCTTCGGTATCCGCACCCTCAACAAGCACAAGCACGCCTGGCTGCGACCCATCGTGCAGATTTCCTCCTCCACGCGCGAGCAACTCAGCCCCACGGGCGTGCCCTGCGGGGCGATCAGCGGGCTGCTCGCCAAGACGCAGAAAAAAATCGTCCGACGCATGTACGTCGTGCCGCACTGGGCCGCGGAGATCGCCGATCCCGCGACGCGGTACTACACGATCCTCCGGTTCAGCATCGGAAGGGACGTGGCGTTCCTGACGACCGCCAATCCCTCCAGCGTGATCAAGCTGGTGGAAACCGCCCAGCGGTTCGCGGACCGGTTGATCGAGGATGTGCACAACGGCACGTTCACCCCGCCCGCCGACGCCCTGCCGAAAGAGGCGAAGAACGTGAAATTTCGTCGGCAATCCAAACTGGCGCGAAAGTTACAGGACGGAATCGCCGCGGACGGTGTGCTCCTGCCGAGTCATTTCTGGCAGCCGGCGTTTCTGACCCACTGGACCGGCGGGACGCTGAAGCTGTACCTACACCGGTTGCGGGAATTTTTCCCGGGCGTCCCGATCCGCGACATCGGACTGCTGGCGAGTGAAGGCCGCTTCTCCGTACCCCTGGAGGACGAAACCTCCGCGGGGGTGGCGGAGATCACGTCGAATCTCCTGGAATTCATCCCCGCCGATCAGCATGAGAAGACCAACCCCGACACCCTTCGCGCCCACGAACTGCAGGTCGGCGAGGAATATTTCCTCGTGACGACCAACTGGGCGGGCCTGTACCGCTACAACCTCGACGACCGCGTGCGCGTGGTGGATTTCTTCGAGCAAAGCCCGGTCTTCGAGTTTCTTTCGCGAGGCCTGCACACCGCCAACATCACCGGCGAGAAGATCACCGAGCACCAGGTGGTCGAGGCGATGCGCATCGCCCGTCGCAAAACGCGCCAGGCGGTCGAACGGTTCGTAATGCAGCCGCGCTTCGCCCAGACGCCCTATTACGAACTCCGCATGGAACCGGACGGCCTGGCCGACCCGATGGTGCTGGCGGAAACGCTCGACGAGGCGCTGGGCGAGTTGAACATGGAATACGCCTCGAAGCGCAAGGACCGGCGCCTAGGCCCGATTCAGCCGATCCTCCTGCCCGACGGGGCGCTGGAGCAGGCGGAGCGAGAAAACATCCGCCGCCGCCACGGTAGAAGCGAGCAGTACAAGCATCAATACCTCCTGACGGACGTGCTGGAAGACCAGGGGGGATAATGCGACGTTCGTTCACGTGCCCTTTTTCCTCTTGTACCTGTCATGCGCAGAGTTCCTTTTCAGATATCTCAACACGGCTTCGCACTTCAACGCCTAAGGTTTCCAGGATGCGAGCGGCACGGTCGAGGGTTATGCCGTGATATTCGTTGCGTTCATCACGCGAAACCTGCGTTTCGTGCACATGCAGCCTTTCGGCGAATTCTCGTTGCGTCAGCCCTTTGGCGATGCGAAGGGACACGAGTAACTGCCCGATGCCTTGCAGGTTGCGGACTTCGTCGAATTCTCCTCGTCGAAGACGTTCGTAGCCTTGGACTTCTTCCTCCAGTTGCTGATGAAAGGATCGCATAGGGTCCAACGCTCTCTTAATCTCCTCCGGAGAAAGACCCATGCTTTTCAGTTGTTCTTCTTGCTCCGCCAGGCGGTCTTCTTCCTCTCGAATGCGATTCACCGCCTCCTTGTATTCTTTTTCATTTCGAATCATGATTCACCTCTTGATCTTGACGATGCCTCGCGCCTGACCGTCTCGCCGGCATTTTCGGAAAGCGGCCGGGAATTCGAGTTCATTTCCGTACTCATCCGTGATCCCGGAAGGCTGGCCGAAATGCGGATATAATTCGATACGGTACTGATGCCACATGGGCAATTGTTTCTTGGGATACCCACGATACGCACGTCGAGTCGCGGGATCCCATGTCCATATTTTGTGAGGATCAAGCAGGTTCAGGTCTCGTTCCAATTCGCCTGACGCCAAACGCTTCAAGTCGCAGACGAAGTATCCGTCGATATCGTTGGGATGATCCTTATCCTCGACAAAGGAACCATCCGCGAAGATCTCCGTAATACCTACTTGCCGGAGTTGCGTCACCAGCAATTCCAGATTGTCAACCAGGCGCCTTCGCCATGAGCCGTCCCATGTTGATGAGGCGATTGTACCCGACGGGCCTACCACGAGAATCGATGCTCTCAACTCATCGAAGGTGACTTCGTAATCGCCTGGGGGGAGCAACCCATCATCCGTGAAATTTGGTATTTCACTCATATCGTCTTATATCGAGGCTGTGACATTTGGTTTTCATTATCTTTCCCTATAGACATTATCGTATAACTAGACATAAAAGTCAAGTTTTTTGGAAAGAAAATGTTCAAATCTTCGTTGTCTTAGTTTGCGCATACTGTATGCGCTGAAAAAAAAGATACCGCGAATGAAAACGAATAATTCGAACAGAATGCAAAAGATACAAGGGTGCCGTGGTTCGCGCAGCGCAGCGGAGCAACCACGCTCCTCGAATAACGTGGTTGCTCCGCTGCGCTGCGCGAACCACGGCACCCATAATTTTTTTTTTGATCAATTCGTCTTTATTCGCGTCATTCGCGTTCTCTTCAGGACAGGATGGGGCAGAACTTGGCAGAATTGGGCAGAACGGTACAGGTTGGGAAAGCCCGGCACGGGGGCTATTTCTTCGCAACTCCCTTAATATCAGAAGATTAACCAGAATGGCGTCGAGAAAATCATGTCGAATTTGTCTCAAAACAAGCATGCTGACTCACGAAATGAGTCTGATGGGACATGGCGAGCTTCCTGCCTTGAGGAAGGATCGCTCTGGTTTGTTCTTCCTACTTCCGATATACTATTGGAGAGTTTCCGCGTGGCGGAACAGGCCTGATTCCCGTCGTTTTTATCAATTGAACACGCATGGATTTTCTCAATAAGCTGTTTTCGGGTTTTTCGAATGATGGAACCCCGTCGCTGCTGTTTCACGGGGCGGCGGGGACGGTCACCGGGTCGATGCACCTGCTGCGCGCCGGCGAGTCGGTATTGGCGCTGGATTGCGGGCTGTTCCAAGGCCGACGCGCCGAGGCGGTGGAACGTAACAAAACGTTTCCCATCGATCCCAAACGCATCGACGCTTTGCTGCTCTCGCACGCGCACATCGATCACAGCGGGAATATCCCGCAACTCGTGCGAAAAGGATTTAACGGCAGGGTGTATTGCACGCCCGCGACAGGCGACCTGTGCGAGATCATGCTCGCCGACTCGGCGCACATTCAAGAGGAAGACGCCGAATACTGGAATCGCAAACGCGCCAAGACCCCGGCCGAACACATCCGCCCGCTGTATAAGGTCGAAGACGCCCACGCGGCGATGAAGCATTTTCAGCAGATGCCCATCAATCAGCCGTTCGAGGCCGCCGAGGGGGTTTCCGTGACGTTCGTCGAGGCCGGGCACATCCTCGGGTCGGCCTGCGTGCTCGTGGAACTCCACGGCGAGGATACCATTCGGATTCTCTACACCGGCGACATGGGGCGGTTCAACATGCCGATCCTGCGCGACCCGGCTGAACCCTTGCCGGAGGTCGATTACCTCATCACCGAATGCACCTACGCCGACCGGAAGCACCACAATCCCACGGACATGAAGGAACGCCTGGTGCACGTGATCCAGGAAACCGTCGCGCGCGGCGGAAAGATCGTGATTCCCTCCTTCAGCGTCGGGCGGACGCAGAACGTGGTGCACTACCTCGTCCGCGCGATCCACGAGGGACTCATCGAGCCGCTGCCGATTTTCGTGGACTCGCCCCTTTCGACCCACGCGACGGAAGTGTTCCAGAAACACCCCGAATGCTACGACGCCGAGGCGCGGGAATTCTGGAAGAACGCCGGCGGCGGCGACCTGTTCGGAAACCACGGCCTGGTGACGTACGTCACGGAAGTCGCGGAGTCCAAGGCCCTCAACGCGCGCAATGATTCGCACGTGATCGTCGCGTCTTCGGGCATGTGCGAAGCGGGACGCATCCTGCACCATCTCAAGAACACCATCTGGGACGAGAAGAACACGATCTGCGTCGTGGGATTTATGGCCCAGCACACGTTGGGACGACGTATCGTCGAACGCCGGAAGGAGCTGAAAATCTTCGGCAGGATGTATCCGTTGATGGCGCGGGTGGAGGTGATGAACGGGTTCAGCGCCCACGCGGACCAGGACGATTTCATACGCCTGCTGAGTCCCATCGCCCCGAAGCTCCGCGGCGCGTTCGTCGTGCACGGCGAAGGGCCCCAGCCCGCGGCGATGGAACGCATTCTGCGAGACGCCGGGTGTCAGAACGTCCACGCCCCCAATCCGGGCAACACGTTCACGCTGGACGTGTGATTCCCAAAATCAAAAAAAACTCGGCGGAAACGAATTCCCGCCGAGCGATCAAAAATCCAGGATAAAAAAGCCGGGTTATTTCTCTTCCTCTTCGTTATCGACGAGGGATTCCAGCGCCGCTAAGGGGTCGTCTTCGACCACCGTTCCGCCGGCGGCGGCCAGTTCCGCCAGGGGATCTTCCTCGTCTTCCGCGATATCGGCGTCGGAGGAATCCGCCAACTCCAGGAGTGAAGCGGACGACCCGTCGTCCCGGGCGCCGATGAGTTCCCCGCCGACGTCGTCCATGTTCGCCATCGCCGAGGGAGATTCCTTGATCTCCGCCGGAACGCCGTTGATCCGCACGGTCATGGTGATCGGGCCGATCATGAGTTTGTCGCCCGGTTTGAGCACGGCGTCTTCCACGCGGTTGTTGTTCACGTACGTGCCGTTGGACGAACCCAAATCCTGCAAGCGAACCTCCTCGCCCCTGATCACCAGTTGACACTGCCGGCGGGAGCAGCTTTCGATGGGAATCCGAAGGTCGCAATCGGCGCCGCGCCCCAGAACGGTTTGCGGTTTGGTGATGGGGATGGATTTCTGCTGGCCGTTGGTCTTGAACATGATCAGATGTACGTCCATGGAACTATCCTGCCTCTTGGGGAAACATCCCCTCGCGCGGAAACGGGAATCACCCGATTCCCCGCGAGGAAAATCGTTCTTCTCCGCGTCGTTTTCGGATACAAAGGATATCCCGGCGTTTTTCGCCGGTGAAACTCTCATGGTACGAATGATCGTGAATTCCTGCAAGGAAAATCAGGCTTTTGTCCCGCGGGTCGACGCCGAGACGCCCAACCCGCCCGGGGCGCTGTACGTCCACGTTCCGTTCTGCCGGGCGAAATGTCGGTATTGCGACTTCTATTCGCGCCCCGCCGACGACGAGACGATGGACGCCTACGTCGAATCCGTCCTCGCGGAACGACGCCTTCGAGAATCCGAAGCGCCCGGGCCTTTTGCGAGCATCTTCTTCGGCGGAGGAACGCCCACGCTGTTGGGCGCCGAACGGCTGGCGCGTTTGTTGCGGGAACTGACGCCCCCGGCGAAAGGCGACGCGGAAATCAGTATCGAAGCCAATCCCGGAACCATCGACGCCGCCCTCGCCAGAGCGATGATCGACGGCGGGGTCAATCGCGTCTCGCTGGGGGCGCAATCCTTCCGGGATGAGGAACTGGCGTTCCTGGGCCGTATTCATCGCGCCGGGGAGATTTACAAGGCCGTGGATGCGCTTCGCGCGGCGGGATCGCGGAATCTGGGACTGGATCTGATCTACGCCATTCCGGGGCAATCGGAAGAGTCCTGGCGGGAGAGTCTGGAGGCCGCCATCGGGCTTCAGCCGCAACACGTCAGTTGCTACGCCCTGAGTTTCGAGGCCGGCACGCCGCTGGGCGACGATCTCCAGGCCGGGCGCGTGGAGGAAACCGACGACGAGACGCAGCGCCGCATGTTCGACCAGGCGATCGAACGGCTGACCTCGGCGGGGTATGAACATTATGAAATCTCGAATTTCGCCCAGCCGGGATTTCGCTGTCGCCACAACCTCGTCTACTGGCGAAATCAATCGTACCTCGGGCTCGGTCCCGGCGCGTGCAGCTATATCCGGGGGATTCGACGCGCCAACCGGCCGGACACGTCCCGGTATCTGCAATGTCTCCAGGCTACTCCCCCCGAAGCGCCCCCGTCGGAACAGGAGCGACTGACCGGTTACAAAGCGATGGCGGAAACGCTCATGCTCAACCTGCGATTGATCGAAGGCGTGGAGATCGAGTCCTTCCGGCGACGGTTCGGCCTATCGCCGCTGGAGGCGTTTGAGAAATCGTTTCAACGTTATGGTTCCCAAGGCGCCGTCGTTGTTACGGACAGCCACGTACGGCTGAGTCGTGATTCGCTTTTTACTTCCAACAGTATCCTGGCGGATCTCCTGGCGGAATGGGATTGAGGCCATTTCATGGAATCTTTCGTACACAAAAAACCCTCGAAAAACCATACGTCCCACCACTAAGGGTTATCCCTGAATATTCCAATTTTTACGTACTTTATTGATTTCAGGGCAAAAGAGCATTGTCGTCGGTGACGTGAGACGATATAATCTTTACTCGATTGGTAGGATTCACGTTAGCAACTAGAAGCGCTGTATTCTTTGCGTTGTTTTCGTGTTCAGACGGGTACATGACAAAACAATATTGTATCCGGGAATGCGACGCTGTCGGATCGGTGAGTGGCCGCGTTTCCTGTTGCATCCGTACCAAGAGAATCGAGTCTTCGTTTTTGGGATTGTGATGCGTACAAAAAAAGTTCTCATCGTCGAGAATCACACGATTGTCCGCCAGGGTATTCGTGCTCTCCTGTCGTATACGGACGACCTGGAGGTCATCGCCGAGGCGGTCGACGGGCGCGATGCGCTGCGTCTGGCCCAGGAGACCCGTCCTGACGTGATTCTCATGGACATCCGCATGCCGAACCTCAACGGCGTGGACGCCTGTCGGCAAATCCTCAAGGAGCTTCCTTCCGCGCACATTATCGCGCTGACGCTGCTGACGGACCGCAAGTCCGTGCAGAACATGTTCGACGCCGGCGCGAAGGGATATCTCCTGAAGGACAGCGGCCTGGACCAGCTCCTGCACGCCATCCGGACGGTGCTGGAAGGGAAGCAATATCTCGCGGTGGAACTGGGAGGTCCGGACGTCACGGATTACCGGGACCCGGACGTGCCGGAGGGAAAATACGGCAAGTCCCTCCTGTCCAGCCGGGAGCGGGAAGTGCTCCAATTGGTCGCCGAGGGACGCACCACGCGCCAAATCGCCGACGAACTGGGCATCAGCGTCAAGACCGTCGAGACCCACCGGCATAATCTGATGCAGAAAACGCACCTGCGCAGCATCGCCGACCTGACCAAATACGCCATTCGCAACGGCATCACTTCGGTGGATCTCGGCGAGGAACTCAACGACGATCGCAACCCCGTTCCGCTGACCTGAAATCCCGTGTCGATTCGCTTCGCGTCCCAATGGTCTTACGGCAAAGGCCGGCGTTTCTGTTTCCGGAAGGCCCCCGGGGACAATCCCGTGATTTGTTTGAACACGCGGGTGAAGTGAAACACATCCGAAAAGCCCAACTGCCGCGCGACATGCTTGATCGGCGTGGATTCGTACCAGAGCATCGCCTGGGCCCGTTCGACCCGTCGCCGGGAAATATACTGCATGGGCGGCGAGCCCATCACCTCGCGAAAGAGATTCGAGAAATACGTCGGCTGAAGGTGCACATGCTCCGCCAGTTCCGCCAGCGTCGGCCTGGCGGAGAGATGCTCCTCGATATGGGAAAGCACCGGATCGAATCGCTCCCGCCGTTGTTCGACATCCTGCTGTCCCGCGGAAATGGTCCGGAAAAACGGAACGAGGAGTTGACGCAGCAGCCCGTCCGATTCCAGCATCCTGCCGGGGGAATCGGAATTGAACACGCGAATCAGACGGGTGAATAAATCCTGGATATGTTTCGGATCCTCGGGCGTCACGTCGAAGGAACAGCCCAGCCGATCCAGCCAATCCGTCCGTCCCAGCACGTCGGACGTGAAGTGCACATAATCCTTCCGCATCCGACGAGGACGACCAAACCAGCAAGACGTATTGGCGGGAATCAGATACAGGCGCCGCGGTTCAAGAGGATATTCCCGATCATGATGACGAATACCAGCCGTTCCCGAGATTACCCAGTACAACCTGGCAAAGGGGTTGTTATAGGGCGAGTCCGGCGCCCAGGAGGAATCCAGCGATACCCTCTCGGCGACGAGAACCTGCAATCGCAATGAGGAAATGACCGAAGCCATCGTCGGATCATCTGTAAAAAAGGCAATTAAATTATAGATAGAATATAAGAGATAAATATTTTTTCCAAATATAATCTGTAAAATATACAAAACAAGCTGTATCCCCGCCATAGGGGATTCGGTTGAAGGATGGTATGGTGAATCCCAGAGCATCAGGTCAGTTCGTCGGCGACGGTGAGATTCGGGTTTCACCGTCGTCCGACGAACTCTATCGCTGGTGCAAGGAATCGTTTTATGAGTTTTGCAGACGGCTGGGCGGCGATTCACCTCGACATGCCCCCGCGCGTTCCGCGCACGGAATATTCCGTCGAGAGTCACTGGGAACTCGTCCAGGCCGTCACCGGAAGGGCGGTCTCGCCCGAAAGTTCGCCCGAAGAGCGACTCACCGCCTCCATCGCGTTTCAGAAGGCCTGGAACATGGACTTTTTCTGGTCGGTGCTGGTCAGCCGGCAGGCGTTCGGTTCGCTCCGCACGGATATGGGCCATGCCGAATACGCCGCCGGGGGGGTGGATCGACGCGACACGATCCATTGTCCCTTCGCCACGCCGGAAGAGGTGCTGGCGTTCGACCCGATAACCTCCTTCGGCCTGCGGGATCCGTTGGATTCGACCACCGACGAACCGTTTGGAACCGCCGGCTATGAAACCGTCGTGAAGGCCTTCGAGACGCATTATCGCCGGAATTGCGAGGAACGTCCCTTCGGCGTGAACATGACGGGCGTCTACATCACGCTGATGTCCGGACTGATCGACCTGTTCGGCTGGGACATGCTGCTCCTGGCGGCGGGGACGGATCCCAAAGCCTTCGGCGAACTGATGAACCGCTACGCCGCCTGGATGCGGCAATATTTCAACGCGCTGGCGGATTCGGACGTTCCGGTGGTGATGGTCCACGACGACATGGTCTGGACCTCCGGGGCGTTCCTGCGCCCGGACTGGTATCGCGAGTACCTCTTTCCCAACCTGAAAAAACTCCTCGCGCCGCTGCGCGAGGCGGGGAAGGTCATCGCCTTCACCAGCGACGGAAACTTCACGGAATTCATCGACGACGTCGCCGACGCCGGCGTCGGCGGATTCGTGATGGAGCCCACGACGGACATGGCCCACATCGCCGAGAAATACGGCCAAACGCACTTTTTCATCGGAAACGCCGACACGCGCATCCTGCTGTCCGGCACGAAGCAGCAGATTCGCGCCGAAGTCGAGCGTTGCATGGCCGTCGGGAAACACTGCCCCGGATTTTTCCTGGCCGTCGGAAACCACATCCCCGCCAACACCCCCGTCGAAAACTGCCTCTACTACAACGAAGTCTACGAAGAACTCGCCAGACGATAAACAAATTCGACTTGCACCGTTTTGACGGCTGGGCGGATATAACCCGAACTCAAAACGGTACAAGTCGAGTAAAAAGGATACGATGTTTTCGTTTCAACAGCGTCTTCGTCTACCGGTTTCGCCGTCGCAGAAGCGCTAAACCGCCCGCGATCAGCAATCCCATTGTCGTCGGTTCGGGGAGGGGGGCCTCGAAGACATGGGCCGATCCGCAAGAGGAACCGAGGCCGTAATCGTCTCCATAGACTCCGGCGACGGCCAAGCCATCCGCGATCGCCACCGACACGCCGAGGCTATCGCCTCCTTCCGGGTCGGAGGCGGTCAGTTTGGCGAGTTGATCCCCGGTGGTGACGTCGAACAGGTAGGCCGAACCGGCACAACTGCCGCCGTCATCGTCGCCGTAGGCGCCGACAATGGCCGTGGTCCCGTGGATCGCCACCGACACGCCGAAGTCATCGTATGTTTCCGCGTCGGAGGCGGTGAGTTTGCGAAGCTGCTGCCCGGTGGTCACGTCGAACAGGTAAGCGGCGCCGCCGTCGCCGGTTCCCGTTCGTAACGCCCCCACGATGGCGACATTTCCGCTGATGGCCACCGAATGACCGAACATATCCCACTCCCCACAGTCATTCGGCGTGAGTTTGGCGAATTGGCTGCCCGTGGTGACGTCGAACAGATACGCCGACCCGACAGCGTCGTCATCGCAATAGGCGCCGACGATGGCGATGTTTCCATCGATGGCCACCGACCAGCCGAAAGAATCGCCCCACTCTATGTCGTCCGCGGTGAGTTTCAAACCCTCCTCGCCCGTGGCGGCGTTGAACAGGTAGGCCGCCCCGGATCCGTCGTGAAAAGGAGCACCGACAATGGCGGTATTTCCGCTGATTCCCACCGAATTGCCGAAGTTGTCGTACGACTCCGTTTCAGAAGCGGTAAGTTTGTGAAGCTCCTGGCCGGTGGCGACGTTATACAGGTAGGCCGATCCCGCATAGCTGTTGTCGCTGTAGGCCCCCACAATGGCGTAGTTTCCGCTGATCGACACCGCGTTGCCGAATTCGTCATTCGTCCCCGCGTCGGAGGCGGTGAGTTTATGAAGCTCCTGCCCGGTGGTGACGTTGTACAGGTACGCCGATCCCGCGTCATCGTTGTCACCGTAGGCGCCGACGATGGCCGTGGTCCCGTGGATCGCCACCGACACGCCGAAGTCATCGTATGCTTCCGCGTCGGAGGCGGTGAGTACGCGAAACGGATCACCCACCTCCGCCCGCGCCGAAGGAATCCAAAGCGCCAATACCAAAGCCGCGACGACCGCGCAGCGCACAAAACAACTACCCGATCGGGAATAAAACATAGTCATACCGATACCCTCATTGTGAACCTACAGATATCCTCTCCGCGGAAATCCTTCGCCGGCTCAGGCGAATACGTTGATCCCCGTGAAAATAAATACCCTACCAGATGAAGATTTCAGTATATCCCCAATCCTAAAAAAGTCAAAGGGTAATCCCGGGCAATCCAACGAATTCGTGAGTGAGAAAATCGATAAAACACGCGAGGGAATCCATACATACCCCCCAGGAGCTCCTTCGAAGATGACGATGATGACGGCATGGACGTTCGCGGCGGGATTCTTTCTCAAACGAAGCTAATTTTTTAATTTTCTCATTGCATATCACGGCGATGTCGATATATTATTAGATTATAGATCACGGAATATCACAGTTGCTATGATTAACCATGAGAATAACAGGAAAGGGGTTGAACATGGTCGACGCCGCGAAAACAGGATCGAAAAAAGGTAAGACGAGCGGGAAAAAGTTAAAGGGACCGAATAAAAAGGAATCCCCCAAAAAACCCCAATCCAAAGGCCGAAAAAAGCGGGACGATTCCGCCCTGGCGACGAACGGATCGGGACTGCTGTCGATGGACGAAGCCATCGCCATGCTCAAAACCACCCGCGCGACGTTCTACCGCTGGTTGCGGTCGGGGAAATTCCAGGGCCACAAGGCCGGGCGCCAGTGGCGGTTCGAGAAACAGGAAATCGAGCGATTCCTCAAAGGCGAAGCCCCGCGCATCGAACTTCGCGGCGTGGACTCGCTGCTGGAGAACCTGCGAAACAAGGCGAAGGAAACCAACGCCCCAGCCGCGGAAGGCTGGGCGAGTGAAACGCCCCTCGATGAGGCGATTCTGCTGATTCTCCAAATCGGCCTGGCGATGCGGGCGACGGATATCGACCTCGCGCCGCAACTGGTATACGAAGAAAAAGGCGGCGCGGAGGGTGTTCTTCGCTGTCGCGTGGACGGGGTGCTGCATCCGGTTCTGGACATCGACAGCAGTTTGCTGCCGTCCCTGATGAAACGATGGAAGCAATTCGCCCATATTCCCCTGGAATCCAAGGCGCCCCTGGACGGACAAATGTCGTTTGTCCTGCAAGGCGGCGAGCGGGTGGACGTTCGCGTCTGCTTCGTGCCCACGAGTCTGGGCGTGGCTTCGACGGCGAGACTCTTACGGCGACGCGTTCCGAAAATGGGACTGGATCTACTGGACTTCGATCCTTCCGATATGGGACGTTTGAAGGAACTCATCTCCCGCCCGTGGGGATTGATCGTCGTGACGGGTCCGACCGGCTGCGGAAAGACCACCACAATCTATTCCTGCCTGCTGCACCTCGCCTCGCCGCACGTGAAGATTATGACGATCGAGGATCCGATTGAAATGGCCTTCCGCTGGATGCAGCAAACCCAACTGAACGAGGCCGAGGGGATCACCTGGACTCGGACGATCCAGGGATTTCTGCGATCCGCTCCCAACATCATCATGGTCGGGGAGCTTCGCAATACGGAAACGTTGCAATTGTGCGTGCAGGCTGGGCTGACGGGACACCTGGTGTTCACCACGCTGCACGCCGTCGATTCCCCCCGCGCGATCAAGCGAATGCTGGACATGGGCCTGCCTTCCTTCCTGATCGCCGATTCCGTCAAGGGAATCCTTTCGCAACGGTTGATTCGCGTGTTATGCCCGAAGTGCAGCCAATCCTGCACGCCGGACCCGGAACTGTATGCACGGGCGAAAAAAGCGGCGATGGAAGGCGGCGTCCGCGTCGAAAACCTGCCGAACGACTTCCGCAAACCCGTCGGCTGTAAGCATTGCAATCAACTCGGATACTCCGGACAGACCGCCATCGCGGAACTGCTGGAAATCACCCCGGAACTCGCCGAAGCCGTCAAACGCGGCGCGACGCACGAGGAACTCCGGGCCGTCGCGGTCGGGCAGGGGATGACGACGATGGCTGCCGACGGCATCCGCCGCGCGGCGATGGGAATTACCACGCTGGACGAAGTCTTCCGCGTGATCGCGACATAGTGATTTGTCATCCTGTTTTCTGTCATCCTGAGCGAAGCGCAGCCCCTTGGGGGCAAGCTGTGTCGAAGGACCTTACGCCTGGAAAATCGAAACATTTCACGAAATAGTACCCGTGAGATCCTTCGACACAGCTTGCCCCCAAGGGGCTGCGCTTCGCTCAGGATGACAGAAAACAGGATGACAGAATAAAACAAAAAAATGTAAAATCCTCCTTGACAAATTTTACATTTGTACGAATAATAATTGTACACTTGTACAAGGAATACGCCATGACCCGCAAAAAACTGCCCGCGATGAGTCCTTCGGAAACGGAAATCCTTCGTCTGCTCTGGTCGCTGTCGTCCGGGACGGTCCAGGACGTGTGTGACAGGCTCCCGCCGGGACGGGAAATCGCCTACGCGACGGTGCAGACCCTCCTGCGCCGGCTGGAGAAAAAAGGATACGTCACGCACCAGGCCAAGGGAAAGGCCCACGTGTTTTCGCCGACGGCGCGACGGGAGAACGTCATCCGCCGCAGCGTGACGGACTTCGTCGACAAACTATTCGGTGGCGATCCCGTGCCGTTGATGTTACACTTAGTGGACGAAACTCACCTCAGCCATGATGATTACGAGCGGCTGAAGAAGATCATCGATCAGGCTGGGCGGCAAGACAAAAGGGAACCAAAACAAGGGTAAAAGGGAATCATCATGAATCATGCGCTGCAAATTCTCGTCCGCCTTCTGTCCCAGCAAAGCGTGCAGATCGCGGCTGTCTTTCTGATCGTGCTGGTGGCCGGCTGGCTGCTGCGCCGTCGCAGCGCGCACTGGCGATACATGCTCTGGCTGGTGGTGCTGATCAAGTGCGTCACGCCCCCGGCGGTGTCGATTCCGCTGGCGCTGCTTCCGGTCGAGGCGCCGGCGAAATCGCAAATCAACCTACCCGCGGCGACGAACGGGGTTGTGGCTCCTGCCGTTTCGTCTGTCGCGCCCAAGTGGACGGCGGCGGAACCGTCGAACGAGGCCAAGGGGACGCGACATCCTGGTACTGCGTATTCCCAAGAACCGAACGCTTCAACAGAGCCTGTTGCGACGGTGGCGGCTGGGAAACCGGCCGCTCGCCCGTCGGCGGTTCGGCCGTCCACAATCATATCGTCCTCGCCCTCGCAACCCGCGTGGAACTGGTGGGTCTGGATCGGGTTGGCGTGGATTTGCGGTACGGTCGCTTTCGGCGCGTTCGTGCTGCTTCGGGCCTGGTGGATTCACGCGACGCTGAAGCGCTCGCGCCGGCCCGTCGGGGAACTTCTCCGACAGGAAACGACGAATCTCGCCCGAACAATGGGACTGAAGCGCGGGCCGACGGCCTGGCTGGTGGACGGATACGCCCAGCCGTTCGTCTGGGGACTCTGGCGCGGCAGCCTCTACCTCCCTGCCGATTTCGACAGCCTGACGGTTACGGCGCGGCGGCAGATTCTCGCCCATGAACTGGCGCACATCGTGCGGTGCGACGCGGCTGTCAACGCTTTGCAAATCCTCGCGCAGGGATTGTTCTTCTTCCATCCGCTGGTGTGGTTCGCCAATCGCCAGATTCGCCGCGAGCGTGAAAAATGCTGCGACGAAATCGCCATCGCCACGCGCATCGCCCAGCCGAGGCAGTACACCACCGCCATCGTCGACGCCCTGCTGCGCGGCAGCGCCCCGCGAAGGCCGATCTCCACGCTCGCCGTGGCCGGTCCGGTGAAAAACCTCGAAGAACGCATCAAAACCATCCTCACACCGGGAAGAGAATTCCTCCGCCGCCCGACATGGTCGGCGATCCTGACGGTGCTGCTGCTGGCGGTGGTCGTAACGCCGACGGCCCTGACACTGACCGCGCGCGCGGAAGAAGAAAAGCCCGCGAAGAAGGACGAAGTTAAAGCACCCGCAAAGGCGAATGCGCCTGAAGAATCGATCCCAACGGTCACATTGCCCGATGGCGTGACGGTGGAACTCCTAGCCGTCAGCAAATATCCATCCAGCACCGGATGGTGGCGACCGAGCGGTGAAGTCATCGCGAATGCAACCTATGAAACGAATAAAAATACGATAACTCCCCAAACGAAGTATTCGCCGTATCAATTTTTGTATCGCGTTAAAGCGGGGGACAAGAAAGGTGTCGCAACGGCGCGAAAAATAGAATCCATCGAATCAGGAAGCCTGGAGGTGAAGGGAAATACGAACCTGAAATGCTTTTATGCCATGATTTCCGAGGATCAGGCGGCGGGTTCTCTGTCCATTGGTGTGGCTGCGGGGGAATGGAATACCGAAGCGAGCTATTCCGCCGAAGCGATGAGTTCGGGCGGCGATACCATCACGCCGGATGGAATCATCGCCTGTTCCATAGAAAAAATAAACGACAACTATGTTTTGATGATTTCGGACAACCGCCCCAAAGGCGACATGAACCGACGTATCGTGGCTGTGGGAAATAACGGAACCATTTTCAAACCTTTCAGATTTGGGATTAGTTCATTAAAGAGTAATCGCTACAACCGCCTGACGGCAGTGTTTCGGGATATTCCGAAAGAGAACCTGAAGGAATTCCGGTATCAAACCCGGCCTTATGAATGGGCTCGCTTTAACAACATCTCCCTCGAACCGGGGAAACTCCAACGCGTTGAAGTTCATTACGAGGGTGCGGAGAAACCCGACACCGAAAGAAGCAGGCCGGAGGCGAGGACTTCTTCGGAAAGGAATCCAAAACGTCCCGGATCCCCGCCGCACCAAAAACAACTCCCTCCTTCCGCCGCGCGTGACTCAAAGTATCCTATTGAGAGTTGGCAGATGGATACGGTTATCATCGAGGAAGAAAAAAACACGCGGGCAAAACTGAAGCGGACGATTCCGAAACTCAGTATCGACGCCGCGCCGTTTCAGGAAGTGATGGATTATCTCCAGCTCTACTCGAAACTCAACCTGTTCGTCAACTACGGTGAAATCGACCGGAAACTCAAGGCGATGGCGCTGGAGAAGGAAAACGCATTGGCTTCTGGATACGGGGGGCCGGGGATACCGCCGGATATGATGATGCCACAGCCGGGACGACGTGCTTCACGAACCATATCCACCAGAAGACCCACCGTTCGGGGGCGATCTTCCAGGGCAACCTCCAACGACAATCCAGCGGACAGCCGGAAGGTCGTCATCTCGATCCACCTGAAGGACGTCTCCGTCGAGGATGCGTTGCGAAGAACCCTGGACGCCGCCGGCGGCGCGATGGGGGTACAACTGGGATACGCCGTCGACGGGACGATGGTAGTCGTCTCCACGCGGGAAGGTATACAAATGATGACGCCGCGCCTGGACGCGCAGGGGAAGAATCCCGTGGGCGGGCTTTTTGGAAATTCCCCCTGCCGTGTCGGCCGAGTCGTCGAACCTCCACAACCGCCGAAAGAATATACCGAAAAGGAAAAGGCCGAGTGGCGGAAACTGCAACGACGGATACCGAAGATAGAGCTTACGGATGTTCGGCTTGAAGATTGCATGATCTATCTGCGGGAAGTATCGAATCTGAATCTCTTTGTGAACTACGGGCTGATCAATCAGGATATGCACGGCGGGAAATGCCAGGATGTCCGGATACGGGTGAACCTGAGCGACGCGCTGGTGGAGGATGTCCTGCGAAGAATTCTGGACAACGTTTCCGCCAGGACGGGGATTCGGCTGGTTTACACCATCGATGGGCCGATGGTGGTCGTCACCATGCGGGAAGGTTTGCATATCATAACGCCGCGCCTGAATGTGAGAGATAAGAATTCCAAGGACAGTCTTTTTGAAGAAGAATCCACCACTCGTCGCGGCGGTTCTCCACAACAACCGCCGAAGGATTTCATCGACAAGGAACAGGCGGAGTGGCGGAAGCTGCAACGGCAGGAACCTAAGGTGGAGCTTGCGGATGTTCGATTTGAAGATTCCATGGATTTTCTGCGGGATATATCGAAAGTGAATCTCTTCGTGAATTACGATCAGATCAACCGGGAAATGAATGAATATCAAAACAGCCGAAAGAAATGTCAGGATACTCCCGTGAATCTCGACCTGAAAGACGCGTCGATAGAGGATGTCCTGCGAAGGATTCTGGACTGCGTCGCCGGCCTGACGGGCGTTCCGCTGGGATACACCCTCGACGGGCCTATGGTGGTGATCTCCACGCGAAAAGGGATCCTGGACATGCCCCCGCGTATCACGGAATCGAATTCACGAAACGAAGAACAACCCATGTCTGGTGCGCGGGCCCGATAGAAGATGACGGGAAGAGCGTAAGGGTTCTTTGATAATAGCCGCGGGCGCGAGCCCTCACCTTTACCCGCAACTTTTTTATTCGGTTTTTTGTCTAATGAACTGAAACAGGCCAACACCTTTCAAGAGAAAGATCAACCGCCCGTTTTCCTTGTCCCGAAGGGATAAAAGCGTTTAGCCGGGCGTGAGCGTAGCGAACCCCCGGTACGGGATTTTTACATCGGAGTCCCGACGGGACGACAGCGAATCGGGAATCTCCATCCATTCGGCAAATTCCCAACATCGCTGCCGTCCCGTTGGGACTTGCATCCTTACATCAGTTTCCGGGGGTTCGCGGCGCTCACGCCCGGCTAAACGCTGATCAGCCCTGTCGGGCTTCCATACCGGACCGGATGGTTCGTGTTTTTGAGATGTGGGTAAAGGTGAGGACTTGCGCCCGTGGCTGCTAACAAAAACAAGTCAGAGAATCCCGTGTTTTTGCGCGGCGGGAATCTCCCTTGAGGATCCCTGGCGGGACTTTCCCGCCGCGTTTCCTTGACGACAAAAAACATAACAAAAGCGCGGTGGGAAAGGATTCCCACCGCGCGAGAGATTTGAGAGATCAAAGGAAAACGGGCTACCGTCCCCCGCCGCCGGTCATGCGGGGGACCTGGATTCTGTCGTTTTTCAGGTCGTAGATCAACACCGGGGCGCGGACGGTTTTGGGGGGCACGCCGGCGTTGCGGTCTTCAATGGTGATCTGGGCGTCGGTGCGATCCGCCTGGCCTTCGGGGAAGCCCGTCACCTCGATGACCTTCCGCACGTCGTCGTAGAAAATCTTCTCGCCGTCGATGCTCGTCGTGCCGTAGCGCGACCCGTCATCGGCCATCTCCATGGTCACGTCTTTCTCGGCTTTGAACTTCTGGAGTTTTCCGAACTCCGGACCGGCTTGCAGCAGGTCCTGCCCGCCCTCGGGGTCGGATTCCCGGATGCGGCCGTGCTCGTCACGCGCGGGGAGTTTCGATTTCGGTTCGCCGAACCAGGCGTCCAGCACACCGGCGCGGAGTTTCGAGATTCGCCCTTCCTTCAGGTCGCCGAACGGCTGGGTCTGCAGGCCGGGCAGCTTGATCCTCTTGTTGCCGCTGTAGTGCACCATTTCCACGCCGTCCTGCAGGCGCACGTGCCGGCTGGTCTGGTTCAACGCCATCGCCTTTTGCCAGCGGAAGAGCGTCTGGCTGGGCCGATCGATCTGCCCGCCGATTTCGTTGAGGCTGGAGAGTTCGCGTTGTTCGTCCGTTTTCTTCTCCGGTTTGCGGTAATCCTCCGCGAGGAAGTCGCCCGGTCCGTTGACGTAGGCGAAGCCTTTCACGTCGTCATACAGAATCTGCTTTCCCCGGATTTGCATCCGCTGGAGCACCCATTGGTCGTTCATCGGGTGTTGTCGCGTCGATTCCATCCGCACCCACTGGTTGACGTCCTGCGCGCCGTCGGCTTCGATGCGGCTGAACTTCGCGGCGCTGAAATCGTCGATGCCCATGGAAAGCGACCGGTCCCCGCGGGGGACGGGCTGAGAATCTTTGGAAGCGTCGGATTTGCGAGGCCGGAAGAAAATGCGCATCTGACGCGGGCAGGAGATTTTCTCCCCGGCGCTGTCGAACTTCACGTCGCGGTCGAAGACGCACTGGCCGGCCTGGCCGTGGTAGAGCATCCAGTCCGCCCAGTCGATTTTCACCGGGCGGGGCTTGGCCAGGCGATTCCCGCTCAAGTCCTGATTCGTGTAGAATCGGAGCTGCCCTTTTCCGGTGATTTTCACGGCTTCGGCGTTGCGGTCGAAGTTGATGACCTCACCCTCGATGTTGCGGTCGCCCTGCCAGACTTTCGCCGGGGCGCCGGTCAGGACCGCCAGGCCCCGCGTGACGTCCACGTCCATCATGTCGGCTTCGATCCGCAGGGGCGGCTCGTCGGGTTCCTTTCCCCGATGGTAGGTCACGCTCACGTCGCCGGAGGCCTTGATGACCGTCGGGTCAACGCTTCCGCCCAGGGCGGAAAGAGGATCGTCCCGCGTGTCGTCGGCGGAATCCGCTTCGTCCACCTCGGACGCCTTCTCGGTTTTGGCGATTTTCGCCGCGTCGAGGGAGGTGGTCTTGACTTCTTCCTCGGCCTGCTCGGTCGGCGCGGGGAGGGTCGGTTCGGGTTTCGGCGCCAGGGCGGTTTGCTCTTCCTTTTCGGGTTCGGGCGGGGCGGGTTGGAATTCCACGGTCACACAATCCGCCTGGATGTCGCTGCCTTTCTGCAGGGCGTAGACCCTGCCGTCGGCTTCCACCTTCGTGGGATAATTTTTCCCCTCGTCCGTCACGCCCATCCACACCTGCAGGCGGTTGGAGGCTTCCACGAAGCTCTTCTTTTCGCTGTCTTCCCCGCGCGGGGTGGGCTTGACGAACTGCACCATTTTGACGTTCTCGAAAAACGCGGCGTCCTTGATATAAGGCCTGGTCTCGCTCTTGCCGTCGGCGGTGCGGATTTTCCGTTCACCGAAACTCGCCTCGACTTTCTCCGCCCAGGTCACGCGATCCAGCAACAGCCGCCAGGGCGCCTGCTCGACGGGCACAAGGTTCCAGTTGGACATGTCCTCGTCTTTGGCGTAGCGAACCAGTTCTCCCGGACCGTCGAGATGGGCCTTGCCTTCACTGCGCACGAAGCGGATGCGGCCTTGACAGGTGATTTCGTCGCCGCGGGCCAGTTGCACGCGGCTGGGCGATTCCTTGGTTCCCTCGAACCACGCTTCCTGCCGCGGGTTTTTGAACTCGAATTTCGTGCAGAGAATGCGGGCGTCTTCGTCGGTCAGGCGAATCTGCTGCCCCGAACCGGAAATCGTGTATCGCTTTCGGCTGGGCGTCTCGGTGCGACCCAGGGGGAGGATTTCGAGCGGACCGTCCCAGTAGATCGCCATCTGGGTGTCGGAGGAGCGGGCCTGCTGCTCGTTAAGTTTCATGTCCCGCACGCCGGCGGCCGCGACGGGAGACGCGAATTTCGGCTGACTCGTCGGCCCGGTGGTCGGTTGGGACGCGGGAGCGGATTTCCCTTTGCCCGAGGCGACGGTTTTTGATTTTGGGGTCGCCTTCTTGGTCGTGGGGGCGGGGGTGGAGTCCGTTTCGTCTTCCGGTTTCCAGGCGCGATCCCACTCGAAGGCCAGTCCGAGTTTGTCCGCGCCGGTGAGACTTCGATTGCCCGAGAAGACGCGCACGGACTTGTGGAACGTCGCCTGGTAGATGTTTCGCATCTTCGGGGCTTCGGGCCGCCGCGCCGGGGCGGGAACGGAAAGCTCCGCCGCGTCGGGAGCGGGTTTCGTCACGATGATGTTGACGTCCCCGCCGGGACGAACCTCCGGCTGGGTTTCCGTGGCGGTCTCGACGAGTCCCCAGCCGTCCTCGGTCGCCGGCTGGGTTTTCGTTTTGGCGACGGGGGGAGGCGTTTTCTTCGCGGGTTGGGTGGTTGGAGTTTCTTTGGTGGGAATCTGCGTCACGTCCACCTGCTCGGGCAGTTCCTTGACGACCAGGATATTGCCCTTGTCCAGCCGCAGCAGGCGCAGTTCCCGCGGTTCCTCGTTCCACTGAAGCAGCAGTCCCTCGCCGTTCATGTCCAACTGGCGGGACCAGATGGTCACTTCGGATTCGGTTCGCAGTTCGAGCATGTCCTGGTCGAACTTCACGTCGGTGGTGACGATGCGGATCACGTCGCGGATCATCTCGTCGTACGGGCGATCCTTGGGATGCGGACGTTCCTCGCCGCGGTACTTGTCGTCCGTGGACTGGTCGTAGAAGATTTCCACCCGTCCGTCGGCTTGTCCGTGGCGGATGTTGAACCCCGTTCCACCGGCGACTTCCTCCGCCCAGAATCGGCCTCGATCGGCGCGGAGATAGACGCGCGTCCCGTCGCGCTGATAGACGACGGCTTCGGGATGTTCGAGCACGAAGCTGCCGTCGTCTTCCTTTCGCCAGGAGGCGGCTTTATACACACCGCGCAGTTGTCCTTCGGGATTGCGGTAGTAGAACGTCACGGCTTTGGCGCGGGTGATGCCCGGTTTTCCGCCGGGCGTGTCGATCAGCGAGGACGGACGAATGCGCGTTCCGCCCATCGGATTGAAAAACGCCAATCCGGGCACGAACAGTTGGTACGTCCCGAAGGCCAGCAGCAGGATAATAAAGCTGCCGACCAGGAGGAGCAACTTGCGTTTCATCCCTGATTTCCTTCCCCATCCGGTAGGTAACGTTCCATCACCCGCGGCCAAGTTCCCGCGCGCTTGAGGAGGTGTTCCACCACCTCGCGCACGACGCCGCGTCCGCCGGCGGCCTGGCAGACGAAATCCGCCTGTCGGCGCACTTCCTCCACCGCGTCGGAAGGACAAGCCGAAAACGCGCAGACGCGCATCATCGGAAGGTCCGGCAGGTCGTCGCCGACGACGGCCGTCGCCTCGGGCCCGACGCCCGCGGCGGCGAAGACTTCTTCCAGGGCGGGCAGTTTCATCTTGCGGTTCTGCCGCACTTCATCCACGTCCAGCTCCGCCGCCCGACGGGTCACGATTTCGCTTTGACGTCCCGTGATGATCGCGAGTTTCCCGCCGAGACGCTTCCAGAATTTCATTCCCGAACCGTCCTTCACGCAGAACGACTTGGTTTCCTCGCCCGACGCGGACAGGATAATGCGGCCGTCCGTCATCACGCCGTCCACATCCAACACCAACAGCCGGATCCGGTTGTAGTCGATTTGGTTCATTCTTCCCTGAATTAATTGTCTTCCGACGTGTTCAGCAGGTTGGTTCGGATTCCGCCGATGCGGGCTTCGGGAACTCCCTGGGGCCAAAGGGCCAGCATGAACCCGAACTCGTCGTCGCCGACGTACCGGCGGTCGTACTGGAACGTCACGCCCACATGCCACCGGGGGAACTTCCGGATGATGCTCACGCGCGATCCGAGATTCACGCCGTGGTCGTAGGAGAAATCATACTGCTCGAACGCCTCGATGGTGTACTTCTTGTTGATCTTGTATTTCACGCCGATCGTGCCGACGGAGGAATCGAGCTCCCCGATGTATCGCAGGCTGGTGTAATAACTCAGGCGAGGATCCCGCCTGACCGCCACGCCGACGTTGACGGTGGAACAGCGTCCGTTGTCCATGTCGTAGATCATGTCCGACAGCAGCGCCACGGAATCCGAGATGTTCCACGCGTAGTCCATCGACAGGAACGACCGCGGATTGCCGTATTCGGTGTTCGTCATGAAGAACCGCGGCAGTTCGTGCAGCAGTTTCTGGTCCGGGTCATGGAAATACGCCCCGGCGATGTCCAGGCGCATCCAGTCGACGGTCTTCTGATTGCCCTCGGGCCCGCGTTTGGTTTGCAACCGCTGGCGCAGGGCGGCGTAGATCCCGGCGTCCATGCGCGCGATGTCCGTTTCGATCGGGCTGAGCGGATACAGTTCGTACGGTTCGACGTCGCTGCTGGCGCGGCCGAAGGCGACCAATTCCGGCGTGACGATGTGTTTGAGGCGATGCACGTTCCAGAGGCGGCTCTCGACGGCGTCGTACATCTTCCAGAAGGTCATGTTCATCCGCACACCGCCCTCGCCGAGGAGACGATAATGATCGTCGTAATCATCCCAGGTGCGCCTTCCCCGAATCACCTGACGATTCAGATAATTGAATTCCTTTGGGGTGCCGTACGTCAGGACGGCGTCTCTCTCGTCCGGAACTTCCGACCAGGTGGTGAAGCGCCCCATGGCGTAGGGAACGATATTCAAAGGACCGGCGGGCGTGGTGACTTCCAGGGGCAGGTCGAGTTCATGCCGCGTGTCGAACCGCGCCAGGATGTCGCTGCGAACCCGATGCCGGTTTTCCGCGTTGTCCGAATAGCGCAGCCCGCCCAAGCGGGCTTCCCCGTAATACGTGAACAGATCGTCGAACAGCGACTCACCGACGAGGTATCCCGCCGCTTCGGGATAGGATTCCGTCTGCGTCAAAAAGCGATTGAGCTTGGTCTTCAACAGCGCCGAAATCGCCCAGTTGTCCCGCTGTTTCTTGGCGTAGATCAGGTTTTCCTGCTCCTTGCCGGTCCAGAACTCGTCGGGGAAAAACTGCTCCAGGAAATTCACGTCGCTCAACAGGCTCAATTCCGCCTGAATCTGCCAGTCGTGCGGCAGGAATTCCTTGTGCCTCGCCAGCAACCTGCCGCGATAGTGCTGCGCGTCGATGTCACGACGCTCATCGCCGAAATCGTCCTCCGCGGGGACGTCATACACGCCGGTGGCGCGGAAGTATCCGCTATAGTTTCGATCCCCCTCTTCCCGCTCGTAGTCGCCCGTGACGCCCAGCAGCGCCCCTTTCTGGTATCCGGACGCCTGCAGCCGCGCGTTGACGCCCTCGGGTTTCACCAGCCCCAACAGGCGGAATAAATGCCACTCCGTCTCGGCGCCGTATCCCAGGCGACCCATCCTGCCCATCACCACCTTGCGCAGGGCGGTGTGTCCTTCCTCAAACGTGCTGGTTCCGTCGAACAGGTACGCGACGGGGAATCCGCGGATGTCGAAGCGCCCTCGCTTGTAACGGGTGGAATACCGGCGAGGACCGATCTGCTCGCCTTCGGAGTCGTACGGCGTTTCGTCGCGCAGGAGCACCTCGCGGGCGCCCAGGTCGTAGGTGGGCGTTTTGAAGTCGCTCGTGGAGACCACCGCGTCGTAGAACTTCATTTCCCGCGGCGAAAGCACGCGGGCGCGGGCGGCCCGGATGTAAATCGGGATGTTCCGCTGCTCCTGGATCGTGCGGAACACCGGTTCCAGAATGACGGCCCGTTCGTTGACGAAGTCATAAAACGCGCTGCGCCCGGTCATTTTCCGCGCGCCGCGGCTGATGATCACGTCGCCCTCGAGATACGCGCCCGTGACGGTTTCCCCGCCGCCGCTTAATCCGATGATCGGCGGGGCGTAGGGCACTTTTTCGTACGGGTCTTCGTCCCGCTTCACGTCGTCGCGGGAAAAGATCACCGCCGAGTCGGCGCGCAGCTCGAGGAAATCGTCGCTGTCGTTGGCGCCTTGGGAGATATAAACCTTACCCTTGACGATCGCCAGGCGCTGGCGCGGGTCTTTGGGATCTTTTTCAATCGTCACACCGCCCGGGGCCTCGAAATGCACCGGCTGGGTGACGA
>JAFGJE010000133.1 GCA_016929245.1 Phycisphaerae bacterium
GAACTCGAAGACGCCGGAAGTTACGGCACGAGTATGGCCATGATGATCATGCGCGTGGTGCTGGTGGACTATTTCCTCTCGAAGGAAGACCCGTATCTCGTCCCGGACACCCATCCGACGGGTTCCGCCGGCGGAACCATTCTCTTCGACGAGAGAGACTCCTATGACCCGGACTGCATCAGCTGGAATAACAACGCCACGTATACGCAAATCTACGGGAAGAAAACAACGGGAATGCAGTACTTCCTGTACGATTTCGACGATGACGGAGACTGGGATTATACCGCGTACACCGATTCACTGTACTACCCCGTGAATTCCCTGATCAGCATGGGAATTCCCACGAATCAGTGGTCCCAATATCGTAAGGCCAGCGTGGACGACGAAGGCAAGTGGGTCTATGCCTACGACTCGATGTACCTCTCCACCGGCGTTCCGGAACCGGCAAGCCTGAGCCTGCTGGCGATCGGCGGATTGGCGCTCCTTCGGCGCGGCTCAGGACAAGCCTTGAGACGGCGACAATAATTCCGATGTTAATATAAGAAGCGAATTCGTGGGCGGTTTCGCCGGAACCGCCCACAATTCGCCTTTGAATGGTTGTTAGAAAATGCCGTGGATGAAAATAATGGGACGATCCAAACGCGACAAAGCGGGATATACAACGAAAGTAAGTGGCGGCTTCACGTTGATTGAATTATTGGTGGTGATCGCCATTATCTCGCTGCTCGTGTCAATTCTCCTGCCCTCTCTGCAACAGGCCAAGGCATTGGCCAAGGAAGTGGTCTGCCAGAGCAATCTGCATTACATCTTCATGGCCCACACCTATTATGCGGAAGACCACGATCAATGGCAGGTTCCGGTGTACGTGAACTCCGCGCATCAATCCTCTTCTGAGCAGAATCGGTGGCACTGGTATTTGTGCTACCTGGAATATTTACCCTGGGGGCCGAAGGGTGTGGGCGACCACAATCCTCTCGTACGAAGTTGCCCGTTGAATGTGGAATGTGTCGGTGATGAAAGAGCTTGTCACTACGGCAGAAACTACTATGGGGGTGTCGTGACATTTCGAATCGAAGACGTCGTCAATCCCGCTGACAAGATTCTGGTTGGAGACAGTTGGGATACGTATCCGGACGATAATAACGGGACTAACTACATGTACATGGGGATTGGGGCGCTATGGAATTGGGACAAGGGAGGGGCCGCCTTTATTTGGGGGAATCCCCATGGAAGGCATACCGGCGGAAAGGCATATTTCGCGTTCATGGACGGCCATGGCGGGAGTTATTCGGAAAAGGAAAAAGAATTCGGCCTGTATGACCTGGGCTCATGGAGAATTCCGTTCGGATACAACTCTCGTTATGACTATTGGATTGATCCGGAATCGGAGTAGCACGGGGGAGTTTTGAAACCGTTGTAACGCTAAACGCGAGGAAGAAGTGAGGATGATGGAAATGCTGTATTGTAAGGATAACAAGCCGTACTTTGGGATCCCCGGAACGTGCATCACCACTGTTTTCTATATACTTTGTTTCGGCGGTATTGTGCCCGTCCGGGCGGAGGTGTCGGTGGAAGTCAGTTCGTCCTTTTCGTATGTCGTCACCAACGGCGGATACGGCGGGTATGAAGCCTTTCCCGATCTTGCCCGCCTTCAGGACTGCAGGCTGATGTGCGCGTTTTACGAGGGATACTCGCACATTTCACCGCCCAAGGCAGGCTATCCCACCGGTGGGCGGATCATGTACGTCACATCCTCCGATGAAGGCGTGTCCTGGAGCACGCCGACGGTGTTGTACGACACGCCGGAGGACGACCGCGATCCGTCGATCACGCAATTGTCCGACGGTAGATTGCTCGCGACGTACTTCACGTATAACGACGGCGGGTTGGGATCGTACCTGATCCAATCCAATGACGCCGGCCTGTCGTGGTCCACGCCGCGGTCGCTTGCCCCCGCGCCGTACTTTATCAGTTCTCCGATCGTGGAAGTATCGACCGGCCGCCTGATCGCCCCGCTGTATTATGAAGACGATGTCGCCGGGATCGCGCACGGCGCCGTGACGCTCAGTGACGACGGCGGCGCGAACTGGTCTTCCCCGATCGACATACCCAATCCCTCCGGCGTCTTCCTGGACGCGGAAACCAATTTGATCGAACGGAAAGACGGGTCTCTCTGGGCCATCCAGCGAGCCAGCCATTCGCTCGCGCAATATTCCGTCTCCACCGACCAGGGGGAAACCTGGAGCGATTCGGAATCCCTGGACTTCATCGCGCACAGTTCTTACCTCCTGCGCAGCGCCGATTCCCACGTCATTCTGATGGCCTACCGCAGCTATGAATGGCCCGCCGGTACGGGATATACCGCGCTTCGCTACAGCCTCGACGAATGCGAAACCTGGAGCGACCCGATCACCATTGACGCCGACTGCATCGGCGCGTATCCTTCGATGGTGAATTTGAACGACGGTTCGGTTCTGGTGACGTATTACGAGGAAGGCGGCGGTTCGGATATTCGCGCCCGAATCATCACCATCTCCGGGGCGCCGGAACCTGGAACTTTTATTCTCTTTTGCGCGGGACTGATTGGATTGACTCGTGGAAAACGGATATAACGAGGATGATTCAACCAGAACATAATCCCCTATTTTCAAAGGAATCCCTAATGTCTCAAACTATCCTGTTATCTTCCCCCGTGACGCATGTCGACTGGATAAGTAAATATCAAAAGCAGATCGGCCATGGCGCCAAGAGCGTCCGGATCATTCTGGATCGCTGCAAGAGCATCGGTTTACAGCGTGTCTATTGGCGATGCTTCGACGGAGGCTTGGCATTGTACAACAGCAAGTTGATGTATCCCGAGTCGAAAGGATCCGACCTGGATGATTACCGCGCCTGGGCTTCCCCGGAAAAACCAAGACTGGACGTATTTTCCGGGTATAAGAATTTCGACAGCCTCAAAGAGGCTGTCAGGTACGGCCACAAGATCGGGCTGGAAGTGCACGCGTGGCTGAGCATTAACGAAGACGACCACGCCTGGGGGATTCAAAGTCGCTTCACGAAGGAGCATCCGCAGTTTCGCTGGGTGAAGCGCAGCGGTATGCCGTACAACGAGCAACTGAGCTTCGCCTTCCCGGAAGTCCGCAAATACAAGCTCGCGCTGGTGAAGGAAATCCTCGCGTACGACGTGGACGGATTCTTCTTCGACTGGATTCGTACGGGCGATCTGCGCAACGGCCCGCAGGCGGACAAAACCGGAACCGCCGATTTCGGGTATGAAAAACCGCTGGTCGAAGCGTATCAGAAGAAATACGGAAAGCATCCGCGCGAGGTGCCCAATAACGACGAAACCTGGGTGCAATTCCGCTGCGAGCCGCAATCGCTGTTCATGAAAGACGCCCACACCCTCATCAAAAAGAAAAGTAAGTCTCTGCCCATTTCCATGATGGGCCATAATCCCTGGAGCTACCGCGGGGACGGAACGGACTGGATTCACGGCAATAAGAACGGCCTGTTGCTTGACGTTGCGCTTTGGGCGAAACGGGGCTGGGTGGATGAAGTCGTCGCGGCTTGCTATTTCAGCAAAACCCGCAAAGGCGGCACGCCCGACAAGGCCTTCAAATACATGCGGGAACTCGTCAAAGGCCGATGCAATGTGTGGACATACGAGCAGGTTCCCTGGACTGTCGAAGAAGTCGAAGCGGGCGTCAAACGGGCCAAGCGTCTGGGCGCGACGCAAATCCTGTATTGGGAGTCGGACTATTTCGGCCCCAAGGAAAAAAACGCCTCTGACAAAGCACGTACAAAACGAATGGCCGACTACGGCGGGTGACGGGCAATCCATCCTAATGTTAAAAAACAAAATATGGGTCGATGATTTTATCAGTACGTTTCATACAAAATAAATACGTATTGTTTTTGAAAGTAGCCGCGGGCGCAAGCCCGTGGACATGATATTGTTAAGATATTAACAAGCCCCGTAGGGCGATTGATACATTCAATCGCCCCTACGGGGCTCGTATCATTTTTAGATCATTTTATAACCACGGGCTTGCGCCCGTGGCTACTATCAAAGAAAGGCACATAACTTTGTCGGCATTATGTTCGTTGAATTGTTTTACAAAAAGCAGGACGTGTTTTTCAGGCTCGGATAGAGTTCTTTGTATCGGGCGTAGATCTCCGAATACCGGCCGGCGTTTTTCGCGATGGGATGATAGGTTCTGCTTTTTTCATGCACCCGACGGATCAGGTTGCGGATGTCGGTTCGCGTCGTCGCGCCGCGGGCGAGCATCGCGGCCCCGAAGCAGCCCGTTTCCGCCGTCCGGCGAATCGTCACGGGCTTGTTGAGCACGTCGGCTTTGATCTGATTCCACGCGTCGTTGCGGGCTGCCCCTCCGCCGGCGAGGAAGGAATCGATGACGATTCCCGCCTCTTCCATCAACTCCAGGTTGAATCGCATTTCCAGCGTGATCCCCTCCAGCAGGGCTTTGATGATTTCCTTTTTCGTCGTGGTCAGTTGCAGGCCGACGATCGCGCCGCGGGCGTTGTTGTCGAAATACGGCGTGCCCGAACCGGCGAAATACGGCAGGACCAGCAGCGACGTGGGATCGGCGGGTAAATCCTCCAGCAGTTCCGCGTAGACGGACGTGTTGTTCTTTTCGGCAAGGTGTGTTTCGTACTGACCGAGTTCATCCCGGAACCATTTGAGAATATTCCCGCCGGTAATGTTATACGCCACCGTCGCGTAGGCGTCGGGCAGGGCGTAATCGTAGCAGCAGAGATTTTGGTTCATCAGTCGCGGTGAGAGAACCTGTTTGTCGAACATCGGGCAAAAACATTCGACGGTGCCGGTGGCGTACATGCACAGTCCCGGCTGAAGCACGCCCGCGCCCACGGCGTTGATTACCTGATCGTGCCCGCCGGCGACGACGGACACCTCTTTCGAGAATCCCAGGGATTCCGCCGCTTCGCGGGGAATCACACCGACGACGCTCCCGCTGGGATGCACACTCGCCAACCTGCCTTCGTCCAGCTCGATATGATTCAGGATTTCGCCGCTCCAGGTGTGTTTCGTCACGTCGAAGAGCATGGTCCGTCCCGCCAGCGGCCAGGAGATCGCCGGCGGCAGGTTGAGTTTGTAGATCAGCAGGTCCTCGAAACAGAGGAAATAGCGGGTTCGCTTCCAGACGTCGTGTTTGTTCTTTTTCAACCAAAGGAGCTTAAAAAGGCTGAAGCTCGAATGCGCCGTATGCCCGGTGATGTCGTATAAATGCTCCCTGCCGAAGGCGTCCGGAAACTCCCGCACTTCCGCCACGGCCCGGCTGTCCGAGGAGACCATCGCGTCGCACAAAAATGCGCCGTCCTCGCCGACGGCGGTGAAGGCTTCGCCCTGCGAGGATATGCACATCGCCGTGACGGGATCGTTCAACGAAGCGTTGACCTGGCGGATCACGTCGAAACACTGGTCCATCACATATTGCGGATCCAACTCCGCGTGTCCCGCGGCGGGGTGCAGCAGCGGATACTCGCGGTACGCTTCCCGCAGCGCCTTGCCTTCGTCGTCGAAGGCGACGGCTTTGCATCCGGTCGTACCAATGTCCAGGCCGAGGTAACTCATCGTCGATTATCCAATGTCCGTGATTTCATAATTAAGGTACCGCGTGAAAGCTTCCCGAACCGCCTCGGAAACATGGCCGGGGGATACGCTCACGTGATGACGGTATCCCTGATAGCCGATATTGTTGAGTTTTTGTTGCAGGTTGTCGATTCGCGCCACACCGGCACAGCCGAAGAATTCCTTCGGAATCGAATCGTTCGTGAACTCGCCCTCGCCGAGATAGAAAATCAACTCGCCGTCCTGCGTTTTGGAACTGGCGAACGTCATCGGTCCGGGGGAAATTCTCCCGACGTTGCAACCCCACCCGCAGCCGTCGCCGAGGGCTTTGGCGAACATCGGGTGATCGATCACCTCGCCCTTGGCGGTCATCAGCGACTGGGCGACCGGCCCGCAGTGGAACAGGATGCACTTGTCCGCGTCGTCGCCGTAATTGTTGTTCCAGTCCAGGCACGTGGCGGACTTGTCCGTCGCCAGGTGCAGCGCGTGCATCGCGACGGCGTTGCAGACGTCCAGTTCGCAGGCGCAGGGAATTTGCCGGTCGTTGATTTCGCTGACCAGCACGCACGGCGCGACGCCGAATTCCCGCTCGATTTCGATCCAGCAGCGCAGCGCCACGGCGTCCATCGCGTATTCCTCGATGAGTTCGTCGATCACCACGCCCAGACGCACGAGGTTTTCAAACTTCTCGGCTGGGACGTTGGAAAAGTTCGTGTAGTCCTTCAGTACGTTTGCCTTCGCGACGGCGGGGTCGCTTTTCATGTCCAGCGCCCGGGCGCGCAGGAACAGTTCGCTCAAGTCGAGGGTTTCCGTGGCGATGCCGTATTTCTGCAGCGTCAGCTCGTCGAAACGGACGGTCTTGAACGCGGTCGTTCTCGCGCCGATCGCGCCGACGATCATCCGGCGCATGCCCTTGACGATGCGGCACACCCGCCCGAAGGTTCGCATCTGCCGGCGGAACTCTTCCGACCGCGGATGCAGAACGTGCGGCGGGAAAGCGGTGAAAGGCAGCCGGTACTGGTAAAACACGTCCATAATGGAGAACTTCCCGCAGAAGGCGTCCCGCCGATGCTGAAAGTCCATCCTGGCGATTTCGTCGGGATACGCGAGGATGAAAATCGGCACGCCGCAATCGCGCAGCGCGGCGATCGCGCCGGTTTCGTCGCCGAAATTGGGCAGGCAGAGAATCACTCCGTCGTACCTGCCCTTGTTCTCCTCCAGGAACTTCGCGTACTTCGCGCCCTCGGCCGGGGATTCGACGGCCCCGAAACGGGTTTCGTCGGCGGGCATCTGAAGACACGAAATACCGCTCTTCTCCAAAGCGGCGGTTAGTTCGCTTCGCGCTTCGGCGATCAGCGACTCGGGGAAAAATCCGCGATTCCCGTAATACAGTGCGAATGTCGTACTCATGGTTTCACCTGCCTTATAATTCGTTCCGCCGTTCCCGCAATTTCCAGTTCGTCCTTCACGATACGAGTTGTTTCCTCGTACACCGCGTCCTGCGCTTTGGATACGGACTCGTCGAGACCCTTTTCGTAAGGCTGACGAATCGCCGTGGCGATATTGATCTTCGCGATGCCGTTTTGTATCGACCGCATGATGTATTCTTTTTGGATCCCCGTCCCGCCGTGCAACACGAGGGGAATGTTCACCGCTTCGTAAATCGTCCGCAGATGTTCAATATTCAGACGGGCTTGCAGTTTCTTTTCGTTCTTCCCGGCCTTCGAGATCGCGCCGTGAATATTCCCGATCGCCACGGACAACCAGTCGACGTTCGTTTCGGCGACGAAACGCCTGGCCTCTTCCGGTGAGGTGAATCCCTTCCCGGACGCGAACAATTCCTCGTACGGCGGTAAGGGTCCTTCCTCGTGTCCCATGACGGCCCCGAGTTCCGCTTCCACGGGAACGCTATAGGTTTTCGCCAGGTCGGTAATTTCGCGGGTCGCCCGGATATTGTCCTCCAGCGACAGTCGGGAACCGTCGATCATCACCGATTCATATCCAAGATCCAGGGCTTCAGTGATTACGTCCCGATAATCGACGCGTTGATTGTCCTCGTCGATCACGGGAATATGATCCAGGTGAAGGCGCGTGACATCGTCGTTTTTCACGCGCTGATATTCATCGCGGATTTCCTTCATCCCTTTGGAGTGGAACTTTCGCCATTCCAGCCGTGCGACGGTAACCAGGCCGAACGTGTTCGTATCCGCCAGCGCCCGGACGACCGGTTCCATCATCGGCAGATACGGGATATTGAACGCGGGAACGACGATTCCCTCTTGCGGGGCGTTTTTCATGATGACAGCGGTTGAAATCATTCGTGCTCCAAACTTATAGGGCGATGGGTTTGACGCCCGTCTGCTCGCAAAAGGCGATCAGTTCCTCGTATAAGTGCTCGCCGTATCCCAGGCAGGCGTATTCATTATTCCATGTTTCCAGCAGGATGTCCATATCGCAATGGGCGGTGACGAATCCGTGTGGCCAGAAGGGAATACCGCATTCGTTCCGTCGATCCGCGAGCGTCTCGGCCGGCGGCTCGAAAATACCGCAGCGGGTGATGACCATCTCGAATTGCCCGTCGTTGCGACCCAGCCTCGCCAGAACGCCCTCGCCCACCTTGCAGACGAGTTTGACGGAAATACCCCCGGCTTGGCCTTCCGTGGGAATTCCATGTTCGGCGAATCCCGCCGGGCCGAGTTTTCCCGCCAGCGAAGGCGGACACGCGCCGTCGCCGATGATTTTGATTTCCTTCTTCGCCTTGTCGATGTGCTGAAGATCGCCGTAATACACCGGTTCCGAGGAAAGGTCCGTTAACAGTTTGACGGTCAGGGCGGTGTTGAAATCCCCCAGCGTGCTCGTGCCCACACCGTCTTCGAGCATCATGCTCTGGGCGAAGCAGGTGGCGCTGTAATCGTCGCCCAGGCCGGGGAAGGATTGAATCGTGTAAAATTCCCAGTCGTTCCGCCGCACGAGTTTTTTGATCGCCAGATACAGGCGGATCGACTTCTCGGACGCGGCGTCTTCGGGAATGGTTTCCGCGAATACTTTCTGAATCGATTTTCGGGCAGCCGAAATTTCCTTCGCGGTCACCGCTTCGGCGGCCTGGAGCAGCTCCGTCGTGTCGCGCGAATCGATGTCGATTCCGAACTGTTTCATCCATTGCGACGGATCGGCCGCCCCGCAGGTTTGCCCCATACCGCGCCCGCCGAACGTTCCGATGGTGGACATGTTCAGCCGCCGCTTCATCGCAGCCGCACGACAATACGAGGTGATTTTTTCAATCTCTTTGGGATCGCCGTAATCGCCGTAGACGAACCGATGCGGCAGGCCGATTTCCTTCAGCGCCCCGTGCATCACCAGCCCCCCCACCGGGCGCCATCCCTGACTGCCGGGATTCGTCCACAACACGATCCCCTTGCCGCCGCCGGCGAAATCGCGGATCGCGCCGATCATGTGCGCCGCCCACACCCACGTGCCGGAGAACAACACGACCGCGTCGATGTCGTCCATCTTCCTGAACTTCGCGAAGCATTCCTTCGCCTCCGCCTTGGACGCCACGACGATCTCGTGCGTGACCAGTTCCAGGCCGGCGTTTTCGAGGGCCTGCTTCGCGTCGGCGACGAGTTTGTCGTCGATAAACGGTGTGCCCATCGGGTCGGCCAGGCCGTCTTTGTGCACGCCGTATACGATGAATCCGATTTTCGGTGTCATCATGTTCGTTCTCTCTCTTTACTAGATTGGGGATAATTCATCTTTCAAACCGGGAATAATCTTTAATGCATTGTGATTATAGATATTTTGCAGGACATCCTCGGGTAGTCCCAGGCCTGTGATTTTCCATCGATACCGAACAAACGTGCCGTCATAGTCCGGTGGGATGATGTCCTCGTCCTCCGTTTCGAGGAAGCGGTAATAGGCGCGATACATATCCACCGACGCCGGCATGTCCGTACCGAACAGAATTCGATCCTGATACCGCAGGAAAAATTCTCTCGTCGGTTCCGGCTTCCTGCCGAGTTCGTCCATTCGTGCGGAAAAGTCAATGTACACGTTCGGGTGTTCGTCGAGGAGTCGTGAAACGTACTCCAGCTTCTCGGCGTAATTCGCCACGTGCGGCAGGAGGAACGTCGTATCGGGATGACGCGCGACGACGTTGTCCCGCCGTCGGATCAGTTCGTCCTTGCGCGGAAATTTCGGATCGGCGAAACTCCAGGAGGGATATTTTTTCAATGACTCGTAATGCTCGTTGTCGGGCGTGATCGGCTCGAAGAACCCGGCTGGGTCCGACTGGTGCATCAGCACCGGAACGCCAAGCCGTCCCGCTTCGTCGAAGATCGGCGCCAATCGCTCGTCGTCGATCGGAATGAGTTTGCCGGCCGCGTCCTTATAATGCAGCCCGAGTTCCTTGAGGATCTTCAGGCCGCGTGCCCCTTTAGCGACGTGATCGCGCAGCGTCGCGACGGCTTCCTCCACGAATTGATTTGCCTCTTCAAAGAGGGGTTGGTTCGTAGGCTTGGCGAAGGAAGCGGTGGTGAAACAATAAAAACGTCCCGGATATTTCGCGGCGCAACGCTCAAAGAATTCCCCGATGTCTCCCTCGCCGATCGCATATCCTCCCTCTCGCCAGGAAATCTTCACATTGGCGGTCAGATCGCAATACGAAAGCACTCCCACCTGATCCATCACCCGCACAGCCGTCTCGACGTTCCAGTCACCCCAGAGATGGTTATGCGCGTCGATCACGGGAATCGTCGTGCGGCGCGGCGAGGATCGCCGTTCCAAACTATCATGATCGTTTCTCATTCGGATGAGGATGTGCGGAATTGCACTTCTGCACTTGCGTGAATGTGATTCCATTATGCTCTATTGTCGGGTATAATCAAGATTCATTCGTTGTATTGTCGCAATACAAACATGTATTCCTGCACCATGAAAAAACCATTTTCCACCCCCTGGACCGACACCATTCACCGTCCCGCCTTCGGCGTGTCGGAAGATCATCCGATTTCCATGTTTGATATGCGCTGGTCCGAAACGAATGAAATCAGCTACGACATGCACTACGGCCTGGAGACGGGTATCGTGCTGGAAGGGACGATGCGGCGGTACTTCGGGGAGCACAAATTCATCCTTCATCCCGGCGACGCCTGGGTGTGCGGCATGTGGGAGCCGCATGGATACGATATCGCCGCGGCGCCTTGCCGGGCGGTCGTCATCATTATCTTTCCGCCGATTCTCGCCCAGCCGCACTTTCCCGGCGCTGCCCCGGTTCGCTGGCTGGCGCCGTTCGAGGCGCCGCCCGAAGTCAGGCCCACCGTACCTGTCGGCAAGCGGAAGCGATTTTTGCAACTCGGCGAAACCATCGCGGCTTTGGATTTCGACAAGGGAAAATACACCTCTTCCCTGCTGCGGCTGAAGGTTCTGGAGCACCTGCTGCTGCTCATGGACGGCTGGGACGCCCCGGCCGTCTCGGCTGTCCCGACACAAACGGATGTCTCCCACGCCCACCGGGCGCTGCGAATCATCACTTCCTCCCGAAAGCGCATCTCCCTCGCCCAGGCGGCCCGCGCCTGCGGGGTGCATCGCAACACGCTGGGCAGGCAGTTCGAGGATGTCATGGGGATATCCTTTTCCGAGTTCGGCCTGCGATACCGCGTCGCCGCGGCGGCGGAGCAACTTCTCCATTCCGGTGACTCGGTGAAAAAGGTAGCCGCCGACTGGGGATTCGCCAATCCCAGCCATCTGCATCGCTGCTTCCGAAAACACTACGGCTGTTCTCCGTCGCAGTATATTGTTCAATACGAGAGATGAAGAATACCGCGCGGGAGTTGTGCCGTTTCTCGTCGCGGTGACGGGAGAAACGTAAAGAATCCACGCCCGGAAAAGAACGTGGATTCTGTATCCATTCGTCATCTCATCATTTCGGCAATTGAATCACGGCGGTTTTGACCTGCATCCATTCGCCGACGGGAGCGGGTGTGACGGACGCGTCGTACCACTGGCCTTTGTGCTGCACCCAGGCGGTGTATTTGCCGGGACCTGCTTTGCAGTAGAACCATGCCTTTCCCGCGTCGTCCGTCATGCTGCCCAAGGCCGTCATCGGTTGATCGGTCGGCGTCAGCCAGACGGGTACATCCTTCACAACTTCACCGTCGGCGTCGAGAACCTGGACGACGATTTCCGGGCAGAAGCGCGGTTCGAGTTTCGGTACTTCGCGCATGACATCCTTGCAGGGATCGTAGGTGCGAAGATATACGCAGCGAGGGGCGGCTGGATCCCAGAAGTTGTAGTTGCCTCGACCGTAGGGAAGAGAAGCTCTTTTTACATCCGGTCCGCTCATCGCCGGCCAGGGAATCGGCGGTGTCGAGTGCCAGTATTCCATCCCGTCCCAGACGGGAATGAAGGGATGGTACTTTCCCATCGCCCCGAAAGGCCAAAGGCCTGAAAGCTCCTGCGCGCGGAAGGTCAGGAGTCGTCCTTCCATGTATTTGGCAGCCGCGTTGACGGCCTTGTAGAAATAGGGTCGAGGATCCTGACCGCGTTCGCGAATAGCTCGCACCTCACCCTGATACGTCCATCCGAACGGTCCGCCCATGCTGATTTCACCCATGGAGCAGGGTTTGCCGAATTTGGTTTTCCAATCGCTCCAGATGCGTGGATTGACATAATGGCCGTCCACGATATCCAGTCGGGGATCCTTATACAAATCGGTAAACAGGAAAATATGACAGCCGTTGTTCATCACGGGTCGGGTCGGGTCCATCTTCTTGAAATCGGCGTTTAAGCGCATAATCTTTTCCGCGCGATGTCGCCGTTCGGGGGTCAGTTCCTCGTGTTCCCGCATCAAACAATTTTCATTCTCCGTACCCCAGATCACGAGAGACGGATGATTGCGCTGCGGTTTGCTTTGCTCAACCATCCAATCCGCCGCCGGCTGGGTTTTCTCCGGATGCTTCGGGTCAAACTCGCCGAATAATCCTCCGGAACTCCCGTAATTGGTTTCCTGGATCACCAACATGCCCATTTCGTCCGCGGTATCCAATACTTCGGGAAACAGGATGCCGCCCTTGTGAAAGCGGATCGTGTTCATGTTCGCCTGCTGGTTGGCGTCCGCGTAATGCCATCGAACATGATGCCTGTGGAACGGAAGATGGTTGGCCCCGATACTGTTTCCCTGCACGTAATAGGGTTTTTGGCCGTTGAATACGAAATCCGTACCTTCGATCCAGAACTCGCGGAACCCGAAACGAATGAACCTGCGATCCAGAATCTTCTGGGTTTTGGAATCTTTCAACTCCAGTTCCAGGTAATACAGATGCGGATTCGACGGTCCCCAGAGGATCGGGTTATTCCACGGTTTTGTAAGAGTGATCGTTTTATTATTTTGGTCTACTTTTTGCGAATCAAATTGCAGCACCGTCTTTCCGCCGTCTTTTACCAGCGCGGTAAGGGTTGCACCGTTGGTGGGAAGGTCCGCCAGGGACACGTCCACATCAAGCTGTTTCTTGCGAACGGAGGTTTTCACGAACACGTCGGACATGCGCGCCTTTCCTGTAATGCGCAGGGATACGTCTTGAGTAGGCCCGCAATCGCGAGAGCAGGGAGACCGCCAATGATGGCCTGGTTGGCCTATGGAATAATGTTGCACGAATCCGGGCTCGTACGTCCCTATTTCAAGACGATCCTTGATTTCTTCCAGGGGAACGTTGCCCGGCGTGGAGAAATAGAGCGTGCCTTGGTTCCAGGTTTGTTTACGGCAGTATCGCGCGTCGCCTTTGTTCACGACGTCATCCAGGGAGGATTTTTTCGCGATCTCTTTACCGTCCAGGTACAGACGAATTTCGTCCGGCTTTTGATCCCACGCGCCCACGCCGCAATCGACGATATAGGCATGGCCTTTGTATTTCGCGATCCCGCTGGAATCCGCCAGGGATTGTTTCACTTCGTGAAGAAGGATTCCTTTGTATACGTTCTGGCTGAACAGGTGGATCGTGTTGTCCTTGCCGAATTGGATACAGTCGGTCAGGTCCATGTCGAACTGCTGAATGCCGGCGTGTTCGGCGATTTTCTTTCCGTTGCAATACACCGTCGCGAAATCGGCGACCGATCCGAAGTGCAGCACGATTCGCTTCCCGGCCCATTCTTTCGGGCAATACAGCTTTTTCTGGAACCAGGCGCTGATGCAGTGCTTATCAATCTCAAAAATCTGGTCTCTTACGTTCGCCGGAACGGTAATATCCTTCCAGCCGGACGTGGGAATCTCGCCGGCTTCGACATCCAAACCCACAGGCCCCGGCTGCCACTGCCAGGTACCGTTGAGGCACAAATCGCCGCCGAGAAGATTCGGCGCGGTTTTGGCGGGTTGGAATTTCTCTTTGACGACTTCCGCCGGTTTGGGTTTGGCCATCGGCTGGGGTTTGAATTCCACGTATCCCGAAAGATGATGCACGGGCAGGAATCCCGTCACCTGAAACACGCCCGTTACGGCGTAGGTCTTGTTCGCGAGGTCCTGGCCGTTGGGAATGAATCGTTCGTTGGGATTGGATTCGTAGACGAACGTCCCGACGCCGTTGTCTCCGGTGAAATTCACGTGGAGGAAGAAGCTTTCCTTATTCTCCGTGAGATACTTCAGTATCTTTTTATCGGTGATGAGAAATTGCGCCCTCATTTCACCGGCGGGGAGATCCTTCGTCATGGTCTCGCCGGCGAGGGTTACTGTCACCTTCGTGGGCGTTTCGGCGCGGTAACGCACCACGTCGAGACGCGCCTGCTTCACGTCGGAATTGTCCGCGATGGGAAGCCGTCGCTTCACGAGCACGTCGGCGGGCCCTTTCTGCCAGTACAGCGAGGTTTTCGGGCGCTGGCGGTATTCGCAGATCGTGTACGCCTGCTTGTGGAAGCGACGCGCCTTCGGGCCGATGGGAATCTTTTTATCCGACGCCGTAGCGGCGATCAGGATCGGGGCCGTGTTTGTATCGCGACTCTTAAAAACGATTTTTTCAATTTTATTGTCCGGATGCGGATTGGCCCACTCGTACAGGTAGAATCCCACGTGCGGGAACTCCGGATTCTGCCCGTCCCAGGCGACGACGGCGTTTTCCTGATCCTTCGGATCCCACCACTCGCCGATCTCCTTGCCGACGCGCAGCGGAATGACGGCCGTCGAACCGTCGGAATACGTCACGACGTAATCCGCGCAATGATTTCCATACGGCGACGCCCAGGCGGCCGCGTGGAGAAAATACAGATACGGCGCCTTCGCGTCGACGGCGAGCGGCTTGCTCTCGAGCGGCATGTTGGGCGTGTTGACGCTCTTCAGGGTCACGCAGCCGGGGCGGTAGGCGTTGCCGATCTCCTCCAGCTTGTCCACGATGTGAAACGGAACGTTGCGGAAATACTGGTAGCCGCGCGGAATGTACCGCAGGTCGTTTCCGCCCTGGTCGGTCCAGCCGCCTTCATTGTCCGAGGGGGCTTTGTCCTGAAAGTGGCGGTTCGCCACGGCGTCGAGATACAGGTAGCGCACATCCTCGCTTTTGCCCGGCCCGTTGCCTTCGGTTTCATTGGCGGTCAGTTCGTCGTGTTTCGTGGTGCGAATTTGAATTCGTGAGATGCGCACCTTCGCCGGTTCGGCGGTGTTTCCGTGTTGATGCGTGCCGATCATGATGGTGAACGGATGAATCAGCCATCGCCTTCCGATCAGGTCCAGCAGCGTGATTTCCCTGCTTTGCTTGTCTTTCGTGACGCTCAGCACGCCCGATCCGTTGGTTAAGGTCAGCGAGACGTCGAACGGGCCGTCCAGCCGGAAGGGGAGGGATTCTTTGACAAGGGTCTTATGTTCGCCGTTCAGGAATTGTCGTATTTGCACCTTGCCGTTGTCGCCGTTGCCGATATTGACCCAGACGGCCGGCTGATAATGCGGATTGCCCTTGTCCGGCAGGAGGATCATGGAGAAATCCCGGTACTGATTCTGGGATTCCACGTTGATATCGATATTCACCGTCGCCTCGGCGAGGGAGAAACCGTTCTTGTACGTCACATAATGCCCATTCCATTCATTCCCCTCACCGGAGAGGCTTTCGATCTGCAAAGCCTTGTCGACGACGGCGGCCTTGCCCTTACCGGAGTCCAGCGCCCACCCGGCCGGGTCGGCGGTTTTGTCGAATTGCGAATCGACGAGAACCGTCCAGGCGTCTTCTTCGGCGACGGCGTTTCCGATAAAAAGTATAAGAACTCCAGAAATCAGGAATAGAACGGTTTTGCCTATGTTGTTCGTCATCATGGGATACCTTTGCGGAAGGGGTTAAATGAATTCCATAATAAGGAAAACGTTTATAGAAATGATTTATTGCTTGGGATGAGTGAAAAAATATTCATATAAAGGAATCTATGATTCATATTATATTTGTTTGAAAACCAAAACAAGTCGCAGGAAAGTCAATGGACTACGTACTACCCAGATTACATATTTGAGAAAAATTCCATCTCTCCGGAAGAACCATATTTGTACCCGCACGGGATTCTCCACGAATCCAAATCTTTTTCGCCATCGTTAGGCTTTTCCTCCTCCGTATAGCTTCCGCCATGGCCGTCCATGAAGGAAAATAATCCCCTTCCGTTTTCATGCCTTCCATGGGGGGAATATCCCTTGACGTCATCTTCCCAGTTCCAAAGAGCTCCCCTGCCAAATGCGATGTAATCTGTACTGAGGCTGGGGGCGTCATAACTGTCTCCGGTTAATACCTTGTCGGTAGGATTGACAATATCTTCCATTCGAAATGTACAAAGATGACCATATTGATTTCGGGCATACTGGCATCCAGTATCAAATTCTCCATCCAAGGGACAGAAAGCCACGGGCGAATGACGGTTCGCGTATTCTCCCTCCCCCCACGGCAAATACTCATTATATGTCAGCCACCAATTCCACCGATACACCTCATAGGGATTGTTGGGAGGATCCCAGTACATGAAGACCGTTACTTGCCAATCCTCATGATCCTCCGCATAAAACATATGGCCGGCATAAATAGTGCGCTGGTTATTGAGACACACGACTTCCTTCGCCAGTCCCTTGGCCTTCTGCAACGACGGCACGAGAATCGAAACCAGCAGCGAAATAATCGCGATCACCACGAGCAGCTCTATCAGGGTAAATCCACGAAACCTCCTGTTCCTGCAATGACTCCGGCGGCGGGATAAGGGAAGACTTCGTCGCATTCGGATTTTTACTTCTGACGAATTCATTATTTATTCCATCTTGTATAAATCCCCGTCCCAGTCCCAAAGGTCCCAGTATTCTGTGATAAACGCAATATAGCCATCTGAAATGGAAATGTCAGGGGCTTTGAGACCTTCCGCGTGTCCGTCGAAGAGCAGGAAATTACCGCTGCCGGCATGGTATGTCGCGCAATGGTAAAAATTGTGAGGATCTGCCAACTCCCAATGTGGCCATGGTTCGCTAGGACGAGGGGTCATATGCAGGTCCCATGTCCTTTGTTCATCCAAATCGTTATTCAATAGATCCGGACCGCTGCCGTCCATCAGCATAGGATTATCGGCGGGAGTAGTTAAGAAATCTCCAAGGAAAACGTCATATCCCAGAAAGAAGTTGAAGGAATATCCGGCTCGTGATCCAGCGGAGATGATACCTTCCGAAGCCGGGCACGATACAGGTGACGCGGAAGAGCCGCCATCTTCATCAAACGGATCCTTAGTGCCGACATAGTCACCCTTGCGCTCGAGATAATCCCCCAATGACATGCAATCTCTTCCGGGTGTTCCGGGATCTGAAGGATCAGAAGGGTCTCTCCATTTACTTAATTTCGGATGATGACTTTTCCTGGAATACCAACCTGTTCCCGCCCCCCAGTTTCCTCCTCCTCCATAATAATATTGATTGTTATCAAAAAAAGGATCATGTCGATAGTTTCCCCAGGTGCTGCATGAGCCTTTTGTAAATCCAACGGGACCGCGGCCGTCATTTTCCGCCTGGTACAGAGGAAGAGACGCTCCGATCGCGTGAAGCTTCGCCAGGCAGTGAACCTGCATCGCCAATGCCTTCGCCCTTTGCAGTGAAGGTAAGAGAATCGACACCAGCAGCGAAATGATCGCGATCACCACCAACAGCTCAATCAGCGTAAACGCTGATTGAGCTTGCCTTCGCCAAGGCTTCGGCTGGCAGGCGAGCAGTTCGATCAGGGTAAAGCCGCGTTTTCTTTCGGTCGACTTACCCGAGGATAGCCTTCGTCGCGTTGGAGCGTAATTTGGAAATCGCGAATTCATTTTCATTCACCTTTTATACGGCGTATGGGTCGCGCAGGGCGATCCCCTCGAATCGCCCTACTCCTGTTCTTTTCTTCTTTTCCTAATTTAATTGTACGTTTCGTTCTTTCCGTTTGCGGACCGCAACCGACCAATCCACCGGCCCGAAACGGGTACATTTTGTTCAAGTTTTATCGTATCGCCACGCGGCGGGAAGGGATTCCCGCCGCGCATTCAACCACCGGTCCGCCGGTCGACGGCAGGTCCGATGCTTTCGCGCACGATCAGGCGGGTGGGGAGGGTTATCGTCGTGTCGGAATCGAAGGTGTTTTTCCCGTCGATCCGATCGAAGATGATCTCCAGCGCCTTGTGGATCATTTCCGGTAAGTCCTGGCGGATGGACGTCAGCGGCGGGGTCATGTACTCGCCGGCCCGCGTTCCGTCGTACGCGAAGACCGACACGTCGCGGGGCACCAGGATCCCCTTGTCCCACAAACCGCCGATAAAGGCGGCCGCGTATTGATCCGACGTGACGAACACCGCCGACGGGCGATCCATCCGCTCCGCGAAGCAATGCGCCTCCCGACGCATGTTCTGGAGAGACTGATCCGGTCGATTGGCCGATCCGGACTTGAACTTCGTGGTGAATTCCGCGTCAAACCCGAATTCCTTCGCGGCCTTTACGAACGGATGGTGCTTTTCCTCCTGGACCAGCCAGACGCCCAGAACCCGCGAATGGCCGTTCGCTTTCAGCAGGGCGAAGGCTTCGTTCATCCCCGGCTGGGCGTCGGAGAGAATGCTGGGGATTCGCGGAAACCGGTAATTCACGGAAACCAGCGGGTAGTGTTCCCGAAGAACCTGCTCATACTGCGTCCGTCCCGGCGCTAAAGCCGAACCGAAATAAATCACACCGTCCACGCCGCGGGCCAGCAGGGAGTCGAAACATTCCAGGTCGTTCTGCCAGGTCACCCATCGCGCCACGCCCATGAGGAGGTGATATCCCCGCTCTTCGACCGCCTGCATGGCGATGTCGGCCATCTCGGTGTAATACGGATTGCGAATATTCCCGCAGATAAACCCGATGGATTTGGTGCGCCCGCTGACGAGCGCCTGTCCGGCGAAGGAGGGACGGAACTGAAGCTCCCGGGCGATCTCCTTGATGCGTTTCTGCGTGGCAGGGGAGATCCGCGCTTTAGCGCCTTTTCCGTTAAGCACGCGCGAAACGGTAGGCTGGCTGACGCCGGCCATTTTGGCGATATCCGACATGGTGACCATGCGTTTTCGGTTTCCTTCCTTCCCGACGGCGTATACGTATACGCTAGAGTATATACTACAATGAAGTCCGTTTTATTGCAAGGAAAATCAACCGGGTAGCATTTTTGTGGTTGAGACTATTGAGGAATTGCGTGGCGGAGCACCTCCCCTTAGGAATCCCCTAGGGGAGCTCCACCGCGTAAAGTCAATGTATGGAAGAAAAATAACATGGTGGAGCAGGTGCTCCACCATACTCAAGCGTGTTTGGTTCACGTCAGGATTACTTCGGCATTTTGACCCATCGGCCTTTGGATTTCACGACCGCTTCGATGAACTGCATCCCGCGCAGGCCGTCTTCCACGGTCGGGAAGTCCAGCGCCGCCGGATCGGGCTTGACACCGGCGATGCGGCAGCGGATCGTCTCGGCGACGTTGGTGTAGATGTTCGCGAAGGCCTCGAAGAATCCTTCCGGATGCCCGAAGGGAATGCGCGTGCCTCGGGCGGCGGCGGGACTTTTCTCCGCGACGTATCCGTTCCCGCGACGCCAGACCTGTTGCGGGCCGTTGAGATATTTGACCGTCAGATCGTTGGGATATTCCTGGTGCCATTCGAGGCCGGCTTTGTCGCCGTAGATCCAGATCGCGAACCCGTTCTCTTCGCCGATGGAGATCTGGCTGGCGAAGAGCAGACCCTTGACGCCCTTTTGCCAATGCACCAGCACGTTACCGTCATCCTCGAGCCGCCGGCCTGGCACGAACGTGTTGAGGTCCGCGCAGAGTTCGACGATCCTCAAGCCGGTGATGTATTCCGCGAGATTCTCCGCGTGCGTGCCGATGTCGCCCATACACCCCGCGGCCCCGGACTGCTTCGGGTCGGTGCGCCAGGAGGCCTGCATCGAACCTTTTTTCTCGATCGCCTGGGACAGCCAGCCCTGGGCGTACTGCACCTTGATCTTGCGGATCGCGCCCAGGTCGCCCTGGCGGACCATGTCCCGCGCGAGCTTGACCATGGGATACCCCGTGTAATTGTGCATCAGGCCGAAGATTTTCCGCGTCTTGCGGACGATCTTCCGGAGGTCCTTGGCCTGCTTGACGTCCATCGTCATGGGCTTTTCGCACATCACGTGGAAACCCGCTTCCAGGAACGCCCTGGCGATGGGGAAGTGCGAATTGTTCGGCGTGGTGATGGCGACCATGTCGATCCGCTGGTCGGCGGGCAAGGCCGATTCCTTCTGGATCATTTCCTGGTAGGAACCGTAGACTCGCTTGGCGGGCAGATACAGTTGCTTGCCCATCTGTTTGGATTTTTTCGGATCGATATCGAACGCCCCGCAGACCAGTTCGATTTGTCCGTCCAGGCCGATCGCTTTGCGGTGCACGTCGCCGATAAAGGCGCCCGGTCCGCCGCCGACCATGCCCAGCCGGAGTTTCCGCGTCATTACTTCATGGATTTTTTTAACCTTTTTCGCCATGGTACGTGTTCCTTTCGTGTATGCACGGAGTTTATTCGGTAGATGAGGATTATCTCCCTAACAGGAGCAATAGGCAATAAGAAGATCGAGAAAGATGTACTGTGTGTGCGAGGACTTCAAATAAGTTGGGTTGTCATCCTGAGCGAAGCGAGTCTTCGAGCGAAGTCGAAGGACCTCACAGGTAGCTATGCGTAAGGTCCTTCGACTTCGCTGCGCTTCGCTCAGGATGACAGGAAAGGGGGATCACGGAAAACTACGCCAGGCCGCTCAGGCGGAGGATTTCTTCGTAGGCCCAGTCGTCCCATTCCTCCGCCACGCCGATGCCGGGCAGGTCGGGATAGTTTTTGTAGAGCAGGCCGCCCTGGAAGATGTCGAACATTTCCCGCGCCCCGGCTTCGATTTTATTTCGGTCGCCGGTGGGCATGATCTTCTGGATATCCACGGGCGACCAGAGGGCGGCGCGGTGTTCCCGGAAGAGTTTCGCCAGCGCGGGCATGTCGTAGAGCGCCGGCTGATCGAGCTGGAAGCAGTCGACGCCCGCTTCGAGCAGGTCGGGAACGATCTCGAAATTCTTCCCGCACGAGTGCATGAGGACTTTCAATCCGTACTCGTGGGCGACGCCGAACAGATGCGCATACAATTCCCCGAAATACTCCCGCCACATCTTCGGACTGAACAGCAACCCGTTCTGCGTCCCCATGTCCTCGCAGAAAAAGAACCCGTCCGCGCCGCCCTGTCCGACGGCCCGGATCAGTCCCTCGTACACCCCGGCGATTTTTTGATGAAGCCGATGGAGTTCTTCGGGATACATCGCCATGTCCATGAAATAGACTTCCATCTTGCGAAGGTATCGCGCGTCGGCGAAAACCCAGCCGGGCAGGCCCACGCATCGGAACTTCTCCTTCGACACGGGATCGTCGGCGAATTGCCCGCGAATCGACGCCGTCAGCGCCTCGAGATCCCATTGCGGCGCTTTCAGGTCGTCCAGTCGCGAGAAGTCTTTCAGCGCCGGTTCGACCACCTCGCCGCCCTTGCAGCCGTCGATCATGCGCCTCCAGATGTTGCCCCATTTGTCGTCGTAATATTCGAACTTGCCTTCCGTCCAGCGTTTGGGGGTATACCCGATCGGATCACCAATCCCCGCGCGGAAGAAGTCATTGGCGCGGCCTCGATCAAACGTCAGGCCCGGCCGGGGAGGATGGTCCCGGGCAAGGTTCGCAAGGATGATTTCGCGGGATGTCATAAGTTGGTTCTCCGGTGGACTGGTTAATTGGTTAATTGGTGAACTGGGTATTTTTCTCATCCAAATAACAAGTTAACCAATTCACAAGTTAACCAATTAACCAGTTCACTCAACCTGTTGTCATATTATGCTTATATTGTGGAAAATAAATGGCATATTCTGACTAATTGTTGTTATATTTTGATATATGGCTGAACGAGGATATATCCGCGCCCGTCCGCCTTCGGCGAGGCCCGGCGTGCTCGATGTGCAGGACGGCGCGACGCGCTATCAGTTTGAGCTTCTTACGGCGCATTTGAATGAGGAACACGAAGGCTGTAGGCGGGTACAGTCGCCGCACGAGCATGACGTCTATCATATCGTGCTGTTCACGCGCGGCGAGAATTGCTTTCTTCTGGACGGAACGGTCACGTCGTCCCGTCCGGGGAGAATCGCCCTGGCGGCCCCGGGACAGGGGCACTCGTTTTATCCGGGTCGGCCTGGCGTCGCGGGATATCACGAAGTGACGTTCGCCCTGGAGAGTCCCGCCGGGCCGTTGCGAGCGAGTTTCGCGAAGCTGTTGTCGTTCTACACCGGCCTGGAGATCCGTCAGACGCCGCCGACGCTGGATTTACCGCGTAGCCGACTCCCTGCGATGGAAACGCTCTACGAACGATTGATCGATACTCTGGAGCAGCCCGAACCGGTGGATTGGTTGGGGATCTATCGAACCGTGCTGGAGATTCTCGCGTTCGTAGCCGCGCGCGTCACGCCGATCCGGAACGTGGAGGAGCGAATCGACGCGCTGTCGGAATCGCGGGAATTCATCGAGCGGAATTATACCCGGCGCCTGACGCTTCCGGAGCTGGCCGACCGGGCGCACATGTCCGAGGCGCATTTCTGCCGGGCGTTCAAGGCCCGGTTCGGCCTGGCGCCGATCGCCTACCAGCAGGAGCTTCGCGTCGCGGCGGCGCGGAATCTCCTGATTTCGACCGACCTGCGCTGCAAGGAAATCGCCGACCGACTCGGGTATGCCGACGTGTACTGCTTTTCCAAGGCCTTCAAAAAACACGCCGGTCGATCGCCGTCGGAACTGCGCGGATAATTCATCCTGGAATCGCTTCGATCGGCCGCGGGGCGCGACGAACTCCGACGGTTGCACGGGATCTTGGTTCGCGACTTCGTGGAGGACAGGATTCAAGGACAGGGCTTACGCATCAAAATGCTTTGTGTTTTTCAGCCCGTTGGTCTGTTAGAAGGAATGTAGATGCGTAAGTCCTGGGGAGAAATCGGGAAGTATCATTTCACACGAGCGACCGACGATATTCAGACGGGCTTTGGAGATACCGTTTTCGGAACGCCCGGCTGAAGTAGAGCGGGTCGTCATACCCCACCTGCCGGGCGATTTCCTCCACGCGGGCGTCGCTGAAGTGCATAAGTTTGACCGCCTGCTCCATGCGAATGTCTTCGAGGAACCGTCGCGGGGAAGCGCCGAACCGCTTTTTGAAAGAGCGATAAAAGTGTCCCTCGCTATACCCGCAGGTATCGGCCAGTTCCGGCATGGACACCGTCCGGGCGAAATGGTGGCGAAGGAACTCCGCCGCGTCGTCCATGTCGTCTTCCAGCGTGGATTGTCGCGACGAAACGAATTCCCGCCAGAATCCGCCCAGCAGCATTCGCGCCAGGCCGTCAAACTCCGGTCCCGTCGCCGTGCGCGGGGGAATCGTTTGGGAGAGGATCGTTTCAAACAGCACGGGCAGTTCGCCGGACGCGATCTTCCGCACGCCGTTGGCGGGGAAGGTTTTCAGCATCGTTCCCGTCACGCCCACCCAGATCGTGTCCATCCTGCTCGGGGAGGTTTCAAGATGCTCCGTTCCGGGCGGAATGAGGCATACCGTCCCCACCTCCAGCGGCAGGCGTCCGGCTGGGCAGAGGAATTCCCCGCGTCCTCGGGTGATGCAGAGAAATTCCCACCAGTCATGAACGGTGAAGGACCTGGAGTTGTGCCTGCCGGCGTACTGCTCCACGTACAGGCACGTCAACTCGTCGGATCGCTCACCGAACGGCGCATTTTCCCAGAGGGATTCCGGCAGGAATTCAATCCAGGTCGCCTTGACGGATGGAGGATTCATGTTCATTGAATTATATCGGAATATGTCACAAATATCCATATAAGGAAGCATAATGTTCCATGCCGAAATTTTCACCGCGAGGTATTCTGGATTCCATAACTACTTCATATCGCTCCATGAAAGGAATGTCATGAAAACGGCGTATCAGACGGCTACGCGGGTTGAAATCAGAGATGTCCAGCTTCCGTCCGTCGACCAGCACGAGATTCGCGTCCGGATCGACGCCTGCGGGGTGTGCGGAACGGACCTGCACGTTCCGCCCGAGGATGCGGATACTTTCAAACCCTTCGGCCATGAGATCGCGTGCGAAATTCTCGAAATGGGCGCCGCCGTCCGCGATCTTCAAGTCGGCCAAAAGGTGGTGCTGGAATCGTCCTCCGCGTGCGGTCGGTGCGAGAATTGTCGCGACACGCGGCAGGAACTGTGCACGAATGTTCAGCATTACTGGACGGGCGGGCCTTTGGGTTTCGGAGAGGAGATGATCAGTCCCGCGATCTGCGCCGTGCCGTACGCGGGAATCTCCCCGGAAGTCGCCAGCCTCTCCGAACCGCTGGGCGTGGCGATCGACCTGGTTCGACTGGCTGATATCACGACGCGAAGCAACGTGCTGCTTCTGGGCGCCGGGCCTATCGGATTGATGGCGCTGTCGCTGGTTCGGCGCAGGGGCGCGAGGAAAATATTCGTCGGGGAATTCCGCCGGCAGAAAGCCCGGTGGGACACCGCCCTTACCTTCGGAGCGGACGCGGTTTTCGATCCGACGGAAACGCCGATCACGGAGTACGACTTCGGGTGTCCCATCGACCGCATTCTCGTGACCGCTCCGCCGAAAACCGTGCCGGCTTGCATGAAAATCGCCGCCAAGGGCGCGATCATTTCCTATATCGGTATCGAATGGGGTTCAAGCGCCGGCTGCACCTTCGACGCCAACGACTTCCACTTCAAGAAGCTGCAACTACGGGCGTCCTACGCGTCCCCAGCCTTGTATACCCCCCAAGCCCTGCGGTATCTCGAAGAAGGCGTGATCGACGGCGAGGCGCTGATCTCGCATCGGGTTTCGCTTTCGGAATTACCCCGGGGGCTGGAGATCGCCCGGAACGACCCCGCGGCGCTGAAAGTGATCGTTCTGCCCAACCAGTGAAAAAACAGGAGTTTCATCATGGCCAATACCGTTGGAGTTATCGGCGGCGGGCAGATCGCCCGGTTTCATTTCGACGCCTTACAGAAGATCCAGGCCGACGTTCGCTGGGTCTGCGACCTTCAGCCGGACACCGCGGCCGCCTGGGCAAAACCTTTTAACGCGAAGGTGACGACGGAGTATCAGGACGTCCTGAGCGATCCTGCTGTCAGCGTGGTGCATATCCTCACGCCTTCGCCCACACATCGAACCGTTTGCCTGGAAGCGATCCAAGCCGGCAAGGCCGTCATCTGCGAAAAGACGCTGGCGACGAATTCCCGGGACGCCTGGGATATCGTCCAGGCCGCCCGGCGGACGGGAACGATTTTCTACACGTCTTACATGAAGCGGTTCATCCCGGCTGTGCAAAAGGCCCGTCAACTCCTGCCGCGAATCGGCGGAGTGCTGACCACCCACGCGCGGGTGCATCAATGTTGGGGCGACGACGACTTCCGGGACGAGACACCCCCCGACCATTTCACCTACACCCCCGAAGGCGGACATTCCCGGTTCTACCAGTCTGCCGGTGGCGGGATTCTGCTGTGCGGCGGCAGCCATATTCTCGATCTGCTGATCTACCTGCTGGGTCGACCCGCCGGCGTGTTCGGCCGTCTGTACATGCCCGACCGACGCGACGCGGATCTGCTGACGGCGGCGATGCTCCAGACCGCCGACGCCGGTGTGATTCACTTCGAGGCGATGATTCACAAGCACAAACACATCGGTTTTTTGCGGGACGGCTGGGACGAGCGGATCGAATTTGTCGGCAGAGAAGGCAGGGTGACGCTTCTCTCGAGCGAGTGGAACCAGGTGGAGCAAAAAGCCTCTCTATTGGTCCATTACGACAACTTCACCGGCCTGGCTACCGAATATCGCTTCGACCCCGTCTCCCCGTTTGCCCTCGCGATCGCCTCCTTCCACGAAAATATCGCCGCCGGCCAGCAGGGGGATCAATCCCCCATAACCGGATACGAAGTGGACGAGGTTATCGAGCACATCCGCCAATCCTCCCGGCGAAACCAATCCCTCGATATCGCCTGGCGGGATTCGTAAGATTCTCGTCGATTTCGGCGAAAATCGGACTAGTCGGATTTTTGGATGTATGGTATACTGCGCTGTGGGAAAACTGGGACGTTCGGAAGGAGTTGCCCCATGGCTGCGCCGATGCGAAACACCTCCACGCCGGCGGATGAATCACTTTTGGATTCCATGGCCGCCGATCATGCTACGAATATGAGTCGGCGCGTTCGCCAGATCGATTCGCGAAGCGGCTCCCACCATCGACGCGACGAGAATCCCGCCCTTCCGCCCGAAGCGCCGGAACCGGACGAACCAACCCCCGCCGTCGAGGGGCTTTTTGAAAGCGAACCGTCCCTTTCCGTCGCCGATCCGATCCTCGTGGATCTGCCTGCCGACATCTCCTCCGTGGAAATCGACGCATCCCAGCCGGAATCCGCGGAAGAGGAACCATTCATCTACGAGCCGACTCCCGAATCGCCCGCGAACCTTGCCGAGGAAATCCTCTCCCGGCAGTTGGCGGAAGAATCCGGTGAAATCGGTGTTTCAACCGAATCCAGGCCGTTTGAATCGGATCTCTTTGAGGAAGAACTCGAGCTTCCCGAAGAAGAGGCGCCGGCTGGGGAAGAGATTCAGGAAGTCATCAACGTGTTGGCGCGACCCGCGCCGCCCAAACCCGTCAAACCCCGCGTGGCGATCGGCGCGATCCGTCCGTCCGCCCGCCCCAGCCGAATTCGCAGCCTCCTGATTCAGGGAATCATCATCCTGCTGGCGCTGACCGCCACCGCGATGGTCGCGTACCTGATGGGGATTCTGAAACTGTAAGCGGAATCCCAAACCCGCGAATCCCCCTTTGGGTTTCTCCGCCGTAAAATCCGAATGCTCTTTCGGGTTCCGGAGAGAGTATTATTTCTTGTCGCTTTTCTTTGTTGCGGGTTTGTCGGAAGGGGATGATTGGCGGTATCGGCGAAGCTCCAGTTCAAGTTTAACGACCTGGGATTTGAGGGTTTCAGCCTCCTGCTGATACCGATCGCGTTCGGCAGGCAGATCGGCCAGCGTTTCGACCTGCTTTTGGAGCTGTTGCAGTTCAAAGTTCTGGTCGGCCAGCTTTTTGCTCAGTTTTCGTTCCCGTTCCGTGAGACTCGCCACCCGGTCCTTCAGGGTGATGTTCTCCTGTTCCGTCTTTTCGCGGGCCCGGCGAAGGCGGACGTTGTCTCGTTTGAGCGTCAGAACGTCGGGATCATTCGATTCCCGCACTTCCGGCTGCTCCTGCACACAGCCCGCTCCGGCGATCAGCGGCGTCAGGCACGCGAGGATAAGCATTGTTGTACGCATGGGGGTATCCTACGGTACGACGCGCATCGCGTCAACAGGGGGTTACTCCCTTCTTCACGATGATGTTCCCGTACTTGGCCGTCTCGCCCGTCATCACGACGGCGAAGGCCTGCCTGGCGCGGTCGTAAAACGCGAACCGGTCGATGCGCCGGATCGGGGGCGCGTCGGGGGCGTGTTTGTCGACGGCGGCTCGGTACGATTGTTCGACGGCAGGATCGAGCGTGTCGCCCTCGACGGCAGCCATCATCACCAGCGGCGCGTCGACGTAGCCGTCCAGCTCGAACAACGGCAGAATCGCGTCCAGCAAGGCCGCGATTTTCAACCCGTCCGCCCGGAGTACCCGCCGGCCACAGGTTTCCCCGGGAAAATGGGCGTCCGCCAGCACGATCTCGTCGCCGTGTCCCATGCGACACAAAACGCTCAGCAACTCCGGACTCAATAACGGGGATATTCCTTTTAACATGTTCGAGTCTCCGTAGGTCAAACCGTACAATGACGCAATTCGACCCGATGGTAACCGGTTTCCCCGAACCGGCAAAGTATTTTCTCGCGTCGACGCGCTGCCGGACTTGGCTGGAGTGTGGCTGGAAAATACCGGCCTCGTGCGAAGGTTCTGTTTAATCGCGATCTGTTTTGAAACCCGAAGGGTTGGAAGCGTTTAGCCGTGGGTGAGCGCAGCGAACCCACGGAAAGGGTGTTATGAATATAAGTCCCAACGGGACGACAGCGAAACGTGAAGGCCAAAGCAGGTTCTCGGTTCGCTGTCGTCCCGTTGGGACTCGACACAATACGGCCTTGTTCCGGGGGTTTGCTTCGCGGCACCCCCGGCTAAACGCTTGTGTTCCCTTCGGGACCAGGAAATCAAACCGTAGGAATCACAAATCCGCCGCCACTAGTTCCCAGAGACATCCCTTGACAGAGGTAAAAATATCGATATTATACATTTGTATAATATATTATTCGCCCGAAGTTTGTGTCTTGCTTATATTCATTTCGCGGGAAACATCATATAAACGACACGTTGAGGAAGTGCACATGGACAACGTCAGCGTCATTCAACGCGAGACCTCCGCCGCCTGGCGCGTCGATCCCCTGACCGTCGAAAACGCGGGAACCGGCCTGATGCGCCACTTTACCTGTTTGTTCACCATCCCGAACTATTGGCCTTACGGATACGTCTCCTCGCGGGAGCTTTGTTCCCTCCCGGGAAAAGCGCTTCGCGTCTCCGCGACGGGACAGCCCGGTGAAACCCATCACTTCTTCAGCCCGGCGCTCAACGAACAGGTGAATCGGTATCGAATTCTTGACGGAAAGCTGTTCGTCGCGTGGCAATTCCGCGTTTCGGACGGCGGGAATTCCGATTCACAATACTCTTACGTCCGTCCTGATCCCGGGCCTTGGGAACTTTGGTTATCCCCCGTCAACCCCGGCCGATGGGCCTGGACGATTCGTCTGAAACAGGACGGCGGCTGGATCGAAGAGAACATCGATCAACCTTCCGGCGCGGGAGAGATTGACGTACAACTGATCCTTTCCGCTCGTGAATTGATCGTCCAGGTGAACGGACAACAGCAGGGGCGCTTCACCCACGACGCCTACGAGGATGCCGTTTCCCTTCAGTTCGGCTGCGGGCGGCGAGCGCCGACGGAATCCCCCGCCGTTACAACTTATCGCGACCTCTACGTTCACACCCAGCCGTATCCCTATCCGGGCGTCGAGTATCCCGACGGCCCGGAGGACATTCAGCCGGAGGATGACGCGATTGTCGGGTACGTGCACCAGGCCACTCCCCAGGCGCCCCGCGCGTCGGAGGGGGATATCCTTCCCCTCGCGGACGGCAGGCTGCTGGCGGTGTATTCGCTGTACGATTCGGGGACGGGCTGGGACGAATCACCGGCGAGACTGGCGGGGAGAATCTCCGCCGATGGAGGACGGTCGTGGTCCGAGCCTGCGATGCTCATTCGTCCCGAAGAAGGTTCGCAAGGCAACGTGATGTCCGTTAGCCTGCTTCGCGGTTTGCGCCAAACACCGGGCGACCTGATGCTGGCCTGTTTTGACAAAACTCCCCGCATGAAGGCCAAGGGCATGGTTCTTCGTCGAAGCCATGACGAGGGAAACACCTGGGGTCCTCGCGTCGAGATCACTCCACCGGACAGCGAAAACGTGCACGTAGCCAACAACGCCTGCCTGACTCGCCTCTCGACGGGCAGAATCGTTCTGGCGACGCGGGAATACGTGGAGGGAATCCGTTGGCCTTACGCGTGCTATTCCGACGACGACGGGCGAACATGGATCGCCGGGAAGCATGTCCCCGACGCCGGCCTGTTGGAAGAACAAAAGAAAACCCAGAACCTCAACGAACCGTCGATCTGCGAACTGGCGGACGGACGGCTGCTGATGACCATGCGCACGACGGCGGGTGGGCAGTTTTTCGCGTGGTCCTCGGATCGGGGAGAAACCTGGGGCACGCCCGTGCGATCCGCCCTTGCCGGCGTGTGTGGGCCGGCAATCGTGCGACGCGTTCCCGACAGCGACGACATCCTGACGATCTGGGCGTATGGACTGGGCGGACGCACCCCGCTGTGCAGCGCGATTTCCAGCGACGGCGGCGTCACCTGGCGACATCTCAAGAGGCTCGAACAGAGTCCGTTTCACAGTTACGGCTACGTCAGCTGCACGTTCGTGCAGGATCGCGTGTTGCTGAGTTATATGCACACGCCGGAGGTGCGAACGGTGTTCCGCTTCGAGGCCGATCCGAACTACACGGACCTGCGCTTCGTGTCCCTGCCGTCGGCGTGGTTGTATCGAAACATTTAAAATAGGATTTCAATTGTCTTTTCGATATTGTATTTCATGCGGCCGGACAACCGTCGTACAAATTCGGGGTATGATCATGACAAAACGGAATCCTGTGAAAATCATCGTCAACGACCGGATGCAGAAGGGGTACGTCTATTATCGCTCCCAGCCGGCGGGGAAGAATTTCGATCCGGGATTTTTCCCGAAACTCACGCCGAAGCAGATGCTGAAGATGGGCGTCTTTGGCGGGAAGTACATGACCGACTGCACGGAGGAATTTCCCGAAGACTGGTTCGCCCGCGCGAAGCTCTGCCCGGAGCGTCACAACCCCGCGATGAACTTCTTCGGCGTCAACGCGTCGCAGTCGCTGGCCGTCTGGCGGGAAAAGGGATGGATTTACCACGAAGACCCGCGAGGCTGGTTTCAGTGGTATTGTCGCTACTACCTGGGCCGAAGGTGCGAAGACGACGAGCGCCAGATCCAACGCTGGCGGGCGATGCGAAGGCACATCGCGCAGATCAAAAAAAACTGCCCGCCCGGCGACATCACCTGCCGGCCGAAGCAAAGACAAGCGCTGCTCAACTGGGCGTACGACGGCAGAATCCTGTAAACCCCAAACGAAACCTTATGCCGGTTTTGACATTGGCGCGGTTGCGGGGCAGATTGGTTCGGCGACCTTGTTGTTGTACGACCGCGGGGAACAAGAACCGGGAAACCAGGGGAAAGCAAGGTTTCTTCGTCCCGAAGCGAAGGCTCTTACGCGAATCGTCGATTGCGCAGGGCGGTTAGGGCGCCGGGCAGGGCTTCGGACTTCTTGCGCACGTCGCCCAGGACGGGATCCTTGTCGAGGTAGTACTGCCACTGGCTCATCGCCTCGAGCATGCGCTTTCCGCGCCGGCAGTCGTCGATGCTGAGTTTTCCCTCGCGGACCAGGTCGTAGTACGGGCCCAGGTCGCGCTGCTGGTAGAGGCCGGCGAAATTCCGGTAGAATTCCTCGCGGGGCAGGCGCGTGGGCACGACGGCGTGGAGGGTGTCGTAGCAGGTGTAATCGTAGGTCAGTAGGTCGTCGAACCATTCGCGATACAGCTGCGTTCCGACCAGCGGCGTTAAGACGGTAAACTGCGTGTGCGTGATTTCCTTCTCGTCGACGTACTCCCGCAGGCGTTTGAAGTCGTCGGCTTTCCATTGCGGATCGACGATAAACGCGCCCCAGATAATCACGCCCAGATCCTTGAGGATGCCAATGGCTTCGTCGTTGGTCTTGAGCTGGTTGGACTTGTTGACGTTTTTCAGGGCGTCGTCGGTGGCGCCTTCCAGCCCCAGCAGCATCGCGTAGAGTCCCACGTCCACCCACTTTTCCACCAGTTCCGGATGCCGGGCGATGGAATCCGTGCGGGCTTCCATCGAGAAACTCATCTCGATCCCCTCGGCGCGGATGAGGTCGGCGATTTCGTTCTCCCGCCGATGGTTCATCAGGAAATTATCGTCCACGAACGTGATATGGCGCGAATCGACGTGGCGGATTTCCTCCATCACGCGCTTCGCGGACATCTGCCGCGTCCGCCCGCCGTAAAACTCGTGCACGCTGCAGAAATTGCACCGGTACGGGCAACCCCGGCTGGCGGCGACGGACGAATCCGGCTTGTCGAACAGGAAGAAATATTCCGGGCGGTATTGCTCCACCAGGTCCCGCCGCGGCAAGGGGAGGGAATCCATGTGATGATCGGGCGGGACGAACCGGGGATTGCGGACGAATCGCCCGTCGCGCCCGCGCCAGCACAGGTTGGGCACGTGGGCCAGGTTCATCTTCAGCCGGTTGTCGCGGTGGAGTTCCTCGATCAGGCGGGGCATGACGAATTCGCCCTCGCCCATGGCGATGGCGTCCACCTGCGGGATCATGAAATCCTCGGGCATCAGCGTGCAATGGTGCCCGCCCACGACGGTGAACACGTCCTTGTCGTAGGCTTTGACGCTCATCAGCACGTCCCGTGCGGCGTAGACCTCGGTCGTCAAAGCCGTCACGCCCACGACGTTGGGGTGAAACTCCTCGACCACCTTCATCAGGTTCGCGTCGATCCGCATGTCGAGAATGCGCACGTCGTGCTCGTCACCCAGGCAGGCCGCCAGGATTTCCAGGTGCAGCGGTTCGGGCATCGCCGCGAGGCGAAACCCGAATCCCGCGATCTGATATTCCGGTTGCACTAGCAGTACACGCAATGGATAACTCCCACGAGACGCGACGACCCCACCGCTCGCGGCGGCGAATCCGTCGGCGCCGGCCGAACGTTTCTCCAAAGTGCCATGAATCCGTTCACGTCGGGCAATATCGTATTCAGAAATGGTTAAGGGAACAACCCCTTCGGGACATTTTTTTTCGCTAATTCCCATACGGGAAAAACGGGAGAATTCCCGCCATCCGACGGGTTTATTCCTCTTCCGGGGAGGCCGTCGGCGTGCCGGAGGTCATGGGCAACTCGGCCTGCATCGCCTGGATGGATTTCAGGCTCCATTTTTTCGCGGTCACCAGCGGGGCGATGTATCGGGCGACGAAATCCTTCGCGGCGCTGGTCATGTGCATCCCGGAATGGCCGGTCCTGGCCATCTCCTTCGACCAGCCGATTTCAAAGAGCCGTTTGTAGTCCTCGGAGGGAACTTCCGGAACGTAAAATCCCTCCATCCCCGCCGACACCGAATGCTGCCCGTCCATCGTGCCGTACAGCGTCGTTCCGACGCCCAGCAGCATCCAGTCCCGCGGGGAATAAAAATTCACGATCCCCAGTTCGCACCGCTCCAGCGCTCCGTGCAGCGCGTATCCCCTCGACAGGGAAACGTTCACCAGCAAAATCCCCTTGATTTTTCGATCCGGATCGAGCACCTCCGCCGTCCAGACGGCGATCGCCCCGCCGCCGCTTTGCCCGACCAGAACGACGGGACGGTCGGGATAATCGATCTGATAGCGAAGGACGCGCGTTGACAGCTGGTTGGCCTTCAGGCGGTTGCGATCCTCCGCGCGGAGGTTGTACAACGGTCCCCACCCGCTGGTCCAGTCGTGGATTTCAATCGCCCAGTTCACCCCGCCTTCATCCAGTCCCCTGGCGATATTGTCCGCCAGGCCGCTTTTGCGCCCTTCGATCCCCGGTAAGACGACGACCAACCCGCGCTGCAACCGCGCCGGGGTCACCCAGGGCTGCTTCGGTCCGCAGCCGACACAAAGGCTCCCTCCACACACCGCCAACGTCAACATCCATCGTCGCATGAGATAAGTATAGGGGAAAATTCGAAATAGGAAAAGCGGGAATCGAAGCGGCTGATTCGATCTCATCAAGTGCGAATCGAAGAACGCGTCGGGATTTCTCGCCTCTTAAGATATTTCTTCAACCTTCTGAGAGAATATCTCTTTCATCTTCCTCCTCAGGTTCTCCGTTTGATAAGGCTTCTGGATGAAGCCGGCAGGTCCCTTTTCGGTAAAGCGCCGAACCACATCCTGCTCGTTGTACCCGCTGGAGAGGACGATTCGCACATCGCTTTTGATCTTTCGCAGTTCTCGCAAACACTCTTCTCCACTCATTCGAGGCATCGTGAGATCGAGCAGGACACAATCAATATCACCGTCGGATTCTTGAAAAATTCGTAGTGCCTCTTCACCATCGGATGCCGTCAGAACCGTAAATCCGATTCGCTCCAGCATTTGTTTTCCGGCATGTTGAATCAGCTCCTCATCATCGACAAGTAAAACCGTGCCGCTTCCCCGCCAGTCTTCCTCAACCGCATTGTCTTCCGATCGGTCCGCTGTTGGATTCTGAGGGGATGGACTGGCGGGAAAGAGAACTTTAAAGGTCGTGCCCTTTCCGATTTCACTGTAGACATTAATAATACCGCGGTGGCCGCGTACAATCCCAAGAACGGCGGAAAGGCCTAGGCCGCGTCCCATGAATTTGGTCGTGAAAAAAGGATCGAACAGCTTTTCGATGGTTTTCGTATCCATACCGCAGCCGGTATCACGCACTTCGAGATACACGTAGACGCCTTCGGGCATGAGCTGATGCAGGTCGGCCGGCATTGTTTTATTGATATTGTCGAGATAAGCACGATCACAATGCGTGGCGCCGGTGGATAAAGTAATAACACCACTGTTATCCCCGATGGCTTCGGAAGCGTTTGTGATCAGATTCATAATCACCTGCCGGATTTGGGTTACATCGCCGTCAAAGAAAGGCAGATTCTTGGCGAAATGATATCGAAGCATGGTCTTTTTTGAGATCGAAACCTTAAGCAGGTGCGCCATTTCCTCGACAAACTCGTTTAGATCGATCGATTTGATGATAAAACGTCCTTTGCCGGAATACGCGAGCATTTGCTTGGCGAGTTCAGCGGCTCGTTTGGAGGCTTTTTCGATCTCCCTGATGTTCTCTCGGGCTGGTGAATAGGGAGGGAGAATACCAATCGCGAGGTCCGCATTGCCCAGAATTCCCATTAACAAATTGTTAAAATCGTGGGCAATCCCCCCGGCCAGTACACCCAGGCTTTCCAGTTTCTGTACATGCTGAACCTGACGCTCCAGACTCAGTCGCTCCTCCTCGATCTGCTTGCGTTCGGTAATATCCTGCACGGTTCCCCGGATTACCGCGAGGCGACCGTCGTCGTCGTAAATCCCCTGTAAAGTTACGGTATAGAATCCGGTACTGCCGTCCGCTCGAAGAGACTCCTGTTCATAGGAGCCGAATTCGAGACTCTCAAACGCTTTCTGGATGGATTCCTGATCCCGTGAATGATGTTCAGACCAGGGCAACAATGTCAAAATCGAGTCGATCTGAGGCGTAACCTGATTGGGATCAAACCGGAAGATTTCATATACCTCATCCGACCATTCCACGTTGCCGGTTTGTATATCCCAATGCCAATTGCCCAGATGAGCCAATTGCTGCGCTTCACGTAATCTCCGCTCACTTTCGCGCAGCGCTTCCTCCGCCCGTTTGCGCTCGGTAATATCGCCGGCGGTTCCCGTGGTTCCCAGGCTCTCGCCTTGTTCGTCGCGCAACACAATGGCGCTGAAGTTCATCATGATCGGCGTGCCGTCCTTACGCAGGTGAACCGTCTCATAGTTAACCTGGTTCTTGCCGGCCATAATTTCCTCGAAGATGCCCCAATCCTTCTTTGCCTGCTCCGGGGTCATGAAATCGGTGAAGGGTTTGCCCAGCATCTCGCCGGGTTCGTACCCGTAGATGCGCCTCGCGGCATTTTCATTGAGATAGGTCCACCGGCCGAGGGAGTCCACGGACCAGATCAGGATCCGGGAGCTTTCCACCAACTGACGATACTTTGCTTCACTGTTCCGAAGTTCCTTATCCCGATCGCGAATCGCGTCAATCATCGTTTTAAAACTATGTGCCACGTTTCTGATTTCCAGGTAAGGAATCGATTCCGGTTCATACGTGTAGTCACCGTCTGCAATTCGCTGGGATTCTTTCTCTAATCGCAACAGTGGTTTTAAGACTCTTTTCAAATTAATCAACGCGATGAAGCCCGCGAGCAGAATGGCGGCCAGCATACCGGCCCACCCGATGTTTCTCACTCGTTGTACCGGTAAAAAGGCTTCCTCAATCGGCTGCGTGACGATGACCATCCAATGCGTCTGGGGAACGAAGGCTACACTACCGATTTTCTCGACACCCATAAAACGATAGAAAAAAGTGCGTTCCTTTCCCATCATGCTTTGTTGGGCAAAAAACAGATGTTTAACATTCGTTCGTTCGGACACGAACTTCTGATCGGGATGGGCTATGATCGTGCCGTTACTATCGATGATCGCGGCATATCCGGAATCTCCTATTTTGACCTTATCGATCACGCGGTTCAGTTCGGAGAGATTCAAATATCCAACGATCATTTCCTTTTCAAGCGGCAACGTCAAGGTCAATGCCAACCGTCGGGTTTGGGATAAGATCAAGGTGTGCGACCAATGGGATTCGCCGGTCTTCCGGGCGACCCGATAATACGGCTGGTTCGACATATCCAATCCCGGGATGTTTTCGTCGAACGGAGCCAGATGCGTAACAATGCCTTTCTGGTCGAGAATGCGTATCACGTTGAAGATGGGGTATTGAGTCACCAGGCCGGCGAGATACTCATTCAACTCCTTTTCCGAAACGATGCCCTTTCTTTTCAGATTTCTGATCTGCTCGAGAAGGTTTAGAGGTTCGTTGAGGAATCTCTCCACATCACCGGCGATGGACTTCGCGATAATATAGTTCTTTTCCGTGATCTCCTCTTCCAGACTGACGCTTAAACTCCGCAGGGCAATCAGCCCGACGGCGAGCACCGGCAGCGCGGCGACCGCGATGAAATTCAGCGTCAATACCTGGCGTAATTTTTTGGGCATCATTTCGGCCTTGGAATCAATGGTTCGACGGTTCTGTTTTGCCTATGGTTGTGATTCGTCGATCTCGAATCTCAACAAAATAGGCCGCTCGGACCGGATCACCATACGGGTCAAAGACAATTATTCCACCAACGCCCGGGAAAATTTTGTGATCGAGTATTACGCTTTTCAGCTTTTGGGGATCGTTCGTAATCGCCAGCGCGGTTAGGAGTATCTGCACGCCCTCATAACCATTCTGGGCGGGTTCCGTGCAGGATTCTCCAAACCGACGTTCATACGCGTCGCGAAACTCCCGTTCGCGCCGGTTGCCGGGAACTTCCTCGAATCCACTCACCGAAACGACACCTTCCACGGCAAGTCCGCCGTTGGCGAGGAAGTCCGTGTCCGGAAACGTCCATCCGCTCGCGACGATCTTGACGCCGGAACCCTCTCGTCTCAGGTGCTGGCAGATCAACGCGCCATGGATTCCGTTGGTCACGAGAAACACTCCTTGCGCCTTTGATTTGATGATTTGGCGCGCGAGATTCGGCGCGGAAAATTTCTCCCGGGAATCCAATGCGACGGCGCCGGAGACGCGCCCGCCAAGCTTACGGAACTCCTTGCTGAAATTGGAGCACCACGAATCGGCGAGTTTCTGATTGGCGGCATCGTACACGATGACCATATCTCGCAGACCAAGCCGGTTGTAGGCCAGGTCGGCCATCATCGGCGCCTCCCGATCAATGGGAATCTCCACTCGTAGAAAATTGTCATCAAGGCCTGTCAGTTCGGACGTGATCGAACCGAGACCGATCATGAGAACATTCTTTTCATTCATCAGCGGTACTGTCGCCATCGAAAGCGTGCTGAGATAATGACCGAGGATCGCGACAACCCCTTCGTCGATCAACTCCTGGTCGACACGCAGCGCTTCGGCGGGATCCCCCTTATCATCCCTGACAAGCAACTCCACCATGCGCCCATGGATTCCTCCCGCCGCATTGGCTTGTTCCACCGCGAGGATCGCCCCGTTTCGGATGTGGATTCCGGCCGTCGAAGCCGTCCCCGTTAACGTGTTCGCCAGACCGATCTTGATCGGTTCTTTCGGATGCATTGACTTCGGGATTACGAAAAACAGGACAACCAATATAACGGCGAAACCAATAACAACCACGATTATCTTTCTTTGTATTGCTTTCATTGGGCTCCTCGAATTCGGATGTTTTGTTCCTGATTTCCAGAAGCTGTGATTTCCCATGTCCCCCGAGATTTCCCCGATACACCTCGCTGTGCCTCCAACGGCGTCATGCACCGCGAGATCAGGATGACAACGATTTGCCGAATCATATGTCCTGTTTCCTGATAAAATGAATTACACTGGATCCGAGTGCAGGAAATTCGTCAGCAGGACGTTTTTCCTACAGATTTCCCTGTAATTATACGTCGGAGTGAAATGGAGGGAACAGCAAAAGCAAAACCGGAGTCTTCAAACGGATAGGAAATTTGATTTCGGTAATTTGCTGTTTTTGGAGTAATTCGAAAGATAATTGGGGAACGGTTCCCTCGAGTGATTGAGGACAGTCGCCGGTTATTTTTCTTCCTCGGTCAGCCTTTGGGAACGGGCCGATTTTTGAGTAAATTGGAAAAATCCCCCGGCCGACGCCTGCAGCCTTCGCCTATCGTGCGGCCTCGGAAGAGAATCAAAAGAAGACTCTCCCTCCAATTCTCGATGTCAAGACGGAGTCTTCAGTACAACCGAAAGAGCGCCGCGGGCACCACGGCGCTCCTTGGAGACGGCAATTGGTTTTATTCAGACTTTCTTGACAGCGATGGCTTTCGCGCCTCTGGGGCCTTCGGTCATCTCGAACTCGACGGAGTCGCCGACATACAATGCCTTAAACCCGTCCCCGTCGACGTCACTGTAGTGCACAAAGGCCTCGGTGCCGTCTTCCGTCGTAATAAAACCCCAGCCTTTCGAGTTATTGAAC
>JAFGJE010000134.1 GCA_016929245.1 Phycisphaerae bacterium
CCATCTATCACAGCGGCCTGTGGCGAACCTACTGGACACAAGAAAAAGCCGCCGCCTGAGGCCGCCATGATTTATCCTCGCACACGCCGGGGGAGACGGAATTCTTTTTGCTTGACAAATCACCTCGTTTGCAAGAGCTTACAGCAACGTCTGACGGTTCGTGACGAAAGAGAGAGTGCACCATGCAGCCGAAACACCGAATCACAGGATTGGTGATGGGATGGTCCCTGGCGGGATTGCTGTCGGGTCTCTGCGCGTCCGTCGGCTGTCAGACCGGCGGATCGGGCGAGATCAAAGCCGACCCCCGCAGCACGCATGTCACCGACGTGCCCGTGCCCAATGGATTCGACCTGGTGGAAAATCGTTCCCGAAGCTACCAGAACCAGACAGGCCTGCGGTGGGTGGACTACCTGTACAAGGGACGGGAAGAAAAACTCGACATCGTCCGCTTTTACGAAAAGCAGATGACGCTGTATCACTGGGAACCCCAGACCACGCAGACCGCCCAGGGACAAACCTCCCTGGACTACACGAAAGGCCATGAACGCTGCCGGATCACCGTTTCCGGGGGCGGCATGGGCGCTTCGTTTGTACACATATCCATCACGCCGGGCACGCACGTGGGTCCGGCGAACCAGAGCAGGAAGTAGAATCCCATGAAATCCGAACGTCGTCACGAATTGCACCAAAACACGCTCCGGGAAGAACTTACGAAACTTCGGAGCTTTTTTCAGAAATACGGATCGAAGCTCTCCTGGGGACTGTTGATCCTCGCGGTGATCGCGCTGGGCGTGGTGCTGTGGAACCGCCGGACCGCCCGGAATCGCGCCGACGTCCAATACCAATACGACCAGGTGAATCGCCTGAGCATTCAGCCGGACGTGAACCGGCAGGAAATCTACACCCGCCTTCGTGAACTGTCGAACCAGGACACCGTCGAATGGGTCGCCGCCGACGCCTCCCTGGCGCTGGGGCAGATGTACGCCGTCGAAGCCCTGACCGCCACGACGACCGAAGCGCGCGACAAAGCCCGCCAATCCGCGGAAACGGAATACCGACGCATCCTGGATTCGTTCGGCGATCACCCCGTGACCGTCGCGGGGGCGCAACTGGGCCTGGGCAAACTCGCCGAGGGACAGGGCGACTTCGACGCCGCCCGGAAACGATACCAGATCGTGCTGTCCATGTCGGGCCTGGACGGATATCCCGTCAAAACCTTCGCCCAGGAGGCGATGAACCAACTCAATACCCTCGGGACGCCCGTGCGCCTCGCCACGACGCTGCCGGCGTGGCTGGAAGCCAAACGAAAAGCCCAATCCGAAACCCAACCCGCCGATCCGGAGGCGTCGGATGGATAGCACCGACCGGTTTTTGCACGATCCGCGTCCTTGAAATTTCATTTTTTTCCCGATTTTTTATGGGCATTTTTCCCGAAAACGATATAATGCGACTTTCTGTGCGAAACGAGATGCTCTGTTAGGAGACGAAACATGGCTGATTTGAATGCATTGTCCGAGGCGCTGCAGGCGGGCGACCGCAACAAGGTGGTTGAGTTGACCACCCAGGCGATCGAGGACGGAATGGGTCCCAAGGAAATCCTGGAACAAGGCCTGATCGCCGGGATGAACATCATCGGCGCGAAATTCAAGAACAACGAGGTGTACGTGCCGGAAGTCCTGATCGCCGCCCGCGCGATGCACGGCGCGATGGACGTCCTGAAACCGAAACTCGAGGAAGCCGGCGTCGAACCCGTCGGGAAGGTCGTGCTGGGCACCGTCAAGGGCGACCTGCACGACATCGGAAAGAACCTCGTGGGCATGATGCTGACCGGCGGCGGATTCATGGTCATCGACATCGGCATCGACGTGCCCGCGGAGAAATTCGTCGAGATGGCCAAGTCCGAAGGCGCCCAGGTGCTGGCATTGAGCGCCCTGCTGACCACCACCATGCCGCAGATGGCCGAGGTCGTCAAAGCCGCCAAGGCCGCCGGCATCGAGATCAAGACCATGATCGGCGGCGCGCCCGTCACCCAGAGCTACGCCGACGAAATCGGCGCCGACGGATACGCCCCCGACGCCGCCAGCGCGGTGGACATCGCCAAGCAACTCATCGGCGCGGCGTAACGTTAAAATACAATCGTTCGTTATGGCGCGGCGGGAATCCTTTCCCGCCGCGCTCTTTCTTTGTCATCTCCAAAAAATCCCGCGCGCAAAACGGGTCGTCCAAATGAGCAGCGCCTTTTTAACCAAAAAATTTTTTACTCACCACCCAGCCGGGATTTAGAAAATTTCACTCGTCGGGAACGACCCCGTTTGCGCGCGGGATTCCGAAGCGCGACGGTAAAGGTGGAGGCCGCGCTGGGTGTATGCGGTCAGAGAAAGAGAAAGCGAATTAGACGAATGAAGACGAATAAGACGAATTATTTTTGTATGATTTTATACAAACTCCTATCTTTTTCGCGTAATTCGTCTTTATTCGTCTTATTCGCGTTCTCTTCAGGACAGGATGCGTCAGAATCCGGCAGTTTTTGGCGGAATTTGGCAGAACGGTACAGTTTGGAACCGGTGCAGATATTCCAGTATGAGAGACACGAATGAGTTACGAAAATTGATAGGGGGAAACCCCCGGTATTTTTCCTGGCACGTCGCACACCATACGAATTATTCCCTTGGCAACGAATAAAAAAATTGCCTTGCATTTGACGATATTGAATCCGATGTATATAATAGATGTATACATCATTGAGGTACACCATGGTAAGAACGCAGATTTATCTGACGAAAGAAGAACGGACAGGATTGAGTACCATATCGAAGGTTACGGGTAAGAAACAGTCCGAACTGATCCGGGAAGCCCTGGACATGTTCCTGGGACTCTCCGAAGACGACCGGCGGGAAGCGATTCTGAACGAGGCCGCGGGATTGTGGAAAAACCGGCGCGACCTGCCTGACTTCACCGCGGAACGAACGTCCTGGGACAGGGGATAACGTCATGGACAGGCCTATTCTCGTGGATACCGACGTGATGGTGGATTTCCTTCGCGGGCATCCTAAAGCCGTCGCTTTCCTTCGGAAACAATCCAACCGAATTATCCTTTCCGCCATCGTAGCCGCGGAGCTGTATGCGGGCGTCAAGGGGGACGAGGAACTGAATGTGCTGGAGAATCTGCTGTCCCTGTTCCGAATGATCCCCGTTTCCCACACGCTTGCACGAGCAGGAGGCCTGTACAAGCGGGATTACGCCAAATCCCACGGTGTCGGTTTGGCCGACGCCATCCTCGCCGCCACAGCGGAAATCGAGAACGCCGATCTCAAAACGCTGAACGTAAAACACTACCCCATGATCCGGGGATTGAAACCCGCCTACGGGAAAACGACATGAGGACTTGGAGATCCACCAATGCGACCTTATTCCGAAAAAATACTTTCTTTTCGGACGAAAATGGCGTTTACTACGGGGGCGAATGGAAATCCCCACAGGCCTTATGGAGAAGGAATCATGAAACGAATCATTTCGCTTCTGGGTGGATGCCTCCTGCTGGTCATTGGTATCGGCTGTGAAGGTAAGCAAATCGTCACCGGCGGAACGACCGGTCCGAACAAGATCACCATGGAACTCGTCGGTTCGGGCGACCAACTCCTCCAACGGAAGAAAATCGACCTGGCCCGGACGTTCACCATGCCCGACGAGACCCGGATCGACACGTGGGTCATCAAGGCCGGGACCGGCGACCACGCCCCCCAACCCTTAGGCACGATGATCGTGCTGCACGGGCTGGGCGAAAGCAAGGCCAACTACTTCACCGTCGGCGAAAACCTCGCGAAGAAAGGGTATGACGTCGTGTTGATCGACCTGCGCATGCACGGGCGAAGCACGGGCAAGTACATCACCTGCGGCGCGAAGGAAAAGCAGGACGTCAAGACCATCGTCGACGCGCTGGCGAAGGAAGGCAAGATCACCCCCGAACCGCTGTACGTCTGCGGCGTGTCGTTCGGCGGCGCGACGGGGATCCAGTACGCGGCGATCGAACCGAAGGTCCGCGGCGTGCTGGCGGTGGCGGCCTGGAAGGATACCGTCAGCAAGGCCCAGCGAGACCTGGGACTGCTGATGGACAAGAAAAAACTCGAAGCGGCGCTGGAAGAGGCGGGCAAACTCGGCGACTTCGACCCCATGACCACCAGCGCGCTGATCGATATCCCGAAGATCAACGGCGACGTGTATCTCATTCACGGCCTGCTGGATCTTTCCGGCGTGCCCATGGAGGAAAGTCAGGCGTTGTTCAGCGCCGCCCACGATCCCAAACGCCTCCACATCATCACGCCCGGACCGGAGCAGGTCACGCTGATGCTGATCTGGGAGCAATGGCTTGCCGACCAGGCGGATATCGTCGCCAAGGGGAAGATCAAGACGAAAACCACCGTCGAAAAAGCGCCCCCTCCGGCGGAGTCGGAAACGGACAAAACCCCTCCCCCGACGACGCGGCCGGCGGAATAAGACTTTACGGATAATGATGAACAGCGCCGAGCGGCAAGCCGATTCCAGCGATGGCTTGCCGCTCGGCGCTGTTCCCATCCACAATACGCCGTGAAAACGTTACGATCCATTTTGGGGTTCGGATTCCTGCTGACCGTCTGCGGGTGCACCGGCTGCGACAAGGAGCACGACGCGCAGCGTATTCTCGTGCACGACACCTCCAGCGGAAAAATCGGTCTGGCGCTGATGGGCAAACCGGAAAACCTGATCCGCGAAGGCAGGATCGACGCCCATGTTCGCGTCAAGACCACCGACCGCGTGGTGATCGACGTGTGGCTGCTCCGGCATAAGGGGCTGCAATTTCGCGGGACGGTCGTCGTGCTGCACGGTTGGCTGAACAGCAAGGTGCAGAATCTCGGCGTCGGGGAGGCGCTGGCGAAACAAGGATTCGACGTCGTCCTGCCGGATCATCGCGCCCACGGCGCCAGCACCGGACAATTCATCACCTGGGGCGCGAAGGAATCCCACGACGTCAAAGACGTCGTGGACGCCCTGCTGAAGAAGAAACTCATCCGCGAGCCCCTGTACGTCTGGGGCGTCTCGATGGGCGGCGCGACGGCCATTCTCTACGGGGCGCTCGATCCGCGCTGCAGGGGCGTCTTCGCGGTCGCCCCCTACCGCGACGGCAGGGAGATCACCCGCAACCTGCTGCCCTTCGACAGCGACGAGGATTTCCAGGCCGCCTGGGATTACGCGGGAAAAATCGCGAAGTTCGACCCCGCCGAGACGGACGTTTTGGCGGCCGCGCGAAAGTTGCGCTGCCCGATCATCATCGCCCACGGCATGCTGGATTCCATCGTGCCGTACGAAAACGGGAAAAGTCTCCACGAGGCGGCGCCGGAACCGAAGAAACTCATCACCGTGCCGGCGGCGAGTCATTCCACGATCCTCCTGAAGGGGGCGAACTGGTTCGCCGAACAGTTTCTGCAGCTCGAAACCCTCCAACCCCCCACAACCACGACGGCGCCGGTGAAGTAAATCGCTTTGACCACAGAGACACGGAGAGCACAGAGGAAGAAACTCTTACCTGTTGATTCCTTTCCTCTTTCTCTGTGCCCTCTGTGCCTCTGTGGTCAAAAAAAAAACAGCAAACAAGAATCGCAAAAATCCCCCTCCGCAAATCGCCGTCGGATGGTACAATATTCCGATCATGTATATTGCCGGGCAAAATGAGGTGCTGCGCGTCGGCTGGGTCGCCGGCTCGGAGACGCTCGGGCGACAGTCGATTTTCCTGTCGTCCTGGGAGCGGGAGCTTGCCCGCCAGGGGGTGTCCGTCCGCGTTTTCTGCCCGAAGGACGCCTCCGGGGGTGTGATGGATCCCGAGTCGATCCGCCGTTACACCCAGCCGCACTGGCTGATGGCGGCGTCGGACCGGGCGCAGGGACTCGCGGAGTTGGTCCAGTCGGCGGAAGTGGACGTGCTCCACGCGCTGGACGAATCGGCGATTGCCTGGACCTCCGCCGTCGGCGACCGCCTGGACAGGCCCTATTTCCTCACCTGCCAGCGCCTGGGAACGCGACTGCATCTGCCGCACAAAGGCCGGCGCCTTTCGGGCATCCTCGCGCCGGGTGGCTCGATCTACCAGGATCTGCACCAGCGGCGCGTCACCGACGACGAAACGGTCCACCTGCTGCGCCCCGGGGTGTGGATCGCCGACGACCCGAAACCGCTGGAATTCCGGGACCGCCGCGCGATGGTTCTGGCGGACGTGTACGACGCCCCCAACGGCGTCGCCGAAACGGTGCTGCGGAGTTTCGCGGCTGTGAAGGACGCCGACGGCGGGGCGATGTTTTTCCTGCTGCATTCGGAGCGACAGGAACGAACGCTGCGTCGAAAATCCGAGGCGCTGGGGCTCTCGGCCGAGATGACCTTCGTCGTCCAGGACGCCGGCGGACGCGCGATGCACGTCATTCAATCCGCCGACATCTTCATCGCCGCCGGCGGACGGAAGGAATTCGACTGGGGGGCGCTGCTGGCGATGGCTTCCGGGACGCCGGTGCTGGCGATCCAGAACGACGTGGGCGATTTTCTCAGCGACGGCATGACCGCGGCGCTGTTTTCCCCGCAGGACGGGGAGGGATTAACCGGCCTGCTGAACAACGTGCTGACCGACCCGGCCTGGGGACGCGCCCAGGCGCAATCCGCCCTGCAATATCTCCATGTCTATCATAATCCCATTCGCGGCATATCGGACCTGGCGAAACTCTACCGCGCCGCGACGAACCCGGAAGAACCCGTCGCCGCCGCTGCGGAAGCGGAGGGGGAAAAAGAATAATCCTTCTTATCGTCTCGCGTAGTCAGGTATCGTGGCGGATGTATCTGAAAAAGCACCCACAAGCGAGAAGACTCGCTTGAAGGTGCCACTGGTAGAATTTAGCTTATCGTCTCGCGTACGCCAGTTCGGTCGGCAGAGCGATGTTGTTCCCGAAGTGATCCTCTCCGTACCCGTTCTCCGCGAGCAGTTGAATATCCGACAGCACGCGCGTGTCCCCGATGAACGTCACGTCCATCTGGGCCTGGATGTCCACCTTGCCCGTCGCCTGGAGACGCGCCAACTCCGCGGTCACCTGCTCCAGGAGCGTTCCGCCGGGATGAATCGGTTCGTCGTACAATTCCAGCGGCTGTTCGTAGATCACCAGGAGTCCCTGTTCGGCCATCTGGATCACCAGCCGGCGGAGGATCGTGTTCAGGGGGACATCCCCGGCCTGCGTTCCGTTTCGCACGGGCAGATGTCCGATCTTCGAGGACAGCCATTTCCGCTTCCACGCGTTGATTTTCTCGTTCGCGCGGAAGATGTCCATCGGCATCGAGGCGTCGTACATGTCGCTGTCGATCATCATGCGCACTTCCGAACCGTAATGCAGCACGATTTTCGCCACCAGCGTGGAGGGGCGGACGTGGAACCCCCGATACCGCGGAACGGGCACGTGGATTTCACCGATCTCGGCGTAGCGTTTGAGCATCGACTGGCAGAGGTCTTTCGCCTGGGTGATATACAGGCTGGCGAACTTGATGGAATATTCCATCAGCATGCGCAACAGGGAATCTTCCTCCACCGGGGCGTCTTCGTAGCGTTCCCGCCCGATGTTCAACACATGCCGTTCATAATAGTGCGCGAATTCGCAGGCGGTCTCGAGAAGATGGAACACCACGCTGATGTGCCCCCGGAGAATCGGAAGATCGCCGTCCATTCCCTCGGTTTCCGTTTCCTGCACGTACGTGTCGTACATCGCCTGGAGGGCGTGAAATTTGAATTGCAGGTCCAGGAGCGTCTGCTCGCTGACGGGGCTGGGAATGTACTTGGGGTAGTCTTCGGGTTTGGCGCGCCGGGCGACGTGGACCATGGAACATTCGCTGGCGAGGTTCAAAAACGCGGTGCTCAGGTGCGTGACGGTCTCGGCGACGGTCTCAATCCGCCGGGAAGGACGATCATGGGGCAACTGACCCTGGGGATCTTCCTCCGGGATCGCCTCTTCCACAAATGCGCCGTCGGGGATGGGAATTCCCAGAAGGTCGGCTTCCTGAAGAAGCCGGTTCGACGCCCGGAGCAAAATGCCTCCCACGAACGCCTGTGCGGATTCCGTCGCCTCGATGAAATCCTCCTCGATGGGAAGCAGATGATAGGACGGAAGCACGTGATGGATATGCAGCAGAATGTACCCGACGTTCGAGAATCGTTTCAACACCCCGACCAAGGCCCGGAAACGATACCATTGGCCGTTGTTCCGGGCGCCGTAGGCATCGAGGATTTCCTGCATTTTCGTCGACTCGCCCAGCAACTCCCCCATCAGGCAGCGCGTATACAAAAACTGCGCCCCATCCTCCGAAAGACTTCGAGTCGCCCCCAGAAGCCTTTCAGCACGACGAGTCAGGAACTCCACGATTTGTACATCTGTAACTTCCGCTATATCCATGAATTAACAGCACTCCTGGCGCGGAGCCAAACCAACTCCACACCTACTATTATCGGAGGATGGCTGTACTTCCATAGGGAATTTGTGGGGGATAATCGTTTCGACGACAAAAATGGTTCTTATTGAGTCTCATTTTTACCACAAAGAACTTGACGTAATGAAAAAATAAGTTATGATAATTCATGGGATGATTGGATGATTTTATGGAACGTGTTTGAATCCGATGAAGCAAGGACATTCGACAATTCTCACCGCCAAAACGTCAGTGGCGCGGGAAAAGCTCCTGCAGCGAATCCTGCGGGGGGCGTATTCGGTCGGGCAGAAAATCCCCACGGAACCGGCATTGGTGGAAGATTTGGGGATTTCCAGAAACACCATTCGAGAAGCCGTCGCCTCGCTGGTACACGACGGCCTGCTGGAGCGACGGCAAGGCAGCGGAACGTACGTCATCGGAAATGAACCCACCTCACGACGGGCTTCCTTCAGGAAGGAGACGGTGCGGATGGGGATCGTCCTGGGACCCTGGGACGACGTGCAACATCCCAGTTCGTTCCTGCTGGAATTGATGAAGGGAATCTCCGAACCGATCGCGGAGTATCCCAGGCTGGACGTCCGCTACCTGACAGCCGACCCGTCGTATCGAAACGTCGGTGGGGTGCATTTCCTGGACGCCGCGACGTCCGGCGCGATTGACGTGCTGGTGCTGACGTTGGTGGAGCTGGAAGACGCGGAGGTTCGCCTGGCTTCCGAGGCGATTCCGTTGTTGTTTTTGGGAATCGAATGTCCCTGGAGCCGTTTTCCCTTCGTGCAGTGGGATTTGTCAGCCGGGGTCAGGAAACTCGTGGATTTCCTCGTACGCGACGGGCGATCGGACATCGGAATGCTCCTGGACATGCCGCAAGGTAAATCGGCGGCGGCGTTCTTATCCGGCGCCGTCGCGGCGATGGCCAGGCGGGGCCTGCCGCCGGATGTTTCGCGGACGGTGTACACCCAACGCGACGAATCGAGTATTCCACAAAAGGTGGAGACTCTTTTACGAACCGGCGCGAAGGCGATTGTCTGTTACGACGACGACGCGGCGGTGCGGGTGATCCATCACCTGCTCAGCAAAGGCCTGCGTGTTCCGCGGGACGTTGTCGTGACGGGCGCGAACGACACCCTCCCGGCGGAATCCATCGACCACCCGTCGTTAACGACGTTACGCGTACCGTTGATGGAGATCGGAAAAACCGTGCGAAATCTGGTGTTCCAGGCCGCACAAACGGGAAGAATTCCCTCCCAGACCCTCCTGTTTGAACCGGAACTCATCGTCCGCGACAGCGCCCCAGCGAGGGAGGAAGAGCGGAAGGAACTATGACGACATCGCGGAAACCAATACGAATCGGAACGCGACGCTCTTTTCCCGCGTTTACCCTGATCGAGCTCCTCGTGGTGATCGCCATCATCTCGTTGCTGGTGAGCATCCTTCTGCCGTCGCTGCAGAAGGCCAAGGGAATGGCCAAACAGGCGGTCTGCATGACGCAATTGCGGGATTTGTTAACGGCATACGAATTCTGCGCCAATGATCGAAACGGGACAATATCCAATGTGCCGAGACACTATGGAGAATATCATCCGGATAATACATGGGAATTTCCGGACAATCCCAACGGACCGGCCTACAAATGGGCGAATTTCTTTCTCTTTTACGACGGCACGAGCGCTCGGGAATGTATTCCCGGATATACGCGGTTATGGTACTGGGGATATATCGAAGAACCCTCCCTATACTTTTGCCCTGCTTCGGATAGGGTTTCCAAAAAGACGCTCTGGGATCCCTGCATCCAGGGAACCCATGAACACTTTTCCTTCAATTCCACGGGATACGGTTGGGTCGACGGCACCTACGGCCAGCGGTCCTGCAGGGACGCGATCTTCGTCGGTGGAACGTTTAAGGAGGAATACGGCGCGACGGAGGAACATGAATCGAACCTGTACCGCGTTCCTTCCGACTACTGGATTCTGGTATGCCCCACCCATCCCGACGATTCCCTGTACGGATATTCCGGCGCGGGCGTGGAAGCCTATCCGGGACGGCGTGACGAAGCCGGGGGTTGGTGAACCATGATGACGTTCAAACGCATTTCATCTCTTGGTTTTCTATTTGTCTTCTTCGCCGCCTCGTCCTTCGCCGAACGGCCGAGTTATACCGCCTATCGTCTCGCCAGGGCGCCGGTGATTGACGGGGACTTGTCCGACTGGCCCGAACTGCCGGTTCTGTTTCTCGGGCAGGAGCAGCACGTCTCCAGCGGCGACTGGTCCGGACCGGACGACTGCCGGGCGCTCATCCGCCTCGGTTGGGACGACAAGGCGCTGTACTTCGCCGTTCGCGTGATCGACGATGAAATCGTGCAGAACCTGCCCGACGGGGAGGCGAGTCGTATCTGGTCGGAAGATTCCATCCAGTGGTCGGTCGATATCAACGCCGACGGCGGAATCGGGTATGACGGGAATGATTACGAATACGGCTTTGGAAAAACCCAGAGCGGGCCTTGCGTGTATCGCTGGCACGTGTCCTCGGCGAGTCTTGTGGTCGGACGCACGAAACAGGTTCCCCTGGCCGTCAATCCGTCGGCGGACGGAAAAGGCGTGATCTACGAAGCCGCGGTTCCCTGGGGACAATTGCTTCACCTGCAACCCACAAAGCACAGGGAAATCGGATTTACAATTGTCGTGCAGGACAGGGACGAGAAGAAAAAGAATGTCCTGCAATGGACGCGGGGAATCACGACGGGAAAGAACCCGGGGAAGTTCGGCCGATTGAAATTTTCCGACGCCGCCGCCGGCGCGGGAGAAGCGGGTCTGCTGATTTCCGGAAAAACGCTGCTCGCGAACGATCCGGCGCGCTACAGCGTGCGGACGCCCAACTTCAAAGGCGCCGCCGAACTCGACTGGCGACTGGTCGACCACAACGGCAAGGTTGTGGATTCCGGTTCAATCACCCAGCGCGACAATGCCGACGGCGCGTTCGGTTTCCAACTGACGCCGGAGAAGTACCCCGCCGGGAAATACGCCCTGGCGATTCGGTTGATACCGAAGGAAAACGGCAAACCCCTGCAAGGACGGCTGGACATCGAGCGCGTTTCCGTCAAGCAGATCGGCGAGTTACAGGAGAAAATCCGGCGGCAGCGGCAGGAACTCCAGGCCCTCATCAAAACGGCGAAGGAAAACGGAATCGAAACCGCCTACGCCGTCGGTGCGGCGACGGTTTCGGAATTATTCGAGCCGTACACCAGGGAAGACCTTGAAAAAAATCGTTATCCCCTGGCGCTGCGCAATGTGAAAAACATATCCTCGGCGCTGAAGCGACAAGCGGAAGTTTTGAAGCGGCAGATGAAACAAGGTCCGGAAAAATGGCGGATCGTCCCGCGGCCGGATCTTTCCAGAATCCGCCTTCAGGGAAGAGAATTTTGTGTGGGGGAGGAACCGGTCATCCTGGTCGGACCGTTAAGCTGGTTATGGAATATTCACCGCGACCGGGATACGTTCGGAAAATTCGGTATTAACACGTTACGTATCGGCATGGAACCGGCCGAGTTGTACGACGAAAAGGGACGGTTGAAAAAAGACATCCCCTGGTGGGCGATGCGGGATTGTATCAAGGCTGCGGAGGAACAAAACCTGGCCATCAGCAACACGAACCTGTTATACAAGCAGGTTTGGGACGGCGTTCAACGCCGCGGGAACGTCGGCCTGGACGACCTGCGACGCGAATATATATCGTACGTGGACATGTCGTTCCAGCGATTCGGAACGGGACATTTTTTCATGCACGAAATCGCCGTGGAGGCCCAGCGCGCCCCGGCCCGTTTCGAGCCGAAACTCCACCTGCAAGCCTACCGTGACTGGCTGCGAAAAGAATATGGAAGCATCGAGAAGTACAACCGCATCTGCAAAACGTCCTTCCCCGGCTTTGACCAGGTGACGTTCCCCGACGACAAGGAAACAAACCCAGGCCGAAAATTCGACCGGGCGGTGTTCCTCCAGCGCGTCGTTTCCGAGCAACTCGCCTGGGCCGCCGACGTCGTGCGAAAAAGGGATCCCCGCGCCGCCGTGGCGGGATATCCCTCGGGTTTGATGATGGACGACGAGTGCGATTTTTACACCGCCGGTCTTGACGCGGAACTGGACGTGCGGGGATACGATTTCTGCGACGCCGACGCGGCCGGCGATTTCGTCAGCGCGAAATACGCCATGGACACGATGCACTGGATGGCGATGTTCCGCGACCTGATGTGCGGCCTGGCGCCCGATAAAGCGCAATGGGACGGCGAGTATCACTTCGTCAACGAGCGACGCGCGTATCCCGCGGGTTGGACGGCGGCGATTCATTTCCAGTCCTACATCCACGGCCTGTCGGGCACGTACTGCTGGGTCTGGAATCGCAACGACGCAACGGACTGCGCCCTCCTGATGGACGCCCAGGTCTGCCTGGACTATTCCGAAACGGCGCTGGACCTGCGCCGCCTGGCGAAGGAAATTGTCGCGTTTCACGCCGCAACGGCGGACGTGGCGATTCTGTATTCGCACCGCAGCACGCCGTATAGTCCCGTGCCGACGCGAAAAAGTTATCCCGGCGCGTTCGGACCGGTGGTTTCCACGCACCTGCGACAGATGCGGGATGTGTACGAAGGAATGTTCTTCGAGGGAACGAAACTCACCTTTGTCACCGAACGGCAGGTCGAAGCAGGACGGCTGAAGAAATTCAAGCTGCTGATCGTCCCAGCCGCTTCGCACGTCTCGGACGAAGTGGTGGAGCAGGTTCGACAATACGCCGAACAAGGCGGCCGGGTGGTTCTGGTCGGCGACTGTTTCACGCACGACCATCGTTCCGTTCCCCGCCGGGGAAAACTCAGCGGAAAGGGAATTCAGGCGATCCCCGCCGTCGCCGACGACGCCGACGCCCGGAAGCAACTGGCGCCCCGGCTGACGGAGTTGAAACTTCGTCCTCCGATCCAGGTGGTCTCGACGCCCGACGATCCGCCGACGGTCGAATGGCGCTACGCCCATGACAAGAAAACCGGGCGGGAGCTGCTTTACCTGTTGAACGTCGGGCACGATCCCGTGCGGGTGCGATTATTGCGCGACGGAAAAGGCGTCGAAGGCGTGGATCGGCGCACCGGGCGGCGCGTCGGGCCCGACCTGCGCATGGACAGTCTGCGACTGCACCTTCTGGAACTGACGTCTAGCGAGACACCTCGATCATCGCCTTGATGACGTTGTCCTTGTAGTCGGCGGCGATGTCGAAGGCCTGTTTCGTCTCGTCGAGTGTGAAGGTATGCGTGACCATCGGATCGAGATCGATTTTGCCCGTAGCCAGTAATTCAATCGCCGCCGGGACGCAGTGATTCTGCCGGCGGACGTTCTGGATCGTCAATTCCTTGCGGCGGATGGTGGAGATGTGCATGCTGACGCGGTCCACTTCGGGAATGCCGATCAGCAGCAGCATCCCGCCGGGTGAGAGCAGTTCCACGCCCTGGTCGATGGCGGCCTGCTCGCCGGCGGCTTCGAAGACAACGTCCACACCGTTCGGTTCGACGGCCTGGATGTCGGCGACGACGTCCCGCGTTTCAGGATTGCCCACCCAGTCGGCGCCGTAGCGTTCGGCGAACTCGACGCGTTCGGGACGGATGTCGGTCATGTAAACCTTTCCCACGCCGGCGGCCCGGCAGGCCTGGTAGACGCACAGGCCGATCGGTCCTGCGCCGAGAATCGCGACGGTTTTCCCCGCGACGTCCCCCGCGAGGGTTCGGGCGTACAGGCCGATGCAGAACGGCTCGAGCAGTGCCGCCTGCTGCGCGGTCACGTTGTCGGGCACGGGGAAGCAGCATTCCGCGGGCATGACGATCCGCTCGCACAGGCAGCCGTCCGCCTGGCCGGGACAACCCAGGAACTTCTGGTTGCGGCAGGTATGTTCCCTCCCCTTGCGACACTGATCGCACTGCCCGCAGTACATCAGCGGATCGACCGTCACGCGCTGAGCTACTTTTACATTCGTGACCTTCGCGCCGACGTCCAGCACCTTCGCGGAAAATTCATGCCCCACGAGATACGGATATTCCACGACCATCTCCCCGATCCGACCCGTGCGGTAATAGTGCATGTCCGAACCGCACACGCCGAGGATTTCCACCTGGAGCAAAACGTCCGTGTCGTTTTGAAGTTTCGGTTCCGGCCAATCGCCGACTTGAACCTCACGAATCCCCGTCAAATACGCCGCTTTCATTGATAGCTCCTTTTTCCAACCATACTCATATCATTTTCAGGCAGAGAAAAAATTCCACACGTTTGAATATATTCGTGAAACGAAGGTTGATCCATCCTGTTTTGCTCATTTTGAAAAAATATTGGTCAAGAGAGTGGACCAATTATTTTAGACCAATCGATCTTACCGTAGATGTATGAAAGCCTTAAACCATCTTGAACGATTTTCGTTTGTACGATAGAAAATAAGAAGCATATATACTATTTTGCTTGGCGGGGCTCCGTCCCGCCAAGTCTCCACATGAACGTTTTGGAGATTTTCGATGGCCACGACAACGGAAAAAACCTACAACCCCGTCACTCCGGCGATTGTGGAAGAGCTTAAAAACATCGTCGGGGCGCGGTTTGTCATTCACGACGACGCGGAGAAGCTCGAACCGTTTTCGCATGACGAGGTGGTGGAAAAGGCCTACCGTCACATGCCGGAAGTCGTCGTTCGGCCTCGCGCAGCCGAGGAGATTTCCGCGATCCTGAAACTCGCCAACCGCGAGCACATCCCCGTGACCCCGCGCGGGGCCGGGTCGGGCCTGTCCGGCGGAGCGGTCCCGATCCACGGCGGCATCGTGCTGCTGTGCGACCGCATGAATGAAATCCTCGACATCGACGCCGAGAACATGATGATCACCGTCGAGCCGGGCGTCGTGACAAGCGAGATCAACGAACACGTCGAACCGCTCGGGTTGTTCTACGCCGGGTATCCGATGAGCCTGGAGACGTGCTACATCGGCGGAAACGTAGCCGAAAACGCCGGCGGCGGAAAGGCGATCAAGTACGGCGTGACCAACCGCTATGTTTTAGGCCTGGAGGTCGTCACGCCCACGGGCGAGATCATCGAACTGGGCGGAAAGCTGGTCAAGGACGTGACGGGATACAACCTGCTGTCGCTGATGACCGGCTCGGAAGGTACGCTGGGCGTGTTCACGAAGATCATCCTCAAGCTCCTGCCGAAACCCAAAGCCAACGTCGACCTGCTGTGCCTCTTCACCGACGCGCGGGAGGCGATCTCCGCGGTTCCGAAGATCATGACGCAAAGCGGGATTATCCCGACCGCCATCGAGTTCATGGACCGCAGCAGCGTGCAGGCGTCCTGCGAATATCTCAACGAGACGCTTCCGTATAAGAACGCCGGCGCCTGCCTGCTGATTACCCTGGACGGCCCGGACGAACAGCAGGTCGAGCGCGAATACGAAGCCGTCGGCGAACTCTGCCTCGCCAACGGCGCGTTCGAGGTGTACGTGGCCGACAACTTCACCACGTCCGAGCGGATCTGGAAAATCCGCCGCAACTGCGCGGAGGCGTTCGCGGTCATTTCGCCGATCCAGGCCAATGAAGACCCCGTCGTCCCGCCGTCGCGCATTCCCGACCTGCTGGAAGGCCTGCGGAAGATCGGCGAGAAATACAACCTGTACACGCCGACCTACGGCCACGCCGGCGACGGCAACCTGCACAGCCGCATCAGTCCCAAGCCGGAGGTGAGCAAGGAGCAATGGTACGAACTCCTGCCGGGCATGCTCAACGAGTTGTACACGTTAATCGCCGACGTCGGCGGGCGCGTCAGCGGCGAGCACGGCATCGGGCACAAGCGGAAGAAATTCGTCCCGATGTTCCTCTCGCCGGAAACGATCGAGGTGATGAAATCCATCAAACGCGCCCTCGACCCGAACAACATCCTCAATCCGGGGAAGGTTTTCGATGTGTAAGGAGTAGTGGCACCTTCAAGCTCGTCTTCGAGCTTGTGGGTGCTTGTAGAAATGGAAGCGGGGAGCAGGAAGCCGGCAGCGGGAAGGCAAAAACAATGCACCCACAACCAGCGAAGACGCTGGTTGAAGGTGCCACGATCAGAATAACGAGCCCCCGCTGTCAAGCGGGGTTTCTTCTATAATCTCCGCCAGGTGGTTTTGCCTGCCGCGTCCATGATCTCGATTCCTTGTTCCGCCAGTTGATCTCGGATTTCGTCAGCGCGGGCGAAGTTTTTTTCCTGCCGGGCGGCGGTTCGCTCTTCGAGGAGCTTTTCGATCTCCGCAGGGTCGATGGCGAGGGCTTCTTCTTCCATCTCCGCCATGCCCAGACCGAGAACTTCGTCCATCTTCAACAGCGTCGCGTAGATTTCACCAGCCGGCGCGTCGGCTTTGATGACCGTCCACATGGCTGCCAATGCTCTGGGCATGTTCAGGTCGTCCAGGACGGCTTCGTTGAATTTATTTTCGTGATCCGCCAACGGTGTTTCACCACCGGTGTAACTCGCGCGTAATTCCAGCACGGCCCGTTTCAAGTTCTTGTAGGCGTTGGCAGCCGCTTCCAGGCCGTCCCAGGTGAACGTCAGTTGCTGGCGGTAATGCGCGTTTAGCAGGAAGTACCGGTAGCTCAAGGCCGCGTCGGTTTCGCTGCTCACGCCGCGCTGGAGCAGATTCCGGATCAGCACCGCGAGCGTGAGGAATTCGCCGGATGATTTGCTCATCTTTCCGCCGCCGTCGTCTTTGGGCATGGTGAGAAATTCACCGTGCATCCACCAGCGGCACCACGGGTGGCCCAGGGCGCCCTCGGCCTGGGCAATCTCGTTCGTGTGATGCACCTTCACGTGATCGATCCCGCCGCAATGAATGTCCAGCGTTTCGCCGAGATATTTGATCGCCATCGCCGAGCATTCGATGTGCCAGCCGGGGAACCCTTTGCCCTCGATCCCGCAGGGATTGGGCCATTCCATCAGCCGCTGCTCGTTCTTCGGGGAAAATTTCCAGACCGCGAAATCGGTGGGATTTTTCTTCCCAGCCGCCGGCTCGATCCTCGCCCCGGCCTTCAAGTCTTCCAGATTCTGGCCGGAGAGCTTGCCGTAGTCCGGAAATTTCGACGTGTCGAAATAAATTCCATCCTCGATCACGTAGGTGAAGCCTTTCTCGGCGAGCGCTTCGACCTGGGCTTTCTGCGTGTCGATTTCGTCGGTCGCCCAGCACCATTGTTCCGGCGGCAGGAGATTCAGACGGTTCATATCCGCGACGAACGCGTCGTAGTAGGACCGTGCGATTTCCTGGATGGTCTTACCCTCACGGCGGGCGCCTTTTTCCATCTTGTCTTCGCCGGAGTCGGCGTCGGAGACAAGATGGCCCACGTCGGTGACGTTCATCACGCGGTTGACCTGATAGCCGGCGAGTTTCAGCGCCCGCACGAGGATGTCCTCGAAGACGTACGTCCGAAGGTTCCCGATATGGGCGTAGTTGTAGACGGTAGGCCCGCAGGTATAGAGGCTGACGACCGGCGGATGCAGCGGGTGAAATTCATCGACGCTTCGCGTCATCGTGTTGTACAGCTTGATTGTCATTCGTCTTCCCTTACCAGCAGCACGCTCGCCAGGCAGGCGATTCCCTCCCCCCTGCCGACGAATCCCATCCCCTCGTTGGTCTTGGCCTTGATGGACACGCCGTGGGCGGGAATGTCCAGCAGTTCGGCGATCCGGGCGGCCATCTTCGGTTTGTAGGGCGAGAGTTTCGGCGCTTCGGCGAGGATCGTGATATCGCAGTTTCCCACGCGGTATCCCTTCGCGGCGGCTGCCTCTCGGGCGTGCTGAAGAAACACACCGCCGGCGGCGCCGCCCCACTTCGGATCGGTGTCGGGGAAATGTTCACCAATGTCCCCGGCGGCGATGGCGCCGAGAATCGCATCCGTCAGGGCGTGTAAAACCACGTCCCCGTCGCTATGAGCGGCGAGGCCTTGATCGTGCTCGACAGTCACGCCGCCCAGCATCAAATCCTTACCCCGCCCGAAGCGGTGCGAATCGTATCCAAGTCCTGTTCTGGTCATGGTGTGCAGGGTACACGAAAGTCAAAAAACTCACAAGATATAAGGAAATTTATCGGCCCTTTCTTCCGACCTATTCTTTGAAGAGGCAGGTGGGCTTGGTTCTCTCCCCGTCTGGGTGTCTACCCTGCGCGGGCAGGAAGAACCCTTTTTTCCACGCGCCGGGGAGCCGCACCGGAGCGAGGTAAATAACGCCGCCGTTATACCATTTAATCATAGGGATTTATGAAGAAATTAATTGTCTTCGTCGATGGCGGTTTTGTCTGGTTCGACCGAGTCAGACCAGGCTGCCTGTGTTTCGTGGATGGATGGAGACGAAAACGGTGAACCAAACCAACACACATACAGAAACCTCGAGCGAATTCGACGCCTTGAGCGAAGATATTCCCTTGAAACACAAGGGATTGCGAACGCGGGTGTTGTTCCCGTTCGTTCTGGTGATCTTCGTTCTGGTCGGATGCTGCGGATATTTTCTGTTCTCGGCGAAACGGAACGAATTGTGGGATGAATCCCGCGAATCCCTCTCCCGCACCCCCCGGGTGTTTCGCATGGAGCTTTCGTCGGCCGCGGAAATGATGAACACCGCGCTGGAAATCACCGCACGGGACCGGGAACTGCGCGGCGTGTTTCTGTCGCGAGAGACGTTGCGGATGGAAAACATCATCCGTCCCCTGTTCCAGGAATTGCGAAGACATCATCAAATCGTACGAATGGCCTTGTACGCCCCCGACGGTTCGCGGGTGATTTCGGCGCCGCGGCGAAACGCCAACGACGCCTGGGTGCGAAAACGGGCGATCCTGAACGGATCGGAGGGTGTTTCCTTCGCCCAGACGGTCGAACTGGAACCCTCCGGCGACCTGACGTTGCGGGTTCTGCGTCCCTGGTGGTATGACGGGAAACTGATCGGATACCTGGAGTTGTCCAAAAGCCTCGACCAGACGCCCAAGAACCTGTCGCAAAAACTGGGATTGGAATTTCTGGTTCTGGTGCGGAAAGAACTTCTGGATCACAAAATCTGGATGCAACGACAGCGGCGACTCGGCCAATCGGACGACTGGAATCTCCTGCCCGATACGGTGGTGGAGAATAAAACCTTCGCTACCCTCCCGGCGCCTTTGGCCCGGAGGGTGGGAAAGCAGGAGAATTTCCAGGATTTGTATCTCCAGACCCGTATCCATACGGACCAGTATTACGACGTGATGTATTATCCGCTGTACAACGAGGATCGGGAAAAACTCGGCTGCCTGATCGCCCTGCGAAACGTCACCACGGCGGAAATGATCCTGCAGGAATCGCTGGTCAGTATCGTCGTGGTCTGCGGGGTGCTGGCGTTGGGGATCAGCACGCTGTTCTACGTGTTCCTGGGGCGGGTGGACCGACGGGAGAAACAGGCCCAGGAAGCGATGCGCCTGACGCAGTTTTCCGTGGATCACGCCGCCGACGCCGTCTACTGGGTCGATTCGGGCGGACGGATTTGTTACGTCAACCAGGCCGCCTGCCGCGCCACCGGATATTCGCGCCGGGAACTGCTGGGCATGAAACTCTCGGTGATTCACCCCTCGATGAAACGCAGCGACTGGTTCGTCCATTGGGATCGTCTGCGCCGGGAACGAAGTCTCACCTTCGAGGCGACGCACCTGGCGAAAAACGGACGGGCGTATCCCGTGGAAATCGTCTGGAACCACGTGGAATTCCAGGGACAGGTGTACAACTGCGCCTACGCGCGGGACGTGTCCAGCCGAAAACGCGCCGAGGAAACGCTCGAACTGTTTCGCGCGTCCCTGAACGCCTCGCCCGACGCGCTGTTCCTGATCGACCGGCGAACCATGTCGTTCGTGGACGTCAACCAGACCGCCTGCGACAGCCTGGGATACACGCGCGAAGAATTGCGGGACAAGGGCCCGTTGGAGATCATGCCCCGCATCTCCCGTCGCACGCTGGAAGCGAAATTCGACGCGGCCATCCAGGGACGCACCGACGTGTGCATGATCGAATCCTGGCATCAGCGAAAAGACGGGCGCGCGTTCCCCGTCGAGGCGCTGGTGCGCCCGATGGAAACCGACGGTAGGACGATTCTCGTGGTCATGGCGCGGGACGTGCAGGACCGCAAGGACGCGGAACGACACCTGCGACGCGTCAGCTTCGCCGTGGACCACGCCGGAGACGCGATTTTCTGGGCGAACGGCGAGGGAAAACTCATTTACGTCAATCATTCCGTCTGCCAGATGCTCGGATATTCCCGCGAGGAACTGATGCACATGTCCCTGTGGGACATCTCCGCGTCGTTCTCGAAAGACACCTGGGAGACGGACCGCCGGGGACTGCGTCAGGACCGGGCGGAAATCCGCGAACACGTCCTGCGCCGGCGAACCGGAACGGTCGTTCCCGTCGAACAGCACATGAGCTTTCTCGAACTGGAAAACGAGCAACTGATCTGCTGCTTCGCGCGAGACATCTCCGACCGAAAACTGGCGATCGAACTGGCGGAAAAACAGCACAGCCGCCTGTCGTCCATGATCGACGGGATGGAAGAGGGCGTCGTCTTCGCCGACGCGGACGACCTGATCGTGGAAGTCAACGACTACTTCTGCCGACTCGTCCGAAAGGACTTTTCGGAAGTATACGGGCAGAAAATCTGCCGGTTGGGCGAGGAATGTCTCGTCGATTTTGAGGAGCGGATTCGACGGTTTCGAACGGAACCGGGTTGCAAAGGCGAGATTCTCGAATGCGCCCTGAACGACGTGGACGTGATTCTTCGCGTTCAGCCGATTTATCGCGACGAACACTACGACGGCGTCCTGTTGAACATCATCAACGTCACCGACCTGGTGCAGGCCAAACGACGCGCGGAAAACGCCTCCGAGGAACTCGTCAACCGCGCCCGGGAACTGGAGACCGCCAGGGAAGAGCTGCTGCGAATGGTGGAGGACCTCGCCCGGCGTGAAAATGAACTCAAAGCCGCCAACGAAATGCAGCAGAAGCTGCTGGCGACCGCCGCGACGGCGATCTATACCGTCGACCGCTCGTGCACGATCACGAGCGTCAACGACGAATTCTGCGAGATCACGGGTTTTACCCGCGAGGACGTGATCGGGAAAAAATGCGATATTCTGCAGGACGAGGTTTGTCAGCAGGAATGCGTTTTGTTTTGTACAAAAGGCGGGAAAATCAAAAAGAGGCAACAGACCTTTCACGTCAAGGACGGCCGACGGATCGCGATTCTCAAAAACGCCGATCTGCTTCACGACGAACACGGAAACGTCATCGGCGGCATCGAATCGTTTATCGACGTGACGAGTCTCGTCGAGGCGCGGGAAGCCGCCGAAGCGGCCAAGGCGGACCTGGAATCCGCCAACGAACAACTCCAGGAGGTTCTGGAACGCGCCAACGACATGGCCGTCCAGGCCGAGTGCGCCAACGTCGCCAAGAGCGATTTCCTCGCGAAAATGAGCCATGAAATCCGCACGCCCATGAACGGCGTGATCGGAATGACCGAACTGGCGCTCGATACCGACCTGTCCCCCGATCAGCGGGAGTACATGACGCTGGTGAAACTCTCCGCCGAATCGCTCCTGAACATCATCAACGACATCCTGGACTTCTCCAAAATCGAAGCCGGAAAGCTCGAACTGGAGTCCGTCCGGTTCAACCTGCGGGACTGCGTCAACGAAGCCGTCACCCCCCTGGGCGTGCGGGCGCACGCGAAAGGACTGGAAATGGTCAGCCGCGTCCAGCCCGACCTGCCGGAATGCATCGTGGGCGACGGCGGACGATTGCGACAGATTCTCATCAACCTCCTGGGAAACGCCGTGAAATTCACGGACAAGGGAGAAATCGTCCTGGACGTCTGGCAGGAAGCCTGCAACGACGAGAGCATTCGCCTGCACGTCTCCGTGCGCGATTCGGGCATCGGAATCCCGAAATCGAAAATCAACACGATTTTCGAGGCCTTCGAGCAGGCCGACAGCTCCACCACCCGACAGTACGGCGGAACCGGACTGGGACTGCCCATCGCCGCGCAACTCGTGCAGAAAATGGGCGGAAAAATCTGGGTGGACAGTGAAGAAGCCCGAGGAAGCACGTTCCATTTCACGGTGGATTTCGGAATGGATCCTTCCGAAACCGATCCCCAGACCGAATCCGGCGAAGAATTGCGGGGCGTGCGCGTTCTCGTCGTGGACGACAACAAGACCAATCTCGTCGTCCTGCGGGAAACCCTCACGCATTGGCGCATGCGCCCCGTCACCGTCGAAAGCGGCGCCGCGGCGATCGAGGCGATTCGCGCAGGCGACGAAAAACATCACCCGTTCGTGCTGGTGCTCCTGGACGTCTGCATGCCCGAAATGGACGGATACGAAGTCGCCCGGGCGATCCGCGGAATGGACGTCGTCCAGCCCCAAATTCTTCTGCTGTCGTCCGAACCCCACATTCGCGGCGGAAACGACGAGGAACAGGACCATGACGGGTTCCTCATGAAACCGATCCAGTCCCGGATGCTTCGGAACACCATCCTCCGCGTGCTGACGCCTCCTCCGGAAGAACAGGACCCGTCGGCGCGACGGCAGGAGAATCCCAATGAGGCGCATTGTCTGAAGATCCTCCTGGCGGAGGACAATCCCATCAATCAGAAGCTGGCGCTGCGATTGCTCAATAAGAACGGACATACGGTTCGCGTCGCGCACAACGGCATGCAGGCGCTGGAGGCGTTGAACCAGGAAACCTTCGACGTGATTCTCATGGACGTCCAGATGCCCGAGATGGACGGGATGGAAGCGACGGCCCGCATCCGCTCCCGGGAAGTGGGAACCGGGCGACACGTTCCCATCCTGGCGATGACCGCCCACGCGATGAAGGGCGACCGGGAAAAATGCCTGGACGCCGGGATGGACGGATATATCTCAAAACCCATTCGCGCCAGTGAGCTGAACAAGGAATTACAACGTATACTTCAAGAGGGGACGTCCAAAGATACGGCTTCCGCGACGACTGAAGCACCGACATCCATGGACTCTACTATGACCAATCTGAAGATCATCGATGAAGACGACGCCATGTCCCGTTTTGACGGCGACCGGGAGATGTTTGAGGAACTCCTGGACCTCTTCGAGGAACACTGCGACGTCATGATCCGGAACATCCAGGACGCCCTGGCGGCCCGGGATTGCGAGATTCTCAAAAAGGCGTTCCATACCGCCAAGGGCGCCCTGGCGAACATTTCCGCGGCGACGGCAAGGGAAGTCGCCTGCAAGGGAGAAGTCGCCGCGGAGCAGGGAGACGTCCTGACGGCCTCCCGGTCGGTGGAGCAATTGATTCATGAAATCAAGCGACTTCGAGCCTATCTGGATTCTGTACGAAAGGAAGCGACGGCATGAGAATTGTAATCGCCGAAGACGACCCGATTTCCCGAAAGGCGCTGGAAACCACGCTGCGACGCTGGGGATACGAGGTAATCGTGACCCGCGACGGGAAAGAAGCTCTCCAGGCGCTCAGCCAGCCCGACGCGCCCCGGTTGGCGATCCTGGACTGGATGATGCCGGAAATGAACGGCCCGGACGTCTGCCACGAACTGCGAAACACCGAAGAGGGACAGTATTTCTACCTCATCCTGCTGACGGCGAAGGATTCCAAGGAAGACACCGTCAGCGGGTTGGAATCCGGCGCGGACGATTACGTGACCAAACCCTTCAGCATGCGGGAACTGCGGGTGCGCGTCCGGTGCGGTGAACGAATCGTGAAACTGCAATCCGAACTGTTGGCCGCCCAGAAAGCGCTTCAGATTCAGGCGACCCACGACGCGCTGACGGGATTGCTCAACCGGGCCGCCATCTACGACGCCCTGGAGCGGGAACGCGCCCGTCTGCTGCGCGAGGGAGGACAACTGGCGGTGGTCATGCTGGACCTGGACCACTTCAAGAACATCAACGACACCCACGGGCACGCCGCCGGGGACATCGTGCTGAAGGATATCTCCAACCGACTGGCCCACGCCTCCCGCAGCTACGACCTGGTCGGACGCGTCGGTGGGGAGGAGTTTCTCCTGGTCATGCCGACCGCCGGACTGGACGGCGCGATCGAGGTCGCCGAACGCGTGCGACGGATCATCGCCGAGACGCCCGTGGACATCGGTGAGAAAGCCCTGAACGTCACAGCCAGCCTGGGCGTCGCGTCGGCGCAGATCCTCGAACCGGGAATCACCATGGACGAACTCGTCCAGTCCGCCGACGAAGCCCTCTACCGGGCGAAAGAAGGTGGACGAAATCGCGTCGAATCCACCCGGAAAAGCCACTCCATGTGCTAACGTCCTACGCCTTTTCCGGGACTTCGCCCGGAAAAGGTGGCCGCTTTGCGGCCGATCGACAACGCCGTTGTCGATTTGCAGCCGATAAGGCGCTATAGTAAAATACCCATTACCATGGGCTTAAAGAATCAAATTATCGGACAATTCCATACGATTGGAGTATAGATGCATTCGGTTTGACACGGATTGGTTTGGAACCCCTTCCGGCGGGAAATATTATAAATTATTACTATATAATCACTAATAAAAATACCAGTCCTGGAATATGATCAAAATCCGTATTCTTGGCATATAAAAAAAATACGTAATAACCCGAAAAATAGTTGTCAGGACACTCATATTCCGATATAAATAGAAGTGATTGGTTTCAGGTGGCATTCTCACCGAAGTGGAAAAGGCGGGTTTCCCTCCTCCCGCCTGACAAAACGGAATGCCATAAACATGGGCGATATTCAGGTCTCCCTCCACCTGGATATCGCCCGCGGCTTTATTGGCGACCCGATCTAAAACCGTCCACGTATGGCACGAATTTCACGAAAAGAAAAAAGGCATTTCTCGTTTCGTGAAATTCGTGCCATTCGTGGACGGCTTTGTTCCCTCGCGGATTGAAAAAAAAAGGCGCCGGGGGAGGGGAGCCCGACGCCAAAGTCTCGGCCAAAAACTACATGACCGAGGAGTCCACTGATTGATTCAAATTTGAGAAAAGAGAATCGATGGAAAAAACAATCCCTTACTCTTCCGTATCGAACAACATCCCTTTACTTTCTATTCTATAAAAGAATAACGTCCAACAGGGGCATTTAACTTGTGCTTTTTTTCCATTTTTTCAAAGTTTTTTATTTTCGGTTTCCCTCCGGGAAATTACCGAGAAGTACCGTAGAGACCCTTTACGTGGATATAATCTATAACTTCTTTTTGAACAACATCTTCCACGGACTCCCCTTTTCGGAGCTTCTCTCGAATCCCGGAGGAGGAAATCTCCATCAGCGGCGTGGATATCGCCCGGGCGTCAAAAGAATCCACTCCGCGATCCGCCAGGATGCTGGACAGATGGTTTAACTCCTTCTCGACATCCTCCACCGTCATGGGAGGGCGGCAGGCGACCACCAGCCGTACCTGTCGCAACAGGTCGGCTGCGCGATGCCACTTCGGTAAATCCTTCACCATATCCGCCCCCATCGCCAGGTCGATTGGAACCGACGGGCCTTGCCGCTCGCGGAGCGCTTCGACGGTGTCGATGGTGTAACTCGGCGGCGGGCGAAACAGCTCCAGCGTGCAGATCTCGAACAGGTCGTCGTCCCGCACCGCGAGTTTCAACATCGCCAGGCGATCTTCTCCTGACGCCGCCGGGGGGGGTTTGAGCGGATTGACGCCCGTCGGCGTCAGCAGCACCCGCGACGCGCCCACCCCGTCCGCCAGCGCGCGAGCGATCCGCACATGTCCCACATGCACCGGATCAAACGAACCGCCGAAAAGTAACAACCGATCCGCCATGCCGATTCATCCTTGCGTAAAAGAAACTTCTTCACGAATGATACGGAGTACGATAGATGCTGCAAAATGGTTTTTCACTCATCGATCAGGAAAAGATTTTGAGTATTTTCCAACCAACGCCGAAACTGTCATCCTGAGCGCAGCGAGTCTTCGAGCGAAGTCGAAGGACCTTACGGATAGGTAGGCGTAAGGTCCTTCGGCTTCGCTGCGCTCCGCTCAGGATGACAGCGTAACTTACGGTTCCACCACCCGGCCGAGGAAGAGAATCGCTCCGGTTTTCTCGTGGCGCACGAGAAACAGGAACGGATGATCGGCGCGAAACTCCACATATCTTCTCCCGCTTCCACCATTTTTTCGCTTCATCACCACCGCCGTCGCCGCCGCCGCTTCCGTGCCTTTTTCATCCGTTTGCAGGAAGGCCTTGTGAAAAATGTCGGAGATGTACAATTCCTTCTGTTTCTCCATACCGGAAAAGTCGGCTTTTCTTTGGATATCAAACGCGTCGCTCATTCCCAAATCCCGCAAAGCCTTCTTCAGTTTCGGCGCGTACTCCACGCGAAATTTCGGCAGGGAAACATGAATATTCAGAGCCCGTTGTGATTGCCCTATTTTCGCAAGCCATGTTTTCAGCGTTTGGGATGTGAGTTGTTTTTCAATCTTCGGCAGGGCGAGTTTTTCCTTGGGAAGAAGGATAATCATCGAAATTTCATTTCCCTTATAGGGAAGTCGCAACAAATGCAATTCGTCCGTGATTCCATACATGAGATGGCCGGTCTGGTGCATCATGGGAATCGTTTTCTTTTTCCCGTTCAGCAGAAAAAATAATTCGTCACGGGTGCTGTCCTTCTTGAAAGGTTTTTGCCAGTCACCTTTGAAATATACCGCGTTGGTCAGCACCAGCCGGGTTAAATGATCCAATGAACCTTCGGGCAGCAAATCCTGAATACGTTTTTTGGTTTTCGTTTCCACCCAACCGTTGATGCGTTTTCGGGCTTTCTCGAACTGTTTCTCATACTCCACGGGAAACATCGCGGCCTGGAAGTATTTTTTGTTGATGTCGAGAAATTCGGGGCAAAACGGATATCCCTCCTGAGGCCAAAGGGCATTGGCGGTGTAGAGATGATATTTCGCCAATAGGCCGGGCTTGGTTTCCTTCAGGAACGCACCATATCTCTGAAAATATTCCTCCCCCTGGCCGTAATGCAGCACGTCAGCCATCTGCCGGGCGGTCTGGTTACGGGCGCCGACGTAGGTCATCGCCAGCGCGGTGTGAATACTGCAGGGGGAAAAGACGATGTTCCCTTCCGCCTCGGCGAACTGACCGTAGGCTTCCACGGCGAAGGCGTTGATCGCCTCGCTGATGGACATTTCGTTCGTGTTTTCGGACGGCTGGGCGTCGGCGAATCCACCCGTCGCACACACCGCCAATACACTCAATATTACCACGTTCCATTTCATGGTGATTTCTCCCTTCTCGTTGAAGTCGGTTACCCAGTACCCATTTGGACACCTACCATACCCGATGGTTCCCGAAAACAGCAAACCTTCCCCGGGATTTTCTGGCAACCGTGTGCGAGGATAAATCATGGCGGCCTCAGGCGGCGGCTTTTTCTTGTGTCCAGTAGGTTCGCCACAGGCCGCTGTGATAGATGG
>JAFGJE010000135.1 GCA_016929245.1 Phycisphaerae bacterium
CCATCTATCACAGCGGCCTGTGGCGAACCTACTGGACACAAGAAAAAGCCGCCGCCTGAGGCCGCCATGATTTATCCTCGCACACGATTCGATCTTTTCGCTTCCCTTTTCTTTTATTACCCTGCCGATTTGGATACAATGGTAGGCTGTCACCCAGCGCAAGGAGCATGGAATGGATCACGTGATTTGCGGAACGGTTTTTGTCGTCGGAGACAATATCGACACGGACCAGATTATCCCCGCCGAATATCTCAGCTACAATCCCGCCGACGCCGAGGAGCGGAAATACTTCGGCCGCTATGCCATGTCCGGCGTGCCGATCGCCCAGTCGGGCCTGCCGGAAGGGAACATTCCGTTCATCAAAGGCGAGTCGTTCACGAGCGAATTTTCCGTGATCGTGGGCGGTTTGAACTTCGGCTGCGGCTCCTCGCGCGAACATGCGCCGCTGGCGATCGCCGAAGCCGGCTGCCGCGTGGTCATCGCCGAGAGCTTCGCGCGAATCTTTTACCGCAACAGCATCAACGGCGGATACCTCGCCCCGCTCGAACCGACGCGACGCCTGTGCGACGTCATTATCACCGGAAACGAGGTGGAAGTGAACCTGGACGCCGGCGTGCTGAAGGATATCACCACCGGCGCGGAATATCTCCTCAAACCCCTGGGCGACGCGGCGGGGATCGTCCAGGCCGGCGGCGTGTTCAACTACGCCCGGCAAACGGGAATGCTGAAGTAATCCCATGGGCGGGCTTTTCGGACGGGCACGAATCTGAAAGTTCCCTTCCGTCGGATGGTCGCGACAAAAATAACAGGAGTTATCATGATGTACCGTTTCGCGTGTTGTATCCTCGTGCTGGCCGCGTCGGCGGTTTCACCTTGCCTCGCCGATCCGAACACGGAGCGGGTTATGGAAGACCGACCCTACATTTTCTGCGTGAACAACTACGGCGCGATTTCCGTGTTTCCCGAAACTCGGGACGCGAAAATGCGCCTTCTCACGGCCCCGGACGGGATGGAACTGCTCCAGCCCGGCGGTGTGCTGTTCTGGGCGCCCCGCGAAGACCAGATCGGCGAGCATACCGTGCGCGTCTTTATCATCCCTTCCAAAGGCGATCCCGTCGAAAAGACCTACCGGATTCGCGTTAAACCCCTTCAGCGGGTGTTGTGCGTGTTCGCGCACCCGGACGACGAATTCGGCATCATGGCGAAGATGAAGCGGATGGCCGACCGCGGTGTGGAAGTCTGGGGGGCATGGACGTGCGGCGGCGGTAAGCATCGCGACGCGGAATCCACCGAGGGGATGACGAAGATCGGGCTGAAGAAAGAACATCTGATTTTCCAGAAGTGCGGGAATTTCACCACCGCCGACGGAATCCGGGAGAAAATTCAGGATTTCGTGAAACTGCTCCGGAGAGAATCCTTCGACCAGATCTACACCGACGCCTTCGAGGGCGGACATACGCAGCATGACATGACCCACTTCATCATGGTCCAGGCGACCCGGCTGGCGGGATTTCGAGGGCAGTTTTACGAATTTCCCCTGTACAACATGAATTCGGGAGCGCCGACCATGTTCACGCTCAAACCGGCGACCATGCCGACGATCGAAATGACGCTCAGCCGGGCGGAACTGGACTTCATCCTCTCGCTGGTGGATTGCTATCCGAGCCAGAAAAAAATCACCCAAGCGTTTCTCGTCGGCCTGACGCGGAAGCAGAAAACGCATCCGCGGTATCGTCCCCGTCCCTGCTGGGACTACACCCGTCGAACCCAGCCGGGCGTGCAGTTGTTTGAAATCAAACCGGATGAGGGCAGGCCCAAATTCGTGGAGCGGATCGAAAAACCCACCAAAGAGTATTTCGGGAAATACGGCGGCCGGGAGGGGAGCGTTTGGGAACAGGATCGCACGCCGGAAGAACAGGCCCTCGTGAAAAAAGTGTTCGCCGACCCCTACCTGGCGAAGAACGCCCATCCGGAATCGACGCCTTCCGAGGAGAACCAGACGAAATAATTTTGAGAAACGAGGGGACCATGAAGGACGTCGAGAAGATTGACATCCAGAACACGCCCGACGGCGCGGTGGTGACCATAAAAGCCGTACCCAACGCCTCACGGGATAAGCTCGTCGGTGTGCTGGATCATGCGCTGAAGGTCGCCGTCAGCGCCCCCGCGGAGAAAGGACGGGCCAACGACGCCATCGCCAAAACCCTCGCCAAGGTTCTGGGCGTGCCCGTCCGGACGATCCGACTCGTCCACGGGCAAACCCATCCCCGAAAACAATTCCTCGTCGCCGACACCGACGTGCAGTACATTCGAGACCGGCTGTACACACAAAAATGAATTCCCCCCGGAATTGGGTTATTGAACAAAAATCAGCCGGGCCGTCGAACGTGCGATGGCGTACCTCGCCGGGCCGACCGCCACGACCATGTTCGAGTCCCGGTGGTGATTCTTGAGCACCTCCACATACGCGCCGAGATACAGCCCCATTTCCATCGACTTCAAATCGCCGTTGGACACGATCACCCCGCCTTCGCCTTCGTCGCAGTCGCACAACGGGCGCGGCGCATTCGCGTTCGACGGAATCCCGTCGTGTTCTCCGTGACGCCCCGCTCGATGTCGTCGTCGTTTGCCCATGTCTACTCTCGAAGGTATCTCTGTGAGGTTGGGTGCCGTGGCCCCTTAGGGGGCGAAGCAACCACGATATTCCCAAAGCGTGGTTGCTTCGCCCCCTAAGGGGCCACGGCACCCTTGCTTGTATTATTCTATCGAATTGTCAGTCGGTTTTTCTAGATCGCATCCAGATTCGCAGCGCCGCGTAGGGAACCGCCAGCATCAGCGCGGCTACCGCCACCCAGAACAGCGAAGATGCGGGATGGTGGGTAAACGTGCAGATCTGGAAAAACAGCGTCGCCACAACCCACGCCAGTCCCGTCGTGTACAACACGCTGAAGAGCATCCATCGCAGGTTGGTTTCCCGGTAGATCGCCGCGACGGCGGCCACGCACGGCGCGTAAATCAGCACGAACAGCAGATACGCCGCCGCGGCGGCCTGTCCGCCGAAATATTTCCGCAAGCGCCCCGCCAGTTCCTGTTCGTCCGGCTGCTCCTCCGGTCCGGGCAGAAAACCTTCGGGAATCGCCCGAAATGAATCGGCAATCCCCGCCCAGAAATCAAACGGTTCCTCCGCCTTCGCGCCCTCCCGCGACGCTCGGTCTTCCTGAACCAAAGACGCCGGCTTCGTCGTGGTTGGCGAACCGTTGGAGTGCGTGTGCGGATACAGCGTGTCGAGCGTGCTGATGATCGTTTCCTTGGCGAACAACCCGGTGAACAATCCCACGGTCGCCGGCCAGTTCTCACGCGTCACGCCCATCGGGTGCAGCACCGGCGTGATGCTCCGCCCCACCCCGCTTAACAGCGAACGATCCGACGGTTCCGTAAGAACCGCCGGTTTTCCGTCGCGGTCCCATCCGATGTTGTTCAACAGACTCAACACCACCACCGCCAGCAAAATCACCTTCCCCGCCCGCCAGATGAACCCCTTCAGCCGTCGCCAGGTGTGAAACAACACGCCCGAAAGCGTGGGCAGGTGGTAGGGAGGCAGTTCCATGACGAACGCGCTGGGCGGGCCTTGAAAAATCGTCTTCTTGAGCAGCAACCCGGTGGCAATCGCGATGCCGATGCCCACAAGATACAACCCGAACACGACCACGCCGCCGCGCCCCGGGAAAAACGCCACCGCGAAAAGCGTGTACACCGGCAGGCGCGCCCCGCAGGACATGAACGGGTTCATCACCACCGTCATGATCCGGTCGCGCGGATTCTCCAGCGTGCGCGTCGCCAAAATCGCCGGGACGTTGCACCCGAAGCCCACGAGCATCGGCAGGAACGCCTTGCCCGGCAGGCCGATCTTCCGCAACAGGCGGTCCATCACGAACGCCGCCCGGGCCATGTACCCGCTGTCTTCCAGGATCGAGAGGCACAGGAAGATGAAGAAAATCGGCGGGATGAACGTCGCGACCGTTTGAATTCCTCCCCCCAGCCCGTCCGCGAGAATCGCCGTCACGAAGGGCGAGGCGCCCCAGAACTCCAGCAGCGCGGCGAACCCGTCCACGAAAATCGTCCCGCACAATCGGTCGAAAAAGTCGATGAACGGCGCCCCGACGTTGATCGTCAGCAGAAACACGCCCAGCATGACGGCCAGGAAAATCGGAATCCCCACCACGCGATTCAGGACGATTTTGTCCACGGCGTCGGAGACGTTCTTCCGGATTTCCAGTTCCCGATGCAAAACGTCGCGCGTCAGGCCGCGGATAAACCCGTACCGTCCGTCCGCCATCACCAGCCCGATCGCGTGGCCGGTGTGTTTCTCGATCGCCTTGGCGCGGGCGGCGACGTCCTGGTCGCAGCAGGCCCGGGTCAACTGTTTCGCCAAGGCGTCGCCTTCCAGCAGTTTGACCGCCAGCCAGCGGGGATGCACGCGCTTCATCCGGGCGGTTTCCTCGCAGCCGCCGATCAACGCGCGAAGGGCTTCCTCGACGACCGGATCGTAGGCCACACGCGTCTTGGGAATCGCTCCCGAACGCGCGACACGGGCGACGGCCTGCTTGAGTTCCTCGATCCCCTCCTTCCGCGCGGCGACTATCGGAACGACGGGACAATCCAGGTGCTGGGCGAGGTGCTCCACCTCGATGCGCAGTTTCCGCTGGCGGACCACGTCCATCATATTCAACGCCACCACCATCGGCGTTTTGATTTCCAGCAACTGGGCCGTCAAGTACAGATTCCGCTCCAGGTTCGTCGCGTCGATGATGTTGACCACGACGGCGGGCTTTTCCAGCAGGATGTACTTACGGGAAATGGATTCGTCCGCCGAGTACGCGGAGAAGGAATAGATACCCGGCAAGTCCACGACCTGCACGTCGGTCCGTTCGTATTCGTAACGTCCTTCGATGCGTTCCACCGTCACGCCGGGCCAATTGCCCACGTGCTGCCGGGCGCCGGTTAA
>JAFGJE010000136.1 GCA_016929245.1 Phycisphaerae bacterium
CCATCTATCACAGCGGCCTGTGGCGAACCTACTGGACACAAGAAAAAGCCGCCGCCTGAGGCCGCCATGATTTATCCTCGCACACATGACATACACCTCGCGTAAAAACACTTGAATCCGTCGGACGGGGGGAGCTATAATCGCTTTGTCTGTTTTGCTCGAACACGCGGCTGTTTTTGTAGTTATGGAGCTGTATAGCGTGACGGACGCTGGAAAACGTCATTGGGGGTGGTTTCGCGCGGCGACGCTGGTGTTGTTGGCGGCGACGGCGGTGTGTCTGCTGGGCGCGTGGGGATTGGCTGCCGACGCGAAATCCGTTCCCTCCGCACAGGTAACCGACGCCGACGACGTTCAGGTTCTCGCCGCGACCCTCGGCCGGGACACCTACGGGCTGTTCCTGGTGGATCACAGCCGGGAAACGATTTGCGTGTACCAATACGTTCCGCGGGAACGAAAACTCAAACTCACCGCGGTTCGCCGATATACGTTTGACGCGCGCGTCGACGAACCCGGACTTCGGACGTTGCAAAACGAAAATGATCGATAAACCCATACACCGATGGATGCGATGGTCGCTGCTGAGCGTGCTGGCGGTGACGGCAGCCAGCCTGCTGACGTCGTTGGCGATGCAAGCCGGCGCCCAGACGGCTCCTCGTTCCGTCGCGGGCGCCGACGGGAAGGTCTTCGTCACCGCCGGGCGAATTTCGCGCGAAACTTATGGACTGTATTTGGTCGATGAGACCAACAGGACGATCAGCGTCTATCAGGTGGCTCCCAAAGCCAAGGACAAGCTCCGCCTGATGGCCGCCCGGACGTACGCGTACGACGTTCGGCTGGACGATTTCAACACCAGTCCTCCGCCGCGGGAAATCCAAAGGCTGGTCGAGCAGCACAAGCGGTTGGAGGCGAAATAGCGAAATATACATAGCCGCCCGGAATCCCCCAGGCGGCGAGGAGTTGATTCCATGGCAAAGATGTACCTTACGGAAGAAGAAACCTGCCGGGCGCTGGGCGTGGACATGGACGGTTTGATGGAACTGGTCAACAGTCGACGGCTTCAGATGTACCAGGACGGCGCCAAGCACGTCTACAAGGCAAGCGACGTCGAGGAACTCGCCGGGGAAGTGAATCCGGGCGATTCGACGGCCGCGGATTTGGTCTCGCTGTCGGAAGACTCGACGATCGGCCTGATGGACGATTCCGGCGCGGGCCTGGAGGAGTCCGACGCGGGGTTGGACGTCCCTCCGCCGTCGATGAAGAAGGAAGACACGGTCATCACCGCCGAAGGAATCAGCATTTTCGACGACGAGGATCTGGAGATCGAAGAAGCCGATCCGATGGCTGAGACGCAGATCGCGCCGTCCCTGGACGACCAGATCGCCCTCGATGGAGTGGGCAGCGGATCGGGACTGCTGGACCTGACGCGCGAAAGCGACGACACCAGCCTCGGCGCCGAGGTGCTGGACCACATCGACATGGAAGGAAGCACCATCGGCAGCACGATCGGAAGCGCCATCGGAACGGGCTTGAGCGGCGGACTGGGCAGCACGATCGGCAGCGGATTGGCCGATTCCGGTACGGGGACGGGGTTGGACACGATCTCCACCGTCGCCCCGGCGCCCGTGCAGGCCGCCACGTTCGTCGAAGCCGTCGATCCCAGCAGCGGATTTTTCGGCGGGTTGCTCGTCGGCGCGACGATCATGATGCTCCTGGCGTCCGTCGCGGCCATTTCCGCCATGTTTGATACCGTTTCTGGATTGCTGGAGTCGCTGCAGAGCAAGATGGTCATCGTGCTGGTGATCATGGTGGTCGTGACGCTCGTTTCGGGCGTCATCGGATTGCTGCTGGGCAAAGCCTTCCAGACCCAGCAGGAATCCTTGCAGTAGGCGGGACGATACGGTAGGATGCCCGGTGTCGAATGGCGACGACGCATGAGAGAGGTAGCCGAGAATTCTGAAAAACTGACCACAGAGACACAGAGATCACAGAGAAAGAAGAATTTTCTTACGTTTTTCTCTGTGTCCTCTGAGTCTCTGTGGTAAATGTTCTGTTTTTCAGATGTCTCAGCCGGAATCCCGGGGTCGGTTCCGCCGGGACGTCGCGGCATGTCGATTCGATATTGCCTCAAAGCCAACAGGAGATGAATCATGTCGAAGCGGAATGTGCCTGGAATGCTGATCTTGCCCGTCTTTCTCGTCATGGGCATGGTATCGACCGGCTGTGACGAGGTGCAGCGCCTCCGGGCCGCCAACACCCGTCTGTCCGAACGCTGCGAGACGCTCCAGGGCGAGAACGACCGGTTGACGATGGAGCGGGATCAGATGCAAGCCGATCTGAACGCGCAGAAGCAACTGACGGAGGATCAGAATACGAAGATCGCCGGCCTGGAAGACGCCAACAAGGTGCTCGTGGAGGGATTGGAGAAACTGCGGGACGATTACCGGAAACTGGCGAACCTGCCGCGCCGGCGTCTCCCGGCCAAGCTCAATACCGCCCTCCAGGAATTCGCGGCCGCCAACCCTAATATCGCCGAATACGACGTCGAGAACGGGATGGTGAAGTTCAAGAGCGACCTGACCTTCGCGCCCGGCGAGGCGAGTCCGAACACGGAAGCGTCGTCGCTGATCGCCAAGCTGGTTCCGATTCTCAATTCCGCCGAGGCGAAGGACTTGGCGGTGTACGTCGCCGGGCACACCGACGACATGCGGATCAGCCGCCCCGAGACGCGCCGACGGCATCCGGACAACTGGTATCTTTCCGCGCACCGGGCGGTGGGCATCCAGAAGGAACTCATCAAGGCCGGACTGGAACCCACGCGAATCTGCGTGATGGGCTTCGGGGAGTATCATCCCGTCGCGCCGAACAAACCCAACCAGAAAGGAAACGCCGCCAACCGCCGCGTGGAAATCTGGATCGTTCCTTCCGGCGCGTTCCTCACGGGCGAAGCGCCGTCTCCGGCGCCGGAAGCGGATACGAAGTAAAACATTGTCGAGTGGAGTCGTGGCACCTTCAAGCGAGTCTGCCCTCAGGGCCAGGTCTCGCTTGAAGGCGCCACGATCAAAGAATGTTTCGTGCGAGCGCGGAACGGCAAGCCGACTCGCGAATCGGCTTGCCGTTCCGCGTCTTTTTTCCATGACAATGAGATACCCGCTTTGCTTCCTCCGATCCCCCCGATTTCGCTTACTTTTTTTCTCGTTCCTGGTCGATGAGGATGTAAGATATACGACCTGGGTTTCTTGTATTTCCCACCGGGAAACCGGCGAACGGAGATGAATCTGCAATGAAGCTTCACGAAACGATCGTGTTCGGCGGCTGCGTGGTGTTCGTGGTTCTCCTGGCGATCCTCGTCGGCTGCGCCTCCAACGGCGGGGCGATGACGACGAACATGCCCTTTCTGGAGATGGATTCCTCGCCGGCCCGCCGGCCCGCGCCGACGCCGGTGTATCGTCCCGCCCCAGTCGTCGCGACGGGCGAGAGCCTTTGGGACGCGCCGCGAACCAGCCGCGACTGGCGGTACATCGTGATGCATCATTCCGCGACGACCTCCGGAAACGCCTCCCGGTTCGATCAGCTTCATCGGCAAAAGGGGTGGGACGAGCTGGGATATCATTTCGTCATCACCAACGGAAACGGCGGCCCCGACGGGCAGGTGCAGGTGGGCTCCCGCTGGCGAAAGCAGAAGCACGGCGCGCACACCGGAAACACGCCCGGAAATGAATACAACGAGCACGGCATCGGAATCTGCCTGGTGGGCAATTTCATGAACAGCAACCCCACCGCCGCCCAGTTGCGCTCCGTCACGGAGCTGACGGAATTTCTCGTGGAGCGAAACAACGTCTCGCCGGTGAACATCATCGCCCACAAGGACGCTCCGAACCAGCACACCGAATGCTGCGGCAGGATTTTTTATTCCTACGTGCACGGCAACCTCAAACGGGACGTGCAGCGTCATCTGGCCAGTCGGTAAGAGAACGCGAATCAGACGAATTAAGACGAATGACGCGAATTTATTTGAGATAAAAGAACGAGCCCCCGCTGTCAAGCGGGGGTTCTCTTTGCCCGGATCGTTGGGGATAGTATTATGAACATCCAAAACATCTTCTCCGACATTCCCGAATCTCTTCCTGAGGAATTGTTTGACGAAATTCTCACGGGCGGTTCGTTTCGGCTGGAGCGAATCGTGTCCCGCGCGCACGCCACACCGCCGGGTCAATGGTATGACCAGGAGCGTCCGGAATGGGTCGTCTTGCTCACCGGCGGCGCGGGGTTGCGATTCGAAGGCCGGGACGAACTCGTGGAACTGACGCCCGGCGATTCCCTTCACATCCCCGCCCACAAACGCCATCGCGTGGAATGGACCGATCCCGAACAAGACACTGTCTGGTTGGCGCTGCATTACTCTAAACCCGAATAGAAGAGAACGCGAATAAGACGAATAAAGACGAATGACACGAATGTATTTTTTTCTCCTGACTCCTGACTTTTGTCTTCGGACTACTTCTTCGAATCCTTTCGCGTAATTCGTCTTGATTCGTCTTATTCGCGTTCTCTTTTTCCCACAAATCGGGAGTTGATGGTATAATCTTTCTCGTCGCGAGTTTTTCATGGACACGTTTACCCTGGAAAAAATCGAGTTCGACGCGGTCCGCCGTCTCCTGGCGGGATTCTGCCGTTGCACGCTGGGCAAGGAGCTGGCCATGCGGATCCAGGCCTCCAATCGTCTGCCCGTCGTGCGGGCCTGGCTGGAGGAAACGCGCCAGATGGTCGAAGTCGTGCGCGACGTGGGCCTGCCGCCCCTGGGCGGCGTGACGGACGTGCGCGACGCGCTGCGACGGGCGACCCCCGGCGGGGGCGCCGGAGGGGAAGACTACGCCGCCGTCGCCTCGACCTTAGAAGCCGCCACCGCCTGCCTGCATTTCCTGCGCCGCCTCCCGGATAGTCTCCACCTGCTGCACAGGCAGGCGGACGGCCTGGATGATTTCACGCCGGAAATCCAGGCGATCCGCGCCGTGGTGGCGGCCGAGGGAACCATCCGCGACGACGCCTCCCCACGCCTGCGACAGTTGCGAAGCGAGATCGAGGACGTCACCCGCCGCATTCACGACGTCGTGCACAGCTACGTCCGCAACCCCGAAATCCGCAAGCTGCTCCAGAGTCCGAACGTCCAACTGCACGGCGACCGCTACGTCCTGCCCGTCCGGGCGGACAATCGAGGCCGGCTTCCGGGCGTGGTGCATCGCGCCAGCCATACCGGGGCGACGGTGTTCGTCGAACCCAACGCGTCGGTGGAACTGAACAACCGCCTCGTGGATCTGCACGATCACGAACGGCGGGAGATCGAACGGCTGCTGGCGGACCTGGCGATTCGCCTCGGTCCGCGACGCGAGGCGATGGAACTCGCCCTGCACACGCTGGGACATCTCGATCTGCTGTCGGGCAAGGCGCAGTACGCGTATCAATACGACATGGTGCATCCGGAGATCGCGCCCAACGGCGTCTTGCAGTTGTACCAGGCGCGGCATCCGCTGCTGGAGGCCGCCGCCGTCGCCGCGAAACGCGAAGGACGCGAGGTTCCGGAGGTCGTGCCGATCGACGTGCGCCTGGGCGGGGATTTCGACATCCTGATCCTGACCGGCTCGAACACGGGCGGAAAAACCGTCACGCTCAAGACCGTGGCGCTGCTGGTGACGATGGCCCAGGCGGGGCTGCACATCCCCGCGCGACGCGGCGCGACCCTTCCGCTCGTGCGCGACGTGCTGATCGAGATCGGCGACGAGCAGTCGCTGGAGCAATCGCTGAGCACCTTCGGCGGGCACGTGCAGCGGCTCAAAACCATCTTCGCCAAAACACGCCAGGACACGCTCGTGCTGCTCGATGAACTCGGCAGCGGCACGGACCCCGACGAGGGCGGCGCGATCGGGCAGGCGGTGCTGGACGAGCTGCGACGCGTCGGGTGCCTGGCGATGGTCACGACGCACTTTTCGATCCTGAAGGCCTACGCCTTGAACCACGATCGCGTGGACAACGCCTCCGTGGAGTTCGACACGAAAACCCTCCGCCCGACGTATCACCTGCACATCGGCACGCCGGGCGAGTCGCACGCGATTACGGTCGCGGAGCGTCTGGGTCTGCCCAAACGCATCATCGAAGCCGCCCGGCGCCACGTCGGCCGGCGCGGCGGACAGTTCGCCAAGGCGATGCGACGCACCGGCGCCGCACGACGACAGGCCGAGGAAGCCCGCGCCGATGCCGCCGCCGCGGAAATCATAGCCCAGACGCGGGCTGAACGTTTGCAGGAGCAGTTCGAGGACGTCGGCCGACTGAAGGACGAGTTCGGCGCCTGGCTGGCGAGACTCGCGGAATGGAAACCCGGCGATTCGATCTACGTTCCTTCGATGAAACGCGGCGGAACGCTCGCGCGCCTGGAGACGCACCGGCAGATCGCCGTCATCGACTTCGACAACCTCCAGTGGGAAATCCCCCTGACGGAACTCATGCCCGATCTCGGGCAGACCGAAGCCCGCACGCGGATGCGTGAGTTGCGCCACCAGATGCACACCCAGGCGCAGGCCGCCGCCGAGGAAGTGCATCGCGCCCAGGCGTTGCGGGAGGAAGCCCAACGCCTGGAACAGTATCACAAGACGCGCGCGAAACAGTTCGACGCCTGGCTGGGCGCGATCGCGCGCGTCAAGGTCGGCGACGACGTGCCCATCGCCATGAAACCCGGCCGGGCGAAAATCAAGGCGGTCGATTTCGCGGCGATGAAAGCGACCGTCGAAACCGACGGGCGGGACATGCAACTGTCGCTCCAGGAACTGTTCCCCCAGACCGGTCCGTTCGCCCCGAAATTTGAATCGCGCAAACATCAGAAACCTCCGCGGAACGCCAAACCGCCCCGCGACGCGAAACCGAATCAGGACCGTCCCATCGAACGGCGCGAGTCGCAAAGCAAAAAAGCCAAACAGAATCGCGCCGCCGTGCTGGCGACTCCGCCCGGTGAGAAGATTTACGTCGTTCCCTTCCGCGCGGCAGCCACGCTCGTTCGCTTCGACGAGAAAAAGGAACTCGCCGTCGTCTCCCGCGGCGCGTTCGAGATGCAAATCCCCATCGCCGACTGCGAACCGGTGGGGTACACCAAAAACTAACCGTTTGTCAGGATCACGAGCCGGGCGTGTAAACGCCCGGTCATTCTTCATCCAAGGGAGAGAGTCCGGGCGTTTACACGCCCGGCTCGTTCTTCTACCCCAGTTCCTAAACCCAAGTCCCAAGTCCTCAATTGTCTCCATATAAACCTTTGCCATTATGTAATATACGGCCATTCCGAGATAGCGCCTCAGTTCCGGGACACTTGTTCCGATGTTTGTGTACGCCGCGATGGACTATTTTTCGATGTATGACGACCTATACGGCCAAGAGGGCGATTATCTTCCCGCGAACGAGTACCTCACAGCCCTGGCGGGTTCCGAACCGCATCCGGATTCCGTGATGGCACAGGCGCTGCGGATGGCTGCCGACGTGGCGCAGATCGCCAACGAGCATAACGTGCGAAGCATGACTCCGCGCGACATGATCGATATGAGCAGGCGGCTCTATCTGCTCGGCGCGATCAGTCTGCCCGAATACGCGATCATGAGCTTCCAGCCCCACCTGCACGTGGACTTCAACGCCAACGCCGCCAGCTATCGCTCCATGTTCAAATCCCCCGCCCGCAAGCGCGATTACATCGACGCGTGGGAGAAGCACCTGGAATTCGTCCAGCGCTACCACCCCGACCCGGTCAGCCTCGCGCTGAGCAAGGAAATCCTCGACCTGCTCCAATCCTTCGAACCCCTGGGGGACTGAGTTCCGCGCCCCAGGGACGCTTTCGGCACGCACCCAGGGATGACGGCAGTGGTGTTTTCGCCCCTCATTTTTCATAATCCGTTTGTTTCTCGAATACTGGACGGTTCGTACCTGTACCAGGCTGTACCGTTCTGCCCAATTCTGCCATTTTCTGCCAAGTCCTGACAGATTCAACCAAGCTCTGCGCCATCCTGTCCTGAAGAGAACGCGAATGACGCGGATAGACTCATTGCGACCACCGCAATGCAACTCACTAGCATAGATCCTCGTAGTGTTCTCATTTTCTTTCTCCTTTCGGCCTCCTCGGCCTTGTTCCTTTGTTCCAGCGTTTTTCTCTCAATCTGATATAGAAATCTTTCTTTCGAAATATGCGTACTGGTTCACCCCGCGGATTCCCGCCGGATGAATTTCGTGCGCAAATCGTCGTATCCGGGTTCCAGGTCAGGCTGGTTCAATTTCTCGATCAATCGCTTCACGACCAGTTCGCAGGTGTTGCGATAATTTCTTTGGACGCTCGCTAAAGGTGGCCGTATCCCCTTCGCCAAAGGTGTGTCGTTCAATCCCACAACGGCAACGTCCTCCGGAACGCGCCGGTTGTGCTCCTGGAGATAGTTGATCGCCGCGACAGCCCCTTCGTCGGAGGTACAAAGCAATGCGTCGAATTCCCGCTCATCGAGATGTTTTGACTCGAACTGGTTCAAAAAATGGGTGTAGTAGTCGGGATCACCCTCTAGATATCTGGAAATACCGAATACGGAAACTTCCTCCCCGGCCTTCAACCCGTGACGCGACAACGCCGCCTGAAAGGCTTTAATCTTGCATTGATTACTCGTTGTCATGTTCGTCGCCAACATCGGACGTCGGCGTCCTGTTTTGACGAAGTGATCCACGACTTCATGAATGCCGGGAACGACACTTTCGCAAACGATATGCCCCCGCAACGAACCGCGGACGATCGGTTCATGAGCCAACAGCACCGACACGGAAAATTGATTCAACACCTCGCGTATCGCCGGAGTCAAAAAATGGTTGTGATACGGTGAAAACACCACGCCGTCGACACGGCGGGAGGCCATCTCCGTTAAGGATTCCAGAATCACGTCCTGATCCTGCAAGCTGTCCACCAGATAAGTGTGATACCCCTGGCGGTGAAGAAGCAGGGACAGTTCCTGCGGAATCAGGTTCTGCGGATAAAAAGGGCTGGACGGAAGCAGCAAGCCGATCGTCTGCGTTTTCTTTCCCGCCAAACCCGAAGCCAGGCTGTTCGGACGATACCCCAACTTCCTGGCCACCTTGAACACGCGGTCCTGCGTTTTCTTCGCAATCCCCAACTCGTTCCCCCTGCCGTTGAGCACCAGGCTGACGGTGGACCGTCCCAAACCGGTGTGGGTGGCGACGGATTGAAGGGTTATTCTGTTCCGGGTAATGTCCATGAGCATATTCTAAACCGGTTTAGATAGTATGTCAAGGACTATTCGCACTTTTTTTACGAAATAGGGACGGTATTTCACAACCATCCCGACTCTTGAGACAAATCCTTATTCCGAAGACTGTACATAAAAAGAAAATACCGTTATGCGGATTCCCGTATAAATTGACATTCAAATCGTACGGTAAGCCATTTTTATGTGCCTATCTTTTATTACTATGGGATTCTCGAGGCCGTTATAATTTGTACGGCAGTCATGAACGGACAAAAATAATATTTCCGGCCGTAGTAGCGAAAAATAAAGGATTGAGAGATGCCTATCACCCACCACCCCTTATCGATTCTTCGTCTCTATAATGAAACCTATGCAAACCCGAGCCGTCTGGAACGCGTGGCACGATGCATTCGAGAAAATCCCGGATGTTTCGACGACGTCTGGCTGAGTTCCATGTCGATGCACGCGCCTCGCGAGCAGCAACTCAAGTGCATCGAAGGGATAACGGCTGCGGCGAAGGCACTGCGGGAAATCGGGGTGATGGTGTCGCTGCAGATCGGGGAGACGATCGGGCATGGCGATGCGTCGTCGTACCAGCCCCACGGCTTTGAGCCGGAAGATGGGGATTGGATGATAGACCAGGACGGTGAACATGCGGGCTTGGTCTGCTGCCTCATAGGTTCACGTTTCATGGATTATGTGGCGGAAACCTGCGGCCAGTATGCCGCCGCTATTCAACCCTACAGTTGCTATATCGACGACGACGTGCGCATGAATAGTCATGGAAGACTTCGATTCGGCTGTTTCTGCCCGCGCTGCCTGGAGCTTTTTTCAAAACAGACCGGAACCGAATGGACCCGGGAATCGCTGGTGGCGGCATTAATCGCGACGGAGCAAATCGTACCGCTGCGCATGGAATGGATGAAATTCAACCAGCAGCGGATGGGGATGTTCGTCGGGCATATCGCGAGGGAAGTTCACAGGCGTTCGCCGGACACCATCATGGGGATTGAGACGGCTGGGTTTAACAAGCAATACAATGACATTGATTTCACCCCGATGTATCGGGCGTTGAGCGAAGGCGGCGGCCGGCCAGCCCGGGTGCGGATCGGATCAGGCGCGTATAGCGACCATATCCCGGATTACCTGGTCCTCAAAGCGCTGCTGTTAGGCAACTCGGCCGGCAATGCGGTCCAATCCGGTTGCGTGGATCATATCTGTTCGGAGATCGAAAATTATCCGGTGGCGGCCCTGTCCAAGAGCAGTTACGGCACGGCCTTGGAAGCGCTGCTTGGGATCGCGTTTGGATGCCGGGCGGTATCACTGCAATTGGGGCAACTGTTTATCATGCCGGACGCCGTTCCGGAAAAATTCTTCAAACGGCTGGCTTCGTGGCGCGACATTTATGAAACTCTTTCCCTTCTTCATGACGATTGCCGCGTTGACGGATTTAATTATTACAAGAACGCCGCGGACGCAGCCCACGCGATTTCCGCCGACACCCAGGATCCCTGGTCCTGGATCTACAGATCGGATTTGCTTGAGGTGGAGCAATTGATGAATTCCAGTCTGCCGGTGTATTGGAACGATTATGAAGAAGCCCCGACGCCGTATGTGGTCGCGGCATTTGGCGCACGCAGCATGGACGAAGCGGACTTGCGCAGGGCGCTCCGGGCGGGGGTGTTGTTTACCGGCGAGGCGTTCATGGAACTGGAGCGACGTGGGTTGACCGATTTTACAGGGGTGGTTTCGGATCCGAAGGCCCCTACCACTTCCCGTTGTATCCTTTGCGATGAATCCTTTTCCGGAGATCGTGTCGGAGAATGTTTCCCGATACCGATTCTTAAGGTGAAACCTTTTGCATTCAAAATTCGTTCGGATTCACCCGCGGTTCCTCTCGCGCGGATCTACAACATTGTTACAGGTGAGTCTCAGGCTGTTAACACCTGGCGTTGGGAACATCCGGACTACGGGCGCATGGCTGTGTTCGGCATGCCGGGATTTTCCGGAGATTACAATCCCTCGACGGTGGAACTGTTTCGCGATCTGCTGGATTATTTGGGAAGCAACTCCGCGGCGGTGCGGTGCGAGAATTGTGCCCGGCTGGTACTGATCCCCGCCGTGGAGCGGAGCGCCGGCCGGACGCGGGCGGTGACGGTGTTGAATGTGGGGATCGAACCGCTGGAGGCGATTTCGCTTCGGATTCGCCGGCCCGCAAGTTCCTCCTGGACATGCCGCGTACCGGAGAAGCCTGTAACCCACCTGACGCCGAAAGAGGAAAACGAAGACGAAATTTCCCTGCTTCTGCCGGAACTGCCCGCCTGGGGAGTCTGCGTCCTGACCGCGGAATGCGATGGTGAATAAAGCTGTTGAAAATCTATGGCGGATTTATTCCGGCTCCGGTGAAGTGATGTCAGCCATGCTGTTGCGGTATGTCAGAGGGCTGCAGCCGCAGGCTCGTTTGAAAAACTTGCTGAATACGTAGGGATCGCTATAACCGCATTCGCGGGCAATATCGGATATTTTACGATGGGTGGAGATCAACAACTGCTGGGCGTGTCGCAGGCGAATTTCCTCCAGATACTTGACGGGTGATTTTCCGGTCGCCGTTTTGAATACCTTGTGAAATTGGGTGGGGGAAAGGCTGGCCTTCTCAGCCAATTCGTCACGACTGATCTGGCGGTGAAAATTGTGCTGCATAAATTCCATGACCCCTTCCAGGCGGGTGAGGTTTTTCAGTTGCGTATCCACATTCGCCTTCGGCGTGCAAAGCGGGGCCATGATCTCCAGCAATTGGAATCCGAAGTCTTTCTCTCTTGCGATACACAACAATACGCCGGGTTGTCCTGAAGACTGATCCCTGGCTTGGTGGTTCCGGATCAGTTCACCGATCCGGCGGCTGGGTTTCTTATCGACAACCAGCGGAATATGAAAGAGCGAGAACAGGTCCAGATTTTCCAGAATAAAATAATTCACGTGTGCCCAGCACCGGGTTTCCTGCGCACCGACGACGTCTACACGGTGACGGATGCCGGCCGGCAGGAGTATCGTTTCTCCGGTCTGAATCAGGAGCGGCTTGGCGTTGCGCAGGAAAAGACGTTCCCGGCCTTGGTAGGCATGGGAGATCATCAACCTTGGAACCACTCGCCATCCCGTGCTATGGCCTTTGTCTAACGAAGCGGTTCCCACGGAGCGAAATTCAAACCGTAGTGATCGATCCAGTATGTCATCCAGTAACATCGGCCATTCCTTCTTTTTCGGCAAACCGTACAAAATGACATGCAAAACGCACGCCATGCTATTTTCAAACTGCTTATTATCTTTATCTTATACGTAATATAAAGGATATGCAAAGAATGAGTGAACAAAAGATGCTGTATTGTAGAGTTACTCCCCACCCCTAAAGCCAACCCACCGCCCAACGACACCAGACCGCCAAAATCAAATTTCCTATCAGTCCTATCAGTTTTGTAAGACGAGGAACAATAAATGACGAAAACAGAGTTGTGTTCCAAAGCGGATCATTCATGTTTGGGTTGGATTTGTGAAAAACTGTTGGTAAAAAAATATTGTGACGAGGTAATTACATACGGCTTTGCCACAGTCTGCGTCAATCCCGACAACGTATCCTACGCGGCGTCTTTGCTGGAGCAACGGGCGGGCATAAGCTGTGTGGTCGGCTTTCCGTGCGGAGCCCACTCCACAAAAATCAAAATAGCCGAGGGTTTGGAGGCCATTTCAAACGGAGCCACGGATATCGACGTCGTATCCAATCTTTCGATGCTCCGAAACGGAGAGGATAAGGCCCTTTATGAGCAGTACCGGGCCATCGTGACGGCGGTTCGAGACAAAAAGCCGGAAACGGTAATCAAATTTATCGTTTATGCGCCCTACGGGGAAAACCCCTGTCTGACGATGGATGAACTTGCCCGCGTTTCAGATCTTATCGCAGACTCGGGTGCGGATTATATAAAATTCTTTAAGGATTATGAGGCAATCAGCAAAATGATCGACGGCCGCGTCAAATTAAAATGTTGCGGCATCGACAGTTTGGAATATGCGGTGAACGCAGCGCGGGCCGGCTGCGAGCGTATAGGCGTGGATGAAACTTTTATAAATTGGTTGCAAAAATGGGATGATATGTCTTGCACAAAGATATAACAAAGGATGTTTTAATGAAAGCCCGTAAAATGGATTATGACGTGGTGTTAATGGGCGCGGGCCCTGCCGGGCTGGCTGCTGTTTCAGTTTACAATGAATACTAAAGCAGCAACTATAGATTGGAAAATAAACAGGAGTACTTGAAAAATGACTATCATAGCGAATCATGTGCATCTTATGCCTAAAACCGATGGAGACTCGCCGGAAGGTGATGCCGACATGGTTATAAAACACATGGATTTTTGCGGTATTGACAAAGCCGTGATTTTTGCGCCCTTTGCCAGACAAATGGAAGGCGATGCGGAAAAAGCCAATATGTGGGCCCTGGAGGAAGTTGAAAAGCATAAAGACCGCTTTCTTCCGGCGGGAACCCTTAGTCCGATTGCCGATGACGCGGTATCGCTTCTCGACAAAGTATACAGTGCCGGAGTTAGGCTGATAAAAATCCATCCTTCTGTAGATAATCATGATATTGCCGATCCGGCCGCCGCTGATTTTTACTGCCGCGCTGAAGAACTTGGGGTAGCTCTGGATTACCACACTGGAACACATAGAACCAGACTTTCCAATGCCACCCCGTACAAATTTGATGACCTGGCGTGGGACTATCCGAAACTTAAACTGATCTTCGAGCATATCGGCGGCAGAGCGTATTGTGAAATGTTTGTAGCAACACTATTTAACATTCCAGACCGAGTGTTCGGTGGAGTAACAAGCATTCTTGCTGGTGACAAGACCAGCCCATGGTATATCGGTATAGAAAAGTTTCAGGTGTTCGTAAAGATGGTCGGCGCGGAAAAGTTCATTTTCGGGATGGATTTCCCTTGGAACCCTCCTGAGTGCACCAGAGACGAGATAAAACTGATCCAAAGTATGGACATCCCGGAAGAAGATAAAGACAAAATACTGGGGGGTAATCTCTGCGATCTTTTAAAAATATAATTATAACCGGATAAGAAGAGACGTAGCGCAAATACTCGTCCGGGCAGACTGTATGTTCTAAAGCATGCCGATAAATAAAGTAAAAAAATAAGAAGTATGATATTCACGTTCACATTTGATTTTGGGGGGCGGACGGCCCTCGTAACTGACGCGGACGCGGCAACGATGCGGACACTTTCGTTGGCTTTATCCCGGAGCGGCACCCGCGTAGCTTTATTCGGCCGGGAGCGGGCGGCGGAAACCGCACGGGAACTATGCGCTTCCGGCGGCGAGGCGGAAGCCTTTGACGTCGACTATCGGGACGATGACGCTATCGGGAAAACCATGGATAGCGTCCTTGCCCGCTTCGGGAAGATCGACCTGCTGTTCAACGGAGCCTACGTCGTCGTACCGGTCGACAAACGGAAGCGGCTTCACGAGTTTGACATGGAGTTGTATGAAGAGATTCTCGCGCAGTATTACCATGGATTGTACCGTGTGACAAAGGCGGCGGTCCGGGATATGGCGAAGCGCGGGGAAGGAGCGGTCGTAAACATTATTTCGATTCGCGGTATGGTCCCGGTTCCGGGGCAGACTCCGGCGGTCGCCGCATCGGCGGCGGCGGTCGGGTTTACCCGCATGTGGGGAGTTGAGTTGAAAGAAACGGGCGTGCGGGTCAATGCCGTCGCCGCGGGTTTGGCGGCCGATGAACATGCATCGGGCGATAGGCAGCCGCTGTCTCACCTTGCCGTCCCAAGAGCGACGAAACCCGAGGATATCGCCGCGGCGGCTATGTTTCTTGCTTCCGACGAAGCCTCCTATATCACCGGCACGATACTCCCGGTGGACGGCGGATTCCAAGCGGGGTATGCCCGGAGTTTTTAATATGAAAAAGCATGGTAACAGAAATGATGACGTGAGAACGATGTTCACGGGCATGTACGGCTACGGCAAGGAATATCAACCGGCTCGCGCGGACCTCGGCGGGCGCGTAGCCCTGATTACCGGCACGGCGGGGATGATCGGCTTTGCCGCGGCGAAGCGCCTCGCCCAATCAGGCTGTGCGATTGCCGCCTGGGATCTTTGCGAAGATTCGGGCGAAGCGAAGGCCCGGGAAATCGCCGACGCTACCGGGGGAAACGTTGTATTTTACAAAGTAGACGTTACTGACCGGCAAGCGATCACTGACGCCGTCGCCCGGGTAATTGCGGATTTCGGCAAGATAGACGTGCTGTTTTGCAATGCGGGTGGTAACTGGGGCAACCGAAAGCCGGTGTACGAATTCGATGACGAACTGTTTCGGCGAAACGAGCGGGTTAATCTTACGGGAAGCGTGGTCTGGTTATGTCGGGAGGTGATCCCGCATATGATCCGGCAGGGCAAAGGGAGCATTATCATTACCTCGTCGGTCTGCGGGGTGACGGGGCTTCGCAACCAGTGCGGGTTTGTCGGTTCTAAATTTGCCGTATCCGCGCTGACACGCTCGATGGCCTTGGAATACGCAAGGGATAACATACGGGTCAATTGTATCGCTCCGGGATCTACGCCCAGGCCGGAGGATAAGCTCAATCCCCTTTGGGATACGGTGGATTTCGAGAATTTCGAGAAGAACTTTTCGAACCCGGAGAACCTGCTGTATGACATCCCCATTCCCCGTCCAGCCGAACCGGACGACATGGCGGGCCTGGTGCAGTATTTCGCGTCGGACGATGCCGCCTACACGACCGGGCAGGTGGTCTGTGTGGATGGCGGCTGGACAGCCGGTTTTAGTGGCAATTATTAATAGTATCTAAAAAGTACCTGTTTTTCGGTGAAATACATTCAAGGAAGTAAACCGAATTCCCGGTATTTTTAGGAGTTCTAAACCTGATGTAAGGACACAATCATGAAGTACAAAGTTTACAACCCGGAAGATATCATGCCCTTCGGCGGCGGGCAGTACGAAACCAGGCTTCTGCTCGACAATTACATGGCGGGCGAAAAAGCAGTGAATGTCAACCATGGAACCGTCTCGCCGGGCGGCGGTACGGAAGCACCCGGTAGCCCTGGAGTGGCTCATGAAACGGCGGAGGTATACTTCGGGGTGTCGGGCGAGGCGGATGTTTACCTCGACGGCCAGCCGGTGTATATGAAACAAGGGACATTGCTCTACATACCCGGCGGGACTCGCCATTACATCCGTAATCGCAGCCAGACCGAACCCTTCGTGCTGGTGACGATCTGGCCTGATGAGGAGAAAAACAAAACCCATGCCGCGCGCGTTAAAGCGTGGGGAACGTCGTATCGACGGGCGGATGGAAGCCCTGGGGTTGTCTAACTTATTTCCCTGTTCAACAGAGATCATACATGAGAGCCATTGTTGTCACCGGTAAAAATACGCTCGAATACCAACACTTTCCCAAACCGGTGCCCCGCCCGATAGACGCGTTGGTTCGGGTGGCGTATACGCTTCTGAGAAAATCAAGATGCTGGTAACAATATCAGATGAAATATAATTTTCCATATGATGAGTTTGAACCGCTGGAGATACCTGACGCGAATCTTTCAGGTGTGTACCATCTTTCGGAATCGGCGGCGGTGTCCTCGGAACGGCAGTTGATTCGTGCGGCGTTGGATTCTCCGATCGGCGCCGGCAGGTTGTCGGAACAGGTCAAACCCGGTATGAAGATCAGTATCGCCGTCGATGACAGCAGCCGGAATACCCGTACCGACTTGATGCTGCCGGCGGTGCTCGCGGAGATAAGCTCTGCCGGCATAGACGCAAAAGACGTATCCGTGTTCATTGCCCTGGGCACGCATCGGCCTATGAATGAACAGGAAATACGGGAAAAATATACGAAGGACATCGCCCGCCACTACCGAGTCGTCAATCCGGATTGGAAAGACGATTCGAAGTATCTCCCGGTCGGAAAGTCCAGCCGGGGGTTCACTATCAAGATTCACAAGGAAATCGTGGAAGCGGATTACGTCATCGGCGTCGGCCAGACGATCCCGCACATGATCGCCGGTTTCGGAGGCGGTTCCAAGATCATTAATCCAGGCTGCGCCGATGTCGCCACCATCGGCCATATGCACTGGATGTGCAGCGATGTTCCCGACGACAAACTTTTCGCCGTTCGCGACAACAGGGTTCGCGAGGTTATCGACGAAGTCGCTTTAAAAGCGGGACTCCGGTTCATCATCAATGAAGTTCCGGGCGGAAAAGGCATCGCCGGCGTATTCGCGGGACATCCGGTTGTAGCGCATAGAAAAGCCTGTGATTTCGCCGTTACGACATGCGAAGTCAAAATCAGGGAGAAGTCCGATATCGTCCTTGCCGACGCGTATCCGGCGGATATTGACTTTTGGCAGGCGTTAAAGGGACTCAACGCCGCCTGCCGCGCCGTCAAGGACGGCGGCACGGTGATTCTGGTAACACCCTGTCCGGAAGGAACGAGCGCCCAGCATGATGAGCTGACCACGATCGGCTATATTCCGGTGGAACGAATCAAAGAGATGGTCGCCCGGGGGGAGTTGGACAAATGCGTAGCCGCGAATTTATTGCTGGGCCGCCGCCTGCTGGACAGGGCGCGGGTCATACTGGTCACGAAAGGGATTTCACAGTGGGATACGAAGGCTATGGGGTTTGACTGGGTGCCGGAAGCGGCGACAGCTCTGGAGCAGGCGCTGGGTCGTCATGGTAAGCAGGCAAGCATAAACGTCCTCCACAAAGCCTCCAAAATGATCTGTAACGTAAGGTAAGAGGAATATGGTTTCGGACTTGAACAATCTCAGAAAGGATCTGCCGGGAAAAGGAAAGATCAGTATCTACTGGCTGGGTGGAGCGGGATTTGTTTTCAAATTCGATAGCGGCCTGACGATCTGCGTGGATCCGTATTTGAGCGACACGGCCGAAAGGCTGGTCGGATTCAAACGGCTTTGCGAATCTCCGATAAAAGCGGAGGAACTGCATTTCGACGTTTTGTTTTTTACGCATGATCATTGTGATCATCTCGACGTCGACAGTTTCGATATCCTCATGCAGTCCAATCCGAAGGCCCGGGTGTTGGCTCCGGCTCCGTGCGTTCCCTTTCTTCAGGAGAAAAACGCCGTCTATGAACTGGTCGCCCCGGGAACGTCTTTATTGGTGGGAGACAATATCAGAATCAACACCGTCGCGGCGGATCACGGAACCTTGTGTCCCGGCGCGGTGGGGTTTGTTTTGAAGTTTTCCGGGAGGAGTCTGTATTTCAGCGGAGATACCGCCTGCAACGAAGTTCTCCTGAAAGAGGTTATAGCATCAAGGCCGGAGATAATCGTTCCCTGTATCAACGGAGCGTACGGCAATATGAATGAAGCCGAAGCGGCAGCCCTTGCCGGGAAGTGCGGAGCGAAAATCGCCGTTCCGTCCCATTATGACCTCTTTGCCGAACACGGCGGTAATGTTGATGCTTTTGTCGAATCCCTGAAAGTCAAATCTCCCGGAACCAGGGCGCAAGTCCTTACGCCGGGCCTGGGAGTTGAAGTTTGATCGGTCACGCAGAAAAACAGTGAGGCAGTTGGATGATCACAGGAATGGAACATTTCGCCGTGAGTGTAAGCGACCTGGAACGGTCCATCGCATTTTATCGTGATCGTTTCGGATTCAAGGTATTGCGCACGCTGGAGTGTCCCCCGGAGAGCAAACTTGGTGAGGTGGTTGGTTTGCCCGGCTGCGCCGCCCGGATTGCGCATCTGCAACTGGGGACGTTGATGTTGGAATTGTTTGAGTATCAAACCCCGCGCGGCCGTCGGATGGAAACCAGCCGCAATCAGGCGGATCACGGCTGGAGCCATCTGGGCTTCACGTCCTCGGACGTCCGAAAGGATTTCGCCGACTTATCGCGGCGGGGAGTGAAATGTATCGGAGAACCGGTGGAGTTCAGGCCGGGCGTCTGGATCGTCTATCTGTACGGGCCGGACGGAGAAGTGTTCGAGCTTCGCCAGACCCCGGAAAACGATAACGGATAAGGGAAACGAAAAATGCAGGACATTCTGAAAAATTATATCGACGGACAATGGCTCCTTTCGCCCGGCGGAAAAACCTTTGCCAATGAAAACCCGGCGCGCAAAGGTGAAATATTGAATTATGCGCAGGCTTCGGAGCCGGAAGAAATCACCTTGGCCGTCGACGCGGCCAGTGCGGCGTTTCTCAATTGGAAAACGTTCCCGGTGGAAGAACGACAACGGCTTGTAGGCGAATTTCTCCGGTTATTGGCACAGGCCAAAGACGAGTTGGCTGTGGCGGTGTCGAAGGAGAACGGCAAAACGCTTACCGAGGCGCGGGCGGAAGTGGATTCGGCGCTGCTCGAAGGGGGGTATCATCAGCGGCAAATTTCTGCCTTTGCCGGCAATGCGGTGCGCAACGACAAATGCAGCCTTGCCTGGGAAGACTATCACCCGCTGGGTGTGGTCGGGATTATCAGTCCGTGGAATTATCCGGTAAACGTGATGTGCCGCAAAACTCTGCCGGCACTGCTGACCGGCAATACCATCGTGTTTAAACCGGCGTCCTTTACGCCGTGGTCGGCGGTGATGATGGCCCGGCTGTTTGAAAAGGCTGGATTTCCCGCCGGTGTCTTCAACTGTGTAACGGGCATGGGATCGAGTGTCGGTAATGCGCTGATCGCCGACAGCCGGATCAAGGCGATTTCCTTCACCGGCTCTACCGCCGTGGGCAAAAAAATTCTTTCCGCCGCCGGTGCGAACCTGGTTCGCACGCAGCTGGAACTGGGCGGCAAGAACGCGATGATTGTCATGAACGACGCCGACCTGGATGGGGCGGTTGACGCGACGGTTAAGGCCGGCTTCGGCTGTGCGGGGCAGTGGTGTACTTCCACCAGCCGGGTGTTGCTACAACGCGACATCGCCGGGGCGTATCTGGAAAAACTCGCCGAACGCTGCCGTGCTATCCGGATCGGGGATCCGCTGGATTCGGCTGTGGATATGGGGCCGGTCGCCGGGCCGGGACAGTTCAAAACCATCACTACCGCCATCGAAAGAGCCCAGCGCGACGGTGCGCAAATGCTCTGCGGTGACGCGGCGGCGCAAAGCGGCGGATACTTTATCAAGCCGACGGTATTTACCGGCGTGACTCCGGACATGGCGATCTTTTCGGAAGAAATTTTCGGGCCGGTACTGGCGGTCTGTGAATTTGACACCTTGCCCGAAGCGCTGGACCTGACCAACAATTCCGTGTACGGCCTATCCTCCGCCATTTTCACCCGCGACCTTACAAACGCGCAACGCTATATCGACGCGATTGATACCGGAATGGCGCATGTCAACATTCACTCCGGTTTCAAGATTCCGGAAATGCCGTTCGGCGGCTGGAAGGAATCCGGGTTCGGCTTGCCGGAAAACAGCCGTAGTGGACTGGAGTTCTTCGTGAACCGCAAGGCGGTTTACTGGAAGGGGATTTGACGTGAAATTACCCGAACTGAAATTCAACAAGCCGATTACCGGAATTGTCCCGGAAGATAAAGATCTGATCGCACAACCGAGTCATACCTTGCGTTGGATGCTGCAGCAAATGCTTCTGATCCGCGCTTTCGAGGAAAAGCTGCTGAAACTGAAAGAGCAGAATCTCATCAACGGGCCGGTGCATACCAGTGTCGGCCAGGAAGCCGTTGCGGTCGGCGCCGCCACAGCCATAATCGCGACAGACAAAATAACCGGAACCCATCGGGCGCATCACCAGTACCTAGCCAAAGCGATCAATTTTTATGCCGGCAACGATTATGATCCGTTACTGTCCGGGATCAGTAAAGAAATGCACACTGAAATTTTGATTCTGCTCCAGGAAATTATGGGCCTGGCCGGCGGCTGTTGCGGCGGGCGTGGCGGTTCCATGCACCTGTACAATGAAAAACTCGGGGTTTTGGGCACCAACGCCATTGTCGGCGGCGGCGTCCCCATCGCCGCCGGCGCCGCCTGGGCGGAAACATTCAACGGCTCGAAGGCTGTCATGCTGTGCTTTTTCGGCGATGGTGCGCTGTACCAGGGAACGATCCATGAATCCGCCAATCTCGCGGCGATCTGGAACACCCGGATTGTGTACGTGATCGAAAACAACCAATACGCCGTCGGCACCCGCCGGCACGATGCCTGCTCCGCCTCCCGACTATGCCAGGTGTCGGTGGCGTATGATATGCCGGGATTTCAGGCGGATGGAATGGATCCACTCGCCGTCAAAATGGCGCTGGAGCATATCCTGCGTGATGATAATTCACTGCCGTGTTTTCTGGAACTCGATACCTACCGCCATTATCACCACGCGGGCGGAATCCCCGGCAGCGCGTTTAAATACCGCGATAAGTCCGAGGAAGCCGCCTGGAGACAACGTGATCCGATTGAAACATTCCGGCAGCGGCTGCAACAGGCGGGAATCCTTTCCGATGAAGATTTCTCCACGCTGACGCATCACGCGAATACGACGATCGAAGCGATAGCGGCTCAATGTGTTTCCGAAATCGATGGTGACGGAAATCTCCCGGCAAAACGGTTCGCTCCGGTAAGCAGTTTATCCAAGGGACTTCGTGACAATGACGTTGCCGCACTGGGGAACTTCACGGAGCAGGAACGGATGCATTGCCCGCGCGCAATCAAATATTCCAATGCGATCGCGGAAACGACCGGGCGATGGCTGGAAATGGATCCGACGGTCGTGGTTTTAGGCGAGGAGGTGGCCAATCTCGGGGGCGGCGCGTACGGCGCTACCAAAGGACTGGCCAAGCGTTACCCGGATCGCGTTTTGAATACGCCGATTACCGAAGCGGGTTTCTGCGGCCTGGCCTGCGGGGCGGCGATGAACGGCATGCATCCGGTCGTGGAATTGATGTTCTCCAGTTTCGGACTGGTCGCTGCCGATCAACTGTTCAATCAGATCGGACAATTGGCGCATATCTACGGCGGCAATGTTTCCATACCGCTGGTGGTTCGCACCCGGATGGCCGCCGGTCTGGGATATGGCGCACAGCACAGTATGGACCCGGTGGCCTTGTTCGCTCTCTTTTCCGGCTGGCGGATTTTCGTGCCGACCACCCCGTTCGATTACATCGGGATGTTCAACGCGGCGATGAAATTAAAGAGTCCGACGTTGATCGTGGAACACCACGGTTTTTATGCGGATACAGGCCCGGTGCCGGAAGGCCCTCCGGATCATCTGATTGAACCGGGCAGGGCGAAAGTGCTGCGTTCCGGCAAGGATGTGACCGTCGTTACGTATGGCTGGATGTCTCGGGTGGGTCAGGAAGCGGCGATCCGGCTGGAAATCGAAGGCATAACAGCCGAAGTCATCGATCTGCGAACCGTCGATGATGCCGGGCTCGATGTTGCGACCATCGGCGCTTCGCTGGAAAAAACCGGCATCCTGGTCGTGCTGGAACAGGCACCGTCGGCCAATTCCATCGGTGGAAAAATCATCAGCCGTTGCGAAAAAGATTATTTTGATTATTTCGACGGCCCTCCTGCAACGCTGAACGCCTGGGAATTTCCGCTGCCGGTATCGAGCCTTTTGGAAAAAGCCTGTCTGCCGACTGTTGATGATGCCGTTGGGTTGATCAGGAAAGCCGCCAAACGGGAGATTTGATAATGACAAATGTTCAGACACTGTAGCACCGTTACATGGAATTTCTAATGGTTTTTAACGCTTCAAGCCGATACGTATCCTGGAAGAACGGAATTCTTCCGGGAGAATATCAGGATGACTGGACCCGGCCAATACCTGCCCGACATCACCGAGGGCATCACTCGTGTTGAAG
>JAFGJE010000137.1 GCA_016929245.1 Phycisphaerae bacterium
CCATCTATCACAGCGGCCTGTGGCGAACCTACTGGACACAAGAAAAAGCCGCCGCCTGAGGCCGCCATGATTTATCCTCGCACACACACTGGGTGTAACAAGAATTGCGGATTGCGGAATGCGGATTGAAAAAGTACACAGAAGTATTCTCCAAATGCTTTACGCATTCAATTTTGAAGTGCGGCTGGTAGAGAGAGAGTTTTTGTGTTGTAATTCAATCCGCAATCCGCATTCCGCAATCCGCAATTGAAAAGGTTAACAAAGGACTTGAACGAAACCAACATGAACGACACTCCCAAAGAAAATCCCGTCGACGTATCCCAGCGGCAGCAGGAGGAACTGGAACTCCAGACGCGCATGGGACAGATCGGAAAGAAGATTCTCGTGCTGTCCGGCAAGGGCGGCGTGGGCAAGAGCACGGTGGCGTCGAACCTCGCGATGGCGCTGGCGATGGCGGGTAAAACCGTGGGCCTGCTGGACGTCGACCTGCACGGACCGAGTATTACCCGCATCTTCGGCCTGCAGGGGCAACGGCTGGAATCGCCCGACGGACACGGCTTAACGCCCATCCGCGTGCATGAAAATCTTTCGGTCGTCTCCGTGGGACTGCTGCTCGACAGCGCCGACGCGGCGGTCATCTGGCGCGGGCCCATGAAGTACGGCGTGATCAAACAGTTCCTCAAGGACGTCGAATGGGGACGGCTGGATTTTCTTATCATCGATTCCCCGCCGGGCACGGGCGACGAACCGCTTTCCGTGGCGCAGATGCTCGGTTCGGACACCCAGGCCGTCGTCGTGACCACACCGCAGGACGTCGCGATCGCGGACGTGCGGCGGAGCGTTTCCTTCTGCCGCAAGCTGCAACTGAAGATCGTCGGAATCATCGAAAACATGAGCGGGCTTCTCTGCCCGCACTGCGGTAAGCCAGTGGACCTGTTCAAAACCGGCGGCGGGGAACGGCTCGCCGAGGAAATGCACGTGCCCTTCCTGGGACGCGTTCCGCTGGACCCGAACATCGTCGTTTCCGGAGACGCGGGTCAGCCGTTCGTGCAACAGTTCGCCGACAGTCCGACGACGCGGGCCTTCGCGGCGGTTATCGATCCGATATTAAATCCCAACGAACCAACGAAACACCCTCAGGAACCTTCCAAGGAGACGGAACCCATGAAAATCGCCATTCCCATCGCACAGGGACAACTGAGTCTGCACTTCGGCCACTGCGAGCAGTTCGCGCTGGTGGACGTGGATGAAGCGCAGAAAACCATCCGCGGCACGGAGTATCTCACTCCCCCGGCGCACGAACCGGGCGTCCTGCCGCGATGGCTGCACGAACAGGGCGCCAACGTGATTATCGCCGGTGGCATGGGGCAGCGCGCCCAGGGATTGTTTCAGCAGAACGGGATCAACGTCGTCGTCGGCGCCCAGCCCGGCAAACCTGAAGACGTCGTCAACGCCTATCTGTCCGGGACGCTGGAATCGGGACAAAACGTCTGTGACCACTAAACCCGCCCAGGACATTCTGGATCGCCTGTCGCGTCGGATGCATCCGTACTGCCTGGCGTGCAGCCGCGCGCATGAAGGCTGCCTCGGACTGCAATTCCTCCTGCAGGACGACGGAAGCGTCGAAACGCGCTTCGAGTGTTGCGCGGAGTTTCAGGGATACGACGGAATTCTCCACGGAGGCGTGACCTCGACGCTTCTGGACGCCGCGATGACGAACTGCCTGTTCGCCCACGGAATCCAGGCCGTCACCGCCGAATTGAACGTCCGCTTTCGCCACCCGATTCAGACGGACGAATTCGTGAAAGTCTCTGCCAATATCCGGCAAGCCACCCCGCCGTTGTTCATCGTGGAGGCCCGGCTCCACCAGGCGGGACAATGCAAAGCCCAATCCACCGGAAAATTCATGCAATTCGAGACCCTTTTCCACGAACCGAACAACACCCCGAATTCCATTGACTTGCTCTCGGGCAAAAAATAGAGTGTATGGATACCCCGTCGGGCGGAAATCGGTTCCTCCATCTGTGACACAAAATTCAACCGCGCCTCCCGAAAGGAAACGACCATGGTTACCGCGATCATCCTGATGAACGTCGAGCGGAAGGAAATCAACACCGTCGCCGAACAGCTTGCCGGAATGGAGGAAATCTCCGAAGCCTACTCCGTCAGCGGGAAAAACGATCTGGTGGCGATTGTCCGCGTGCGGAACAATGAGAAACTCTCGGACCTGGTCACCAAAAAGCTCACGATGATTCCCTCCATCACGCGAACGGAAACCCTGCTGGCCTTGCGCGCCTATTCCCGACACGACCTGGAAGCCGTATTTGATATTGGTCTGGATTAGTACCACGACGAAAGATCGTGTCGCCCCGGAGAAACGACACGATCTTTCCTCGTAGTACGGTGAATCGAAATGGGGATTACAGTTCCCTGACCCAGAGATTCCGGAACCGCACCAGGTCTCCGTGGTCCTGGAGCTTCAGGGGGAGTCTGGGGGCGTGGGCTTTGTATTGGGTCAACTCCTTGTGGCGCGTCGGGCCCTGGAGTTCCTTGTGGTGGTGGAGCAGGATATTGTTCAGAAGCACGGTGACAAACGCGGGTTTGACGAGCTTCTCGCCGTTAAATTCCGGCGCCTCCCACAGGATGTCGTAGGTATTCCACGCGCCCGGCTGACGGATCGCATTGGCCCGCGGAGGATACTGCCCGTAAATCCCGCCGACCGTGCCGTCCGGGTACGTCGGGTTGTTGTAGTTGTCGAGCACCTGGATCTCGTAGAGGGTCATGAGAAACACGCCGCTGTTGCCCCTGCCCTGCCCCTCGCCCTTGATGACTTCCGGCGAAACGAATTCCAGGTGAAGTTGCATCGAACCGAATCCGTCGGCCGTCTGAATGTCGCCCGTTCCGGGAACGACTTCCATGATTCCGTTTTCCACTTTCCATTCGGCCGGTTTGGAAGGATCGTTGGCGGAAACCCATCCGCTCATATCCGAACCGTTAAAAATCACCTTCGCGTCGGAGGGAGCGGCGGTTCCTTCGCCGGGCGTCACGACCGGAGGCTGGGGGCGCGTGCCGTCATGCACATGATAACCGGAATCCTCCAGCACGGGCGTGTCGCTGTATCCGAGATGCTCATTTTCCAACTGTCGTACAGGTTCCATTCTCATCTCCTTGATGATTTCGTTCAAAGGGACAGGATCATAATCGCGTACATCCGGGCCGTCAACCTTCGGTACTATGCCAAAGTCCCGTTTTTTCAGGACGGAACCTAAAGAACGTTTGATCATACGGAAAATCGTATGCAATTTCCAATGAATGTAATGCGCATTCGCAAATTCCCGGTTCCCGGATTTCGCTGATCGCATCCATTCTGATATTTATTTTTCCCGCCGACGTTTTTTATAAACAAGGGGCCTACAATGTTGCAGAACGACGGGATACAGGATGTCACACAAAAACGACGTCCTTTACAAACGGCTAATGCAATGCTTTCGGCGGAGGGATCGGGCCTGTTGGAATTCGCCTTACGTGTTTTCCATACAGTGATTTGGGGGATTTTCAAAAAAGGGCGTTTCCGAGCGTTTTTTTCGCACCCACCGCGAAATCCAATCGTATGGAATAAATGAGGCAAGCTCCTTGAGAAGGGCAGCCCGTCACAAACCACGCCGATTTCCACCGCTTTTTAGATGTCTTTCGCTTCCGGAGGAACCCATCATGCTGAAATCAACATATATCGCTTTGGTTACAATGGTTATATCACTGGCTGGCGTCGCGTCGGCGACGATGTACGAGGGAAGCCTTTCCTACGGTGACGGCTTGTTCGCCACCCAGCAATGGGCCGACCCGAACACGTTCATTTCCTGGACCATCACGAATGAAGACCTGGAAGCCCCAGCCGGTTTCGACTGGAAATACACCTACACGCTGTCCGTGCCGAAAAAGGATATCAGCCATATCCTGCTGGAAGCGTCCAACGGGGAACATCCCTTCACAGCCGCGAACCTCGCCGACGTGACCGGCACGGACGCCTATGAAGTCGATACGTTCACCCCGGGCAAATCGAATCCCCTGCTGCCGGCGGACCTGTACGGCGTGAAATTCGACGACCTGTCCGACACCGACCTCGTGATTTCGTTCTACAGCGACCGCGCGCCGGTCTGGGGCGATTTCTACGCCAAAGACGGAAAAAACAAAGGGAAAGACGTTGTCATGTACAACACCGGATTTACGGATCCCGATCCCATCGACCCGCCGTCCGACGGATCCAACGCGGGGCATCTGCTTCGACCCGACACCACCCCCGAACCAAGCCTGCTGGTTCTGCTGTCCCTGGGAGGAGCGGGACTGCTCCGCCGGCGTCATACCTTTTTATAAACCATTCTCCTTTCTCACCATCGTCAGCGAGGGTGACGGGACAAAAGTTCCGCCACCCTCCCGTTTTTAATCAACTCCCTTCCGGCGGAAATGTCCTCTTCCAGGGAATCCCGGAACCTGGAGGGGAGTTTATCGGATCACCGAATCAGTCGGGCGTGCAATTCTGATTGCACGCGAAAATGGGAAACGAATCAGAATTGCGCGTGCAATCAGAATTGCGCGCCTACGGACTGGAAAAATTCTCATGGGTTCGTTTTTGACTTCAGGGACGATTTGGGGACCCGTTTTGGCAAAGTCAGCTATAAGTCCTTATATAATTTGTTAATCTATAGATTTTCAAGACGAATTATCTATATTTTCCAGGAATCGGCTTCGACGATTTTCCCTTACGGGTAAAAATTTTTGGATAAAAAATGGGATTCGGTCAAAGAAGCAAACGAATACGTTTGCGTTCTATCCGGGGTCTTGTATGGTTGTGTTGGAAAACGGCATGTCGGCGTGTCGCGGGTTTGCAGCTCGCGACACGTTTTCCTTTGGGGTGGAAATCGTTCGGTTTTCGGGGTATCGTACTGCCTCCCTTCTATTTTCCAAGGCGTCCAATCATGGGAAAGGATCGTATCGATGCAATCGATGCATTGGATCGACTGGTGTATCACGCTTTTACCGTTGGTGTTTATTATGGGGATGGCGGTGTATTCGCGACGATACGTTCGCGGCGTGGCGGATTACGTCGCCGCGGGGCGCGTGGCGGGACGATACGTCATCGCCGTGGGGGATCTGGAATCCGCCGTGGGACTGATGTCCCTGGTGGGTCTGGTGGAGATGAAATACCAGACGGGATACGCGCTGGACTTCTGGGGCGGGATCGGAATCATATTCTCCCTGGTCATTTCCCTCACCGGATACTGCGTGTATCGTTTTCGCGAAACCAAGGCCATGTCGCTGGGGCAGTTCCTGGAAATCCGCTACAGTCGCCCTTTGCGCATCTACGCCGCATTTCTGCGGGCCATCGGGGACACCATGGGCAACGCCATCGGTCCGACGGTGGCGGCGACGTTCTTTATTTATTTTCTGGGCCTGCCTCACCAGGTGATTCTGTTCGGAATCACCGTGCCGACGTTTTTGATCCTCGTGGCGATCGTGTTGACGTTGGCGATGGTGGTCATCTGGATGGGCGGGCGCATCGCGCTGCTGATTACCGACTGCATCCAGGGATTGATGAGTTACCCCATCTTCGTGATTATCACGGTCTATGTCCTGTGGAATTATTCGTTACTGAATGAAATCACGCCGGTGATGATGGATCGCGTGGAGGGCGAGAGTTTTCTCAATCCGTTCGACATCCACAAGCTGCGGGATTTCAACCTGTTCATGCTGGGCGTGGGATTATTTTCCCGTTTCCTGAACCGGGCCAACTGGTTCGGCAACGACAATTCCAGTTGCGGGCGCACCCCGCACGAGCAGAAGATGGCCGGCGTGCTGGGCGCCTGGCGCGGCGGGTTCTACTGGACGATGTCCATGCTGCTGGCGGTGTTCATCATCACGATCATGGCGCATGTGAAGTACTCTCCCCAGGCGCGGGACATCCGTGTTGAATTGTCGAACAAAGTGGCCGAGAAGGTCATCAAGGACGACGCGACGCGCTCGAGACTGATGGAAACCATAACCGCTCTGCCGGAACAGAAGCATGTGATCGGCGTGGATCCGCCGCTTTCGAATGACAAGGATATGGACACCGCGTACCTGGACGCCGCCCGGGAAACCCTCGGCAAGGACGGGGAAGGAAATTATGTTTATAAACAATTTGAAACCTTCTACCACCAGATGATGATCGCCGTGACCATGCGAAGACTCGCGCCGATCGGGATCATGGGCGTGTTCTGCCTGCTGATGATCATGCTGATGATCTCGACGGACGATTCCCGAATCGTCAACTGCTCGGCGGGGATCATCCAGGATATCGTCGTGCCGTTGCGCAAGAAACCGCTGACGCCGAAGGAGCACCTGTTCTGGCTGCGGATGTGCGCCCTGGGCGTGGCGATCTTTTTCTTCCTGTTCTCGATGTTTTTCGTGCAGATCGATTACATCAACATGTTCATCACCATCATGCTGGGCATCTGGACCGGCGGCGCGGGGGCGGTGATGGTCTTCGGGCTGTACAGCCGGTTCGGAAACACCGCCGGCGCGTTCACGTCGCTGTTTTTGGGATCGAGCATCTCCGTGGGCGGCGTGGCGCTCCAGAGCGCCTGGGCGAAGCACGTGTATCCGTTCCTCGACAGGATGGGCTGGACGGGAGGATTGGATCATTTCCTCCGGACGATCACGTCTCCCTTCGCGCCCTACGTGGACTGGAAGATGGATCCGGTGAAATTCCCGATCAATTCCTACGAAATCTATTTCCTGGCCATGGTGTTCAGCCTGATCGGGTATGTCGCGGTGTCGCTGTTGACGTATCGCGAACCATACAACCTGGATCGCATGCTGCATCGCGGAAAGTACAGCATCGACGGGGAGAAGAAGATTCATTCGCCCTGGACGTGGAGGTCGGTGTGGGGAAAACTCGTCGGGATCACCCCGGAGTACTCGAAATGGGATCGTGTCATCGCGTGGTCGGTGTTCGGGTATTCCTTCGTGTTCCAACTGCTGATCATGTTCATCGCGGTTCTGGTCTGGAACGCGATATCGCCCTGGCCGAGGGACTGGTGGAGACACTTTTTCTTCTTTAAAGTTATGACCATGGGTTTGATCGTGGGCATCGTCTCGACGGTATGGTTCATGATCGGCGGGATTCGGGACACGCGGCGGATGTTCAAGGACCTGGCCAAGCGCGTGGACAACCCGCTGGACGACGGTAGAGTGGAAGGCCACGTCTCCCTGATGGACAAAGCCGCCATCGAAGCCGACGACAGGGAGGAAGACGACGAAAAATGACGTTACGCCGGGATGTCTTCCCTGCCGGTCCCAGGATCTACGCGTCTACATTCATTGCGTTATGTCTCTTTCGCCTGAAAGGCGAACGCAACACAGCCCAGGGCAACACCCTGGGTTTGGGTACGTTTCATAATCCAAGCCCTGTAAGGGCGTAACCTATTGTCTCGCCCTTACAAGGCTTACTATTCCATCACGGCAAGGCTCTGAGGAGATGACAGGTTCATGGTTTTTCGCTACCGTCCCTTACTATCGGAGGGTACACTACAAAGCGTGATCCGTGGATTTCCCGGAAAATGGTTCGTGTTTTGGGGAACCGATTGGTTGAGCAAGCGTCCAAGTTAACGGAAGCGCAAAAGGCCGACGTCGCCGACGCCGTCCGAACCACCGCCTTCGAGGAGTCGTTCCTCGTGCGGCGATGCCAGAACGGACAGGCCGACGCGTTCGCGGAACTGGTGCGACGATACCAGGACCGCATCTACAACCTGATTTATCGCATGTGCCGCCGGCCCGAGATCGCCGAGGAACTCGCGCAGGAAACCTTCCTCAAGGCCTTCGCGAACATCGGGCGATTCCAGGGAACCAGCCGCTTCTACACGTGGCTGTTTCGGATCGCCAAAAACCTCACGATCTCCCACCTGCGGCGCGGCGGGGTCGTGAAGTTCGTTCCCTTCGCGCGGGGGGAGGATGACGATCCTTCGCCCGGTGAGGCCCAGACCGCGACGCTCGCCGAACGACGCGAACCCAACCCCGCCGAAAAGGCGATGGCGAACGAAACGCTTCGGCGCATCGAAGATGCGCTGCTGGAACTGGACGAGGAGCATCGCGTGATGGTGCTCCTGCGGGACATGGAAGACATGAGCTACGAGGAGATCGGTGACATCCTGGACATTCCCCCCGGTACGGTCAAAAGTCGCCTGCATCGCGCCCGCTGCGCCCTGCGGGAACGCCTGGCGAACCTGGTGAGTGAATATGACTGAACACGAGGACATTCGAGAGCAGTTGTCGGCCTACCTCGACGGTGAACTGTCCGAGCCGGACGCACGTCGCGTGGAGGAGGCGCTGGCGGACGACGCGCGCCTCGCGGAAGATCTGGAACAGCTTCGCAAGACGCGCCGGCTGGTGCAATCCCTGCCGCGCGAACGCCTGGGAGACGATTTCGCCGCGAAGGTTATGCGGGCCGCCGTACAACGGGGCGTCACCGCCGGGGCGCAACCCTGGAAACCGGCGCCCCTGCCGAATCCCTGGCGACGGTATCTTTCCGTCGCCGCGTTGATTCTCTTCGCCGTGGGACTGGGCGTTTTCGTGTCCGTGGAAATGTACGACGCCGGACCGGAACCCGCCCGTCGAAGTGAACTGGCGATCAAAACGCCCGACGAAATGGACAAGCCCGAATCCTTCGGCCGCGTCGCGCGGGATCTGGGCGAACTTCGAACGGAATTGGCGGCGGAGGAAGAAGCGCCTCGTCGCACCGAAGTTCCGGACACCGAAGGCGACACCGTACGAGCGACGCCCATAGTCGCCCCCCCGCCGATGAGAAAAGGCGGCGCCCCGGCGCCGACGATGTCCCCAAAATCAGAGGACAAATCGGTTGACGAGAGTCTTTTCACCAAGGATGCTACTCCCGCTCCCGTCACGCGGGAAAAAAGCTACGGCCTTGCCGCTGATGCTAAAATGGAAGATCATGCCAAAGGCGTCGCTCTCAAAAAACCCGCCGCCGCCCCAGGGGTATACAGCAAACGCGCCGGCCCGCGCCCGCCCTACGATCAACCCGTCGCGGTCATCACAGGCCCGCAATCCCAGGCGAGGCTGGTGAAGCTGGCGACGCCCGAGGACAACGAGATCATCTACACCGACGACATCCCCGCCAGCCGAAAGCAGGTGGAAGCCGTCCTGGTTTCCAACTCCATCCGGATCGCCCCGCCTTCGCAACGCATTTTAGAGCCCAACCAGGCGAACCTGAACGTGACATCCCTGAAGAATAAGGTCGCCGCCAAAACCGCCCCGCCGGAAGAACTGCAATATGTCGTCTACGGAAACGTCGAACAGCTTCAGAATGTTCGCGTGCAGCTTCACAACGACGTGCGAGCGAATCAGAACGTCTCGCAACAACCCGTCATCGCGAAATGGAGTCAACGGGATGGTCAAACCGAATTCACCCTCGAAACAAAATCGGGCGAGAAAACGATTTCATCCGGAAAACTCTCGTCGGTGGAAACCCAACGAAAGAGTTCCACTCCCCCCGAATCGACGACCCAGGCCCAAACGCGGATGGCGGAAAAAGGTATGCTCTATCTGCAACGGGCCCGCACCCAGCCGACGACGCGGACCGGTCAAATCGCACAACAACGGGAAAACCAAATGGAGCAATCCCCAATTCACGCGGGACTCATTCAAAACCGCGCGATGCTCATCACGCTGAAATACCGCCAACCGCCCGACAAAGATAATAAAGCGGACGTGGAAACCAAAAAACCGTAGGAATGTTGGGTGCACTCATACTGTCATCCTGAGCGAAGCGAAGTCGAAGGATCTCACGCGCACGTACCCGTAAGGTCCTTCGACTTCGCTGCGCTTCGCTCAGGATGACAGTTCTAACCGCTCTTTGGCGCCGTTGACGAGAAGATTCTCCAATAAAGTATCGGCGGCGCTCCGGGCCGTCGGGCCTTTTGCTTCCACGCGAAGCATATCCGAACCGTCCGCCCGGGCCGCCATGGCGCGGGCGCGCCATGGTCCCGATTCCGGATATACGTATACCGCCAGGCAACTGTGACACGTCGCCGCCAACCCCCGCAGCACGCTCCGCTCGGCCTGTAAGGCGTGAAGCGTTTCGGAATGACAGATCGGCTGCAACGCGGCCAGCAATTCCGCGTCGGCGGCGCGGGATTGGATCACCAGCGTCCCCTGCCCGGCGGCTGGGGGGAAATGATCGACATCGAGAGGATACACATGATTTCCCACCTCCGCCAGCCATCCGCCGCGTTGAAGTCCCGCCATCGCCAAAACCGTCGCGTCGAACGTCGCCGAATCCCCCAGCACCTTTTGAATCCGCGTGTCCACATTGCCGCGCAGGGGGGAGATGTCCAGATCAGGCCGCGCCGCTTTGAGCAAAGCCGCCCGACGCAAACTGCTCGTTCCGACCTTCGCGCCGCGGGGCAATTCCTCCAGCGGGTCGGATCGGCTGACCAGGGCGTCCCGCGCGTCGGCGCGCGGCAGGACCGCCGCGATGGTCAAGTCGTCAGCCATGTCAGCCGGGAGGTCCTTCGCCGAATGCACCGCCAAATCCAGGCGTCCTTCCCGCAAGCCAAGCTCCAACTCGGCGGTGAACAATCCTTTCCCCCCAAGGTTCGTTAACGGTCCGACAACCCGATCGCCCCGCGTCCGGAGGGGAACGATTTCCACCGTCCGATCCGGGAACACCGGCGCGAGGATATCGGCCGCCTGTCGCGTCTGCGCCAAGGCCAACTTGCTTCCTCGCGTTCCGATTCGTAGAGGATTCATGATCGCTTTTGCGCGGTGTTATCCCTTCATCCGCGACATCACGTAGTCGGCGTCGACGCCGATATCGGCTATGACCACCTCGCCCGTGAACGGCCGGCTGGCGGGATTGTCGAATCCGCGTTTGCGGGCGAGGAAAGTCACCGTCAGGTTCGCTTGAATGCACGGTCCGGCCGCTTCGCCGGTGTCGCAATCCAGGCCGGTCGGAATATCCACCGCCAGGACGCTTTTCCCGGCGAGGTTGATCCGCTCCACGACGGCGGCCAGGTCGCTTCGCAACGCCCCGCGAATTCCCGTCCCGCCCACGGCATCGACGATCGCGTCGTATTCGCGCAGCCGTTCCGCGAAATGATCCATGGAATTCACCGTCTGAACGTCATATTTCAGCTTGCGGAGAATATCGAGATTGATCCTCGCGTCGCCGGTGATTTTCTCTTCGGGCGCGACAAGAAACGTCGTGACGTCATACCCCAGCCGCGCCATGTGACGCGCGATGACGTAACCGTCGCCGCCGTTGTTGCCCGCCCCGGCGACAATCGCCACCCGACGCCGCCGGTCATGACGAATCCACTCATCGAGTTCGCGCGCGGCGTTTCGTCCGGCGTTTTCCATGAGCACCACCCCGGAAACGCCCAGAACCTCGATGGCGTAGCGGTCAATCGCCCGAACGTCCTCTCGCGTCAGGGAGTTCATCTTGCCGCGCCTGACCTAGGAGCCGATCGCCTCGTCGATGGCGGCTTTGAGTTCCGCCTTTTGCTGCAGGCCGACGAATTTCTTGATCATGGCGCCGTCCTTGAACAGGATCAGCGTGGGAATCGCGCTGATACCGAATTTCATGGAGATTTCACGATTGGAGTCGGTATCCACTTTTCCGACCTTCAGCGTTCCCCGGTACTCGGCCGCCAACTCGTCGATCGTGGGCGCCAACATTTTGCAGGGCATGCACCACTCGGCCCAGAAGTCCACCAGCGCGGGCACATCCGCCCGCACGACTTCCTGTTCAAAATTGCTATCGGTCAGTTCCAGTGTATGTTCCGACGCCATAAATCTCTCCTTCCACAAGACACATGTTGTATAGTCCAAGGTCGATACCCGCGTCCAACCTGCTCAATCGTAGACCAGCTTACGGGAAATGTCAACTCTCCCGGGAAAAAAGCATTTGATCGGATGGAGCGTTATCCGTCGGAAATTTCAATCTTCCGGGTCTGGGCCGCTTCGGCGCGGGGCAGGGTCACCGTCAACAAACCGTCGGACAGCGACGCCTGGATGTTGTCGCGGTCCACTTCGTCGCTGAGGGCGAAGGCGCGGAAGAACTGCCCGCCCATGAATCCCGTGTACGTTCGGGCGTATTGATCTCCCAACGATTCGCGTCGCCCGTCGGCGGTGATCGTCAGCACGCCTTTGTCCACGCGGATGTCCAGGGATTCCGATTTCGCTCCGGGCACTTCCGCGACCAGCACCGTCGCGCCGTCGGTCCGCTCGTAGATATCCACCAGCGGCGTGAAGGCGTCCTCGCCGGCTGCACCCGGGCGGGATCCACGCTCACTTCCACTTTCTTTTTATTCTCAGCCATGGTGAATTCTCCTGTTATTTCACGTTGATTTTTTTGGGCATCGCCGCCTGGGACTTCGGTAAGCGCACGGTCAGGATTCCGTCGACCAGACTCGCGGAGATTCCCTCCGGTTCGACCTTGTCCGGCAGGACGACGGTGCGGCTGAATTCGCCCGACCCGCGCTCGCAACGCTGATAGCGAATCTCCTCGTCCGATTCACCGGCGGGATGTTTGACGCCCTTGACCACGAGCGTCTCGCCCGTGATCGACAGGTCGATATCCTCCCGCTTCACGCCGGGCACTTCGCACTCGACCACCAGCTCGGTCGGGCCGTTGTAGACGTTCAACGGCGGATACACCCCGCCGCCGATGTTTCGCCCTTCCCCGAACCCGCCCCGTCCGGAAAGGCGTTCCAGTTCCCGCTGCATCACGCGCAGTCCCGCGAAGGGATCCCAATTCCCGGGCCATCTGAATAAGGTAGCCATAATCCTCATCTCCTTCCGAGTCGAAATTTTGAACGTAAACCAACCGACTCGATAAATCCTAATGCAAACCCGATGCCAGAAATCTGCAATTCATTGATTCGCAATCAATTACAAAAAGAAAGCCTTATATATTCTCCACGAAAACACCCCAAAAATCTGCCGATTTGACACCCGGATTCCTGAGATATTCGTGATTCCAACAGCGCCGATCGACAAGTCGGTTCCGATATCGGCTTGCCGCTCGGCGCTGTTGGAATTTTATTTTTGTATTGTTATCCAATCACGCTTTGCAAATCCGCCACGAACACCCTTCGGGCGCCGTTTTCGTACGCGTTGAAGGCGATCCAGCGCCATTCGCGGTCGAACGTCGGATGCGGATCCAGGCGCATCCCGACGAGTTGTTCCTGGTTCGGCGTGCGGGAGTTAATGCGCACGAGGGTTTTCTCCTCGCCCGTTTCGATATCCACCCACCGCAGGGGTATGGTCCCGTCGCCGAAGGCCATCTCCTCGAAAACATACGTATCCGTCAGGATATGTCGCCCGTCCGGGTGGATCGACGGATGCCCCGAACCCAATACCTTCTCGGTGATCGGTTTTAACTCCGTACCGTCGAGATTGCAGTGAACGAACCGCAGGCCGTTCCGGTGGATGTCGAGGTTCATCGTCAATTTCCGCCCGGTATGCAGGAACGTGGTATGATGGCCGACTTTTTCCCACTCTTCCGGCGGGACCGCCAGGTACAGTTCCTTCCCGTCGGGACGGATCGTGAAGACCGCGAATCGCATCCCGCCCTTCGGGTCGTGCAGCACGTCGAAACGCGGTTCCTGGGCGGGATACCATCGCATCGAAAAGAACAGCCGATCTCCCCGCGGGTTCCACGCGGAATGAAATCCGTAGATTTCAAACTCGTTCGCGTCGCCGCCGAGGTTGAGTCGCGGCTGGGCGGTCCGAATCGCCTCCGCGAGCGACACCAGCATCCGACACTCGCCGGTTTCGGTGTCGGTGATGTAAATCCCGTCGTCTTCGGAAGCGCCGAGGTTGCGCGGCACGAGTTCGTCGGGAATCATCACGCCGTATCCCGGCTGGGTGCGGCGCATGCGTTTGACGCAGGCGGAAACCAGGTATCGCCCGTCGGCGGAGGCGTGGTAAACGCATCCGCCCATCCGGCGGGACTCGCCCGTCAGGGGATCGAGGCGCACGGCGAAGGCGTCCCACGTGTCGGGATCGACGTCGTTGAAAAACAGCGTGTGATCGTCGCCGCCCCAGTTGACGTTCGCGCCGAGCTGGGCCTCCCAGCCTCGCGTTTCGGCGACCACCCGCTCGGTTCCTTCCGCCAGATCGATCAGCACCACCTGGCCGGCATCGCCCGGCTGGGGCATGCGATCTTCATACGGCAGGCGAAACACCGCGAGGTATCGCCCCGACGGACTGAAGGCCGGGGTGTTGAAAAACCGGATAATCGACCCGCCGGCGTCGGGCGTGACGCACCAGACGGGAACCAACGGGTCGAACTTCCCGTACCGGGGGAAACGCTCGCTGATCTAGTGTGTGAGAATTTTTTCTGGCGCTCGGTTATTCTTTTGTTTACAGTGACTTGCAGTAGTTGTTGGTTACTCTTTTTAGGAGCA
>JAFGJE010000138.1 GCA_016929245.1 Phycisphaerae bacterium
AACGATCCTGACATATTCACCTACGACAACAACGGCCCCGGCGGATGGGCCAGACGCGACCAGGCGTGGATCGAGTTTGATCGCTCGTTGCGTTGATCAACCGCCCGTACTACAGGTTTAGAGAGTTGATTATCACGTCCCGTCAAGAAAAGGAAAACTCCATCCTCCACACCTCGGTGGTACAAGTTCCAGACAAACAATTGTTCATAAAGGACCGATACAATGATTTCCCCGTTCCATGGTAGGCGAAGCCCGTTCGAGTTGCCCTCGAACATCGTATATTTCCACGACTGGCGATACGTCAAACCCGGCGACTACGCCTGGCGCAGCCGGGATGGAGAACGTCCGCCGCTGTTCGCCACCGAATCGTTGCCGCCGCTGCACTATGAATATCACGACATGCCGCTGGGGATTTCTCCGCGCGCGGTTCCGGCCGTCAAAACCGAGCCCGTCATCACGACCGACATGAACAACGAGATCGCCCTGTTCGGCGGGAACCTGATTCACGAGGACGGCCTGTACCGTTTGTGGTACGAAACCTGGGCGGAGGAGGAATTCCAGCACAAGGGGTACTTCAACCTTCTGAAATACGCCGAAAGCGACGACGGGGAAACCTGGCGCTTCCCCAAACTCGGGCTGTATGAACGCGACGGGAACACGGCGAACAACATCGTCTTCGGACGGACGTGCTCGCCCGTGCACGGATTCCACGGCGGATGCGTGTTCCGCGACCCGTCCGCCCCGCCGGAAGAGCGGTACAAGCTCTTTCACCTGGGGCATCCGAGCGAGGACGACATGGCGACGTATCGTAAAGAGCGGCCGAACGAAATCGACGCGTTCAAGCAGGCCGACGCCCTGTTCGGCGGAGTGTCGCCGGACGGATATCACTGGACGCATCATCCCACGCCCCTGGTGATGCAGACCAGCGACACGCACAACGTCTGCGAGTACGATCCGGTGCTGAAGAAGTACGTCGCGTATTGTCGTTCGTGGTTCTTCCAGCGTCGCTCCATCGGGCGGATGGAAACGGACGATTTCGCCCGCTTCCCATTACCGGAGGAGCTGTTTTGGCCCGACCCGTCCCTGCCGCCGCACGACGTGTGGTACGCCAACGCGAAAACCCGCATGCCGGACGCCCCGGACTACCATATCATGTTCCCGATGCGGTGGCGGATGACGGATGACAGTTTCTGCTTCCACCTGGCCGCCAGCCCCGACAACGTCGTGTGGAATTTCGTGCCCGGCGGAGCGGTCTGCCTGCCGGGCGATCCGGACGGCGGGGACGGCGGGGTCGTCACGCCGGACGTGGGGATGGTGAACCTGCCCGGGGATCGGATCGGTATCCTGTTCGCCGGTTGTCCCCTCCCGCACAAGCATCCCCGTCGCCCGCCGTTGGGCGCGCTGGCGTGGGCGACGTGGCGCAAAGGGCGACTGGTCGCGCTGGACGCCAAGCCCGAAGGTTCCTTCGCCCTTTGGCCTTTGAAATTCCAGGGCCGAACCGCGCGGCTGAACTTCAAGACGCCGCTGTCGGGATACGTGAAAGTCGAAGCCGGCGATGAAAAGGGAGTTCCCTTCGTAAATCGCACATTCGACGACTGCGATTGGATGACCGGCGATCACCTGGACCAGGTCGTGACGTGGAAAGGTCAATCGGACCTTAGCCACGCCGAAGGCCAGCCCGTCACGCTTCGTTTCCGGCTGCGAAACGCCGAACTGTACAGCGTCGCATTCGCGTGATTTGACTCCCGCGAGAAGCGTCATCTTGTCCCTGCTTTGTGTTGTTTTTTCACGGGCGAGACGCCCAGGGGACGCTTGGACAAGATGTCCAAGCCACGTTTTCCTACAGGCTTTTAGGGGAAAGGCGCGTCTTCGAGAACCTTGGCGGCTTTTTCCATGCCCCGCAGCGCGTTGAATCTCGCCAGGAACAACGCCCCGCCGCTGAAATAGGTGATCTCCACCTCGCCCCGCCCGCCTTCGCCCGTTGCGATTTTGGCGAGCTTCTCTTTGAGTTCGCCGTACATGACCCCGGCCGGTCCGAGCGTACCGGCCGCCAAGGCGCCGATCCAGTAATAATAATGGCATCCGCCGTTCCAGTGGTCCTTGTCCGTCGGATTATCCGCATATTCAATCCCGGCCTGACGTTTGAAAATACCCTTCGTCCCGAACAGAGTGACCGTCCAGTTCCCGTCCACGACGCGCGCATGCTCCGGCCGCCAGCGTACATTCAGAAGCGACTCGCAAATCGTCGGGAAATTCTGACCGCCCGTCGAATCCATCCCCAGCAGGTCGGTCAGAATCGGATACGCGGAATCGGTTTTCGGATGGCCGTAAAATCCCTCGGGCTTCGGATTGTCCGTGAACTCGCCTTGCCATTGTTCGGGTCTGGCGAGCAGGCGCATCACGTTGTGCGTCGTCAGCAGCGCCAGAAACAGGTTGACCGTTTTGTCGCGGTTCTTCGGCGTGACGTCCAGGCCGAGGAGAATCAAGTCGTCGAAATCCAGCACCTCGTTCGGTTTTCGCTGGGCGGCGAATTGTTTCAGGCGGTTGTAATAATCGATTTCCTGCGTCGTGCGAAGGGGTTTGCAGGTTCCGTCGGCGTCTTTAATGTGAAGCGCCAGCGACCCCATGCCGGCAAGGTCGGTATATACCACCTTCAGGCCGTGCTTCTGTTCCCATTCGCCGATTCTTCGTGTCAGACGCTGGGCCAATGCCTCGGCCTGAGCTTCCGTCAAACCCTTGCTCGGGGTGGAGGAAAGACGTTGGTAAAAATGGTACAATCCCGCGTTGGCCAGCTGCCGGTGAAGGGTCAGGGTTCTTTCCTTGATCCACTCGGGTGAAACCTTATTCCCCAGATGCCGTAACGTCACCTTCATCTTGCTATCGTCGGTGTTCCAGGTCCAGCCGTTGTAATCCGCGATGGCGACATAGGGTGACACCGGTAACGTCTTAGGTCGATACGAATAGTTTTTCTCCCTCGCTATTTTCCCGTATTTCTCGTCATCCTGAATTGCCTTCTGGATTCTCTCCCGCCATTGCGCCGAAGCCTTGCTGAATTTGTCGGCCAGCTGGTCATTGGTGTAGAAGTAGATATACAGGCTGACCTCCGCCGGTTTTCCGTCCAGACCGGTGACTTTCAGGTCGGCGACCACCTCCAGGCGATTCATTTTCGTGTCCCAGTCCCCGCGTCCCCCGCCGAGTGTGGTAACGGCGTTGAACTTCTTCTCTGCCCGCGGGCCCATCACCACATCAATCACATCCTCGAAGTTCTCCTTCAGCACCGCCGAGATTTCCTTGTTGAATTCCGCGGGCATGGAACGCGTCGGATGCCGCAGATGCTGCAGCGCCGGTTCGCTCAGGAAGATGGGGGAATCCGGAACCTGCCTCGCGTCGGCCGACACGCCGGTCAGGAGCACAACCAACAGGAACAGCGACACGAAATTCCGGATCGCAACAATTCGACCGTTATGAAACAAGTGTTTGTGCATGATGATTCTCCCGGGCGCCTCGAAGGATATATTGGATTCTTTCAATACCTCGCCAGTATCGGCCGTTGGTCTTCGTATGAATCTTTCCCCTTATTTTACTTATGTTTTGACGGGTATCAATCTAAAAGAAAAAGGGACGCGGCAAAGTTGCGCGTCCCGGCAAAAGGGTTTCGTGAGGCGTCCGACAGGGACGCCCCACGAACACACCTATCAGAAAGGAAACCTTACGTTGGAATTCCGTAAGGAAAAAGGAGCGACGCACAATCTATCGTTTCCGTCGCCACAGAAGGCTTACACCGCCGACGGCCAGCAGACTCAGACTCGCCGGTTCCGGCACGCCGCCGGGAACCAGGTAGATTCTACCGTCGTTGCACGTGTCGAAGTGTCCTTCATCGTCGTACACGCCCAGGATGTACGTCTGCCATTGACCCACGGGAATTCCCAGGCCGACCAGATAGTCGTACGATCGGTTATCGTCCTTCGGGTCGTTGTCCACCCAGTCCCAGACACCGTCGTTGTTGTAGTCCCAATAGTATCCCGCCATCCAGGCGTTCGTCGGGGAATACGTTCCGTTGCCGTTCCAGGTGATCGCGTCGGGATCGTAGGACGCCGAACCGTCGAAGGTGGTCGTCTGTCCCGGGCCCAGAACGTGGTCGCCGTCGCAGACCGCCTGTTCGGGCAGCTTGGAGAGCATGTAATCCACGAACGACGCGCGCATCAGCATCTGCGCGATCGTCGTGCCGTTCCACCCGGCGGCGCGGTAATCGTTGTAATCGTGGAAATACGGGAACCCGGCCAGGTGACTTTTGCTCCAGGTCATGTTGTCCCGGCAGGCGTTGTAGTGCGTGGAGAGAATCTGGCTGTACGTGCCCGTGTAGTTGTACGTGTGGCCGGTCTTGGAGTTCGTGAAATTGCACGTTCCGGTGACGCTGGGATAACTCGACCACAAAGCCACCTGGGCCTCGAGATACGCTTCCTTGCCCGTGTCGCTGAAACCGCCGGGATTGTAGCAGGCCGGTGAGTGGCCGACGGGAACCGCCACGTCACCGAGGTTGTGCATCATGTACTTCACGCGGGTGGTTTCATCCAGGCTCTGCCAGTTCAGCCCGTTGGGCGACACGCCGGTGTCGATATACGCCCGCGCGGCGACGTTGTCCCACTGCCCGTCCTGCCAGTCCCCCGGTTCGCCGATCCAGTCTTCCACGGTGCTTTGATTGAATCCGGAAATCAGCGGGGCGACGACGGGATCGTCAAATACCTTCTTGCACATCGCCGAGTGCGACGGTCCGCCCCAGCCGAAGGCGACGGGATTACAAACCCCAACCAATGCGATTACGAGGGTACAGCAGAAAAAGATTTGTCTGGACATCATGGGCTCCTTTCATGGTTGGATGTCACAACAACGACTTTTCCCGCTTCGCGCCTGGTGCGCGAAACCACGGGGAGAGTATGGAACGATGCAAACCCGGCGAAAGGCGGGACGACCCGAAAGTCGTCCCGCTTCGACCGACGCATCCGAAAGGAAAACTCCCCTGGAATCAGGGGGTTCCGGAATCAACGAATTACCGCTTGCGACGAAGCAGAACGCCCAGACCGCCCAGGCCCAGCAGGCTCATCGTCGCCGGTTCGGGAACGACGTGCTCAATGGCGTCCATTTGCGCGTCGGAGAGAAATTCATCATAGATGCGCATCTCTTCGACGTAGATGGTGGCGCCGCCGCCCGCCTCGCAGATGTCGTAATCCCGTCCAAAATCACTGAACAGCGAAACATTCATTCCCGTGCTGGCGCCATCCAGGTAGAATTCCGCCTTCTGCTGACTTCCTGCCATGAAGATACGGATGCCCACATTGTGCCATTCCGTATCGCCGATGCCAAGACCGGCCGTTGAATCGCTGACGGCGCGGAATCGCAGAGGCATGCCGGAGGAATCGTTCACGCGAAACGTAAAACCACCACTTCCGGTTTCGTTCCGGAACAGCTCGTAGCACTCCACGGGATCCGTGTACCCGAGTTTGATCCGCGTCCAGATGGTGAAGGTGCTTCCGCTTTGGAACGACAGTTCCGAAGAACGAAGCACGCTGCCCATTCCGCCGTTGTAGTTCTTCAGCACACCGGACTCGTACCCTTCGCCCGTCAGTAGTTCGGACGTTCCGGCACTTCCAGGCGCCAACGTAAGCGCGTCGTTCGTGGCGCCGGCGGAGTCGTTCAAATCCAGAAACGTCCACTGTGCCACCATGGCCCCCGAGGACAGCGTCGCCGCCCCGGCTAGCACGCAAAACATCACCAGACCCATCGCTAGTGTTCTCGTCTTCATAACCCTGCTCCTTTCATTGAAAAAGCATTTCTTTCTCTTATCCGTTTTTCCTCTCCGACTCACGTTTGTCGGGGAAGGATTCTGTTGTGACGGACGTTCAATCCACCCACTGCCATCTAAACGTTCCGTCCGCGATTTTCTGTTCCAGTCCGCGACGCCCTTTTTGTATGTGTTCCCGCATCCGACGCTCGGCTTCGTCAGGTTGATTGTCCAGAATCGGCTTCAGAAGAAGATGATGCTCGTCGGGGGGCAGATCCTGCTTTTCATTGACTTTCACCACTTTCCCGAGAATCTGGTAACTTTCCGAAAACTGAATGAGCATGTCGTTCCGGGACAGGTGAACGATCCTCTGATGAAATTCCCGATCCAGGGGATACCGCATCTGGGCCTGTTCCGGTGGAAGAGTTCGCATTCGTTCCGCCATTCGGTCCAAATCGCGGAGTTCGGCCCGACTGGCCCGGTCGCAGCACAGTCGGGCCGCCAGACCTTCCAGCATTTCACGAATCTCGTAGGCCTGCAGGAGTTTCCGGGAATCCACCTCGCGGACAAACGCGCCGAGCTGATCCTTCAACTCCACCATCCCCATCGCGCGCAATTCGAGCAACGATTCGCGGATCACGCTCTGCGAAACGTTAAATTCCCTGGCGAGGTGAACCTGCGGAAGACGGGATCCTGTTTCATATTTCCCCTGGAAAATCTTCTGCTGAATGGCGTCGCGAACCTTGTGCCGGGTTACCGAAACGTCCGAGGCGACTTTTTCGTTACGTATTTGCATATCCGTACTTGCACTCCATTTATCCATCCGCCGAAATTTGGATAATCCATTGAAAAATACGCGCTTTCGCAATATCGATATAATATCGTTATTTTTACTCGTTGTCAATCCCCTTTTTGGGAAATTCATGAAATTTATGGAAATGCGTCGAAAGTTACGTTCCTGTCGGTCGGCTGGTTTCGGGATTGCGGCTGGGAAATCGTAGGCGAAGATGCATTCTGGAAGTGCTCCGACAGGTGAGGTTGTAAAGCCCGGAGGGCTGACAAGCGTTTAGCCGGGGCGTGAGCGAAGCGAACCCCCGGAAACCGTCCTCTTTATCTTCAAGTCCCAACGGGACGGCAGCGATTTTGGGATTTAGAAAAATGGAAGAATATCACCGACTCGCTGTCGTCCCGCTGGGACTCGAAATATTTGGCTCTGAATCCGGGGGTTCGCTTCGCTCACGCCCCGGCTAAACGCTTGTCAGCCCTTTCGGGCTTCAAACCCTCACTCACCAATAGGCAAGTCAGGCTGCTTGAGGAAACCCTGTTCCGCGTAGCGATATATCAGCCGCATTCTTGTTTCGGTCGCGAGAGTTGACTGGAGAAGGCGAATTATTCGACCCACTGGAGCGGAAATCCGTCTTCGATTCCCTTTTCCACGGTTTCCCAGCCCCGGCGGATGTGTTCGCGCATTCTTCGTTCGGCTTCGTCGGGTTGATTGTCCCGAATCGGTTCCAGAAGAGAATAATGCATGTCGGGCGATTGGGTTCGCGTATCTCGGGTTCGAGTGAACTTCCCCAGAATCTCATAACTTTCCGAAATGCGAATGAGCATATCGTTCCGAGTGATCTGCATCAGTTTTTTATGAAACATCCGATCGAGATGCGCCCGTTCATCCTCCCGCGAAGGCGGGAAATTCCGCATTTTCTCGGCCATCTGTTCCAGTTCCCGTAATTCCTCCCGATTGATCCGGTCGCAGCACAGTCGGGCGGCCAGTCCTTCCATCATTTCGCGGATTTCATACGCCTGCTGAAGTTTCCGGGAATCCATCCCACTGACAAAAGCCCCGAGCTGATCCTTCAACTCCACCAGTCCCATACCATGCAATTCCAGGAGCGATTCCCGAATGACGCTTTGCGAAACCTTAAATTCCCGGGCCAGTTGAATCTGGTGTAAACGAGAACCCGTGGTGTATTCTCCCTGAAAAATCTTCTGCTGAATGGCATCGCGTATCTTGTGCCGGATCACGGAACTGTCCACGGAAGTTTTTTTCTTACTCACAGGCATGGATGCACGTACACCTTTTCGTTGCGATTCCTTCAAACAGGATCATCCGACGGATTCCATCCTATCCGTATCTGACAATATCGTAAGTTTATCGATATTTTTGAGTTATGTCAATCCTATTGTAAGTTTCGGACAAGGACAGGTGATACAATTCGATCCGGTGTGCTCCTATTCCGCGCGTTGGGTTGGAGTTCGCCGGAAGGCGCCGGGGGACACGCCGAAGGTTTTGCGGAATTGGCGGGTGAAATAGTTGGCGTCGGAGAACCCGGCGTGCAAGGCCGCTTCGGTCACGGTGAGTTCTTCCTCGCGCAGGCGGTCGGCGGCTTTGCGGGTGCGCAGGCGGATCAGGTAATCCACGGGCGTGGTTCCCAGCGCCGCCCGAAACGTGCGCAACAGCGTGCTGGGGGACATGTGGGCGATTTTCGCCAATTGCGGCAGGCGGATCGCTTCGGAATAATGCTCCTCCAGGTACGCCAACACCGTCCCCAGGCGAATCAGGCCGCGCGTTTCCGGATTACGCACCTGGCCGTAACAGCGGGACAGAAAACACACCAACTGCATGAACAGCGCGGTCAGTTGGAATCGGAATCCGGGATTCCGGTGTTTCAACTCCGTTTCCATCAGTTTGACCAGTCCGTTCGCGAAGGCCAGTTCGTCCAGCCCGACGCGAAGGCGCCCTTGAAATTCCCCCCGCCGTCGCAGGCGCGGTTCCAGCTCGAACAGCGCCTGGTATCCCGGTAGGTGCGTCAAGTCCGCGATCGGCCACTGCAATAACTCGCGGTTGAAAAAGAGATTGATCAGACTCAACTGCTCTAGATCCCGATATTCATGCGTGACGTTCTCCGGAATCACAAACACGTCCCCCGCCGAAAGACTATGCGACAGGCTGTGAACGTGATGCGTCGCGGCGCCCGAAAGGATCAGAACCAACTCGCCGAAATCATGGCTGTGCGAAGCGATATAGGTCTGCACCTCCACGCGACGCACATCCACCGGGAGATCCTGGGACGTGAAATACTCAGCACGCCGGAGATGTCTGGGTTTGGACGGCATCTTCTATTATGACGATATTGTGCTATAGAATGACTGAATATACAAGGATTTTATTAAATATAAATCGTACAATATCTTCGTTGTCGATCACACACGTTTGTTCGGGAATCCATGGAATCATGACGGAACGGGAACGATTCATCGCGTGCATGGACTATCAGTCCGCCGACCGAAGGCCGAACCACGAACTGGGCGTCTGGGCGCAGACACGCGCGCGCTGGGAAACCGAAGCGCCCCAAGCCGTCGCGGACTTCCATTGGGGCTGGTTTCCCGGCGAAACCGCGTTGGGGATGGATCGACGCGAATTCATCCCCGTGAATTTCGGGTTCCTTCCCCCCTTCGAGGAAGAAGTCATCGAGGAGACCGACCGATACCTGATCCGCCGCGACGGAAAAGGAATCGTCACGAAGGCATTGAAGGAGGGAACCATCAACGGTTCGCGGATGTGCATGGACGAATACATCGATTTTCCCGTCAAGTCCACCGCCGACTTCGCGGACATTCGCGGACGCCTGCGACCCAATCCGAATCGATATCCCCCGAATCTCACCGAGCAGGCCGCCATCTGGAGCCGGCGGGATCATCCGCTCGTATTGGGACAAAACTGCTCCGCCAACGGATTCTACTGGCGGGCGCGCGAACTGATGGGAACCGTCAACCTGAGCTACGCCTGGTACGACGAACCGAAACTGATGCACGAAATGATGGAATTCCTCGCGGAATTCTTCATCGAAACCGCCGGACCCGTGCTGGAAACAACGTCGGTGGACTATTTCACGTTCAACGAAGATTTCTCGATGAAATCCGGGCCGCTGCTGAGCCCGCGAACCTACGCGACGTTCATTCAGCCGCGGCTGCGGCGGGTGGTGGACTTTCTCAAGTCCAAAGGCGTGCGATACGTCGCCGTGGACACCGACGGTGATCCGACGGTGCTGATCCCGTTGATGCTGGACGCGGGGATCGATACAATCTGGCCGATCGAACGGGCGTCGGACGTCTCGCCGCGGCAGTGGCGCGAACAATTCGGCCTGGATTTGCGCCTCTGGGGCGGCGTGGACAAGCGCGTCCTGCCGAAAGGCGACAAGGCGATCCGCGAACATCTCCGCGAGATGATCCCGCTGATCGAGGAAGGCGGATTCATCCCGACGGTCGATCACACCGTGCCGCCGGATGTCTCCTGGGACGATTTCCGATATTATATGGACGCCAAGCAATCCCTCCTGACGGGAGATTTCAAGGCGCTGGAACACTGAAAGGCATTTTCCATGACAAACATCACTTTGAATCGCGACGAGTACCTGGACAAGGTCAGCGCCTGCTGGCTGGGCAAGAATATCGGCGGCACGCTGGGCATGCCGGTGGAATGGCATCGGCAGGTTAACAACCTGTCGTTCTACCTCCAGGATTTAACCGGCGACCCCGTGCCCAACGACGACCTGGACCTGCAACTGGTCTGGCTGACGGCGCTGGAGAATCACGGGGTGGACATCGACGCGCACACGCTGGCGGATTACTGGCTGCTCTACGTCACGCCGCATTACGCGGAATACGGAACGGGCAAGGCGAATCTTCGCCGAGGACTCCTGCCGCCGCTTTCGGGTTCCGTCGAAAATGAACTGAAGGACAGTTGCGGGGCGTTCATCCGCACGGAAATCTGGGCGTGCATCGCCCCGGGCTTACCCGCCGTCGCCGCGAAGTACGCCTACGAGGACGCCATCGTCGATCACGGCGACGGCGAGGGGACGTTCGCCGCGGTCATGATCGCCGCGATGCAGAGCGCCGCGTTCGTCGTTTCGGACTTGCGAACCTTGATCGACATCGGACTGTCGTATATCCCCGAAGACTGCGGAACCGCCGAGGCGGTTAAAATGACCGTTCGCCTCGTGGACGAAGGGAAAAAATGGCGGACGATCCGCGACGAGATTCTGCGTCATCATCGCGGGCTGGCGTGGTTCGGCTGTCGCTCGCACATCAGCGACGATGATTTCAAGAAAGGATTCTTCGACGGAAAGCTGGGGTTCGACGTTCCGTCCAATATCGCGATTCTCATCCTCGGCCTGCTCGTCGGCGGGGACGACTTCGACAAGATGATCTGCACGACCGTCAACTGCGGCGAGGACACCGACTGCACGGCAGCGACGGCCGGGGCGCTGTGGGGGATCCTTCGAGGACAGGCGGGGATCCCCGAACGGTGGATCGCGCCGATCGGGCGGGGAATCACCACGCTGTGCGTCAACAACGCGGAAATCGATCCCGGAATCCCCCAAACCGTGGACGAACTGACCCGTCGCACGGCCCGGATCGCTCAACAGGTGCTTTCGCGTCACAAAGCCGAGACGATGCTTTCCGACGGCGAAACCCGGCTTCACGGCCTGGACGCCGCCTCCCTGATGTGCCCCGACGGCGGGGAGGAATTGTTCACCGCTCTGCAAGGCCCGCGGTTCACGTTCCCCCTGTTCACCGTTCGGACCGAATATCCCGACGGGCCGTTCGTGCGCGACGACGAACCGACGAGGCTGCGCGTCCTGATTGATAATCTTTCCCGCGTCCCGGCGACGTTGATGTTTCGATGGTGTTGTCCCGAAGGCGGGTGCGTCGCGCCCGGCGGGGAATCCACCACGATCTGCCAGCAGCGACAATATCGCCGACCGGCGGTGATGGACTTCCAGCTCTCCTGTCAAAACACACGGCAGGCGACGAATCGCTTCGTGCTGGAAATCACAGCCGTCAACCGGGCGACGGTCATGGAAATCCCCGTCGTCCTGATCCAAAAGGCGTAATACCAAAGCCAATTCGTTTTTGCGCGGCGGGAAAGGATTCCCGCCGCGCGGAGATTCGGGAGGTTCCGGCCGTGTGTTTTGAACGCGGTTTAACCGGCGTCGACTTGCCGTTGTCGAACGGGAGGCACTTGCCGGGTCAGCGATGTCAGTTGCATGAAACTCCACGCCTGACCGACCAGGAGAATCGCCAGCCCTCCGAACGCGTTATACAACAGGGAATTCCAGGCGTCCCGGGTATTCGCGCTCGACGCGTCCCGGAAGAGATACCCGATATCTTCGACCATTCCCACCGGCGTGACGTATAACGGACCGGCGCTTGACGACACCGCCGCCAGCAGGCTCGGCGCCAGGATCGCCACCACGAGGAACACGATCCCCAGAAGCGAACCGGACTTTCGGCTGGTCAGAACGCCCGCCTGGAACAGGCTCGTATATCCCAGCAGGAACAGCAGCCACACCCCCGCGACGGCCAGCAGCGCCCCCGCGGAAACCACCCCGTGAAAATAATGATGATTCACCGTCAGCACCACCGCGGCCGTGATCGCCCAGAGGATCAATCCCGCCAGCCAGGCGGGAGACCCTTTATCGAACAGCCCGCGCACGAGGGTCGAACCCATCGGTCCGCGGGGGCGATACCGCAGCCAATGCACCAGGTTGTCCAGCGACGGGGAATGCAGAATCATCCAGATCAGGATCATCCCACCGAAACCCGCCAGGTACAACAGGCAGAAATCCACCCGGTCGGAACCCTGCCATCCGGACTCCCCGCCGTCGTTGAGGAAGTCCGCGATGAACCCGATCAACAGGGCGTGAAACATCGCCAGGACGATCAGGCCGTGCCAACGGGGAGACCGCGGCGCTTCGGGGCGCGTCAATCCCCGCCGCGCGGCGAGGAAAAATACCGCCGCGAAGAACAGATACAAAATCACCGGCGCCGCCTGCCAGGGAATGGAGATCGAATAAAAATGGGCGCCGTGGTCGCGAATCATCGCGGGCAATTCATTCACCGGCAGCAGCGACCAGGAAAGACTCGCCAGCGGCGCGACCGGCAGCAGCGGAAGGATCACCGTCTTGTCGCCCATCAGCGCGCCGGAAATCCCAAGGGAAAACACCAGAAACACCACCACGATCAACCCGCCCAGGGACACGCGCCCCAACCCGATACTCGCGGAGAGTCCCAGGAATCCCGAAGCCGTGAACCCGCACAGCGCGATCACGTGCAGCCAGAGAATCCGTTCCAATTCCACGCCTCCGATCAGGGCGGAAATCGTACCGACCACACCGGTGACGGCGGTGACGGTCAGAATCCCCACGCAACGCCCCACCAGCAGCCCGATCGCCTTGCCGGAAGGACGCAGCGGGAGCGTTTCGAGAAATTCGTACGTGTTCTGCTTGCGCTCCTGCACGACGGAATCCGACATCACCCACAACGTCACGACAATCGCCGCGAACATCTCCACCGCGAAGCAGAACCAGCCGAACCGGTATCCCGTCCGTTCCGCCAGAGAAGGTTCGCCGGAATATTCGGTTTCCGTCACGGCGTTGACGTGGATGCAAAACAGGATGAACAGCAGAAGCAGTCCCAGTCCGATCATCCAGCCCCAGAAACCGTTTCGTCCGTAACTCGAACGGACGCCGCGATACATTAAAGGATTATGCATGAACGGCATGATGGTTCCTTTCCGCGATGCTGATGTACGCCTCGTGCAGGCTGCTGGCCGATTCCTGGAGCAACACCACCCGCACGCCCGCGGCGATCAGTTGGTCCAGCAGCTCGGAGACGGTTTCGTCGGTCCCGTCGAATTCAAACCGCAGCCACGTCGTGTCGGTCTGAATCATGCTGACGTTTTCGTGTTTCTCCAGCACGTTCGCGGCCGGGGTCTGCGAACCTTCCAGCACGCGCAGTTGCAGTTTCCGACGGGGCAGCAGACGGCGAATGACCTCCTCCGTCGGCCCGGATTCCAGGAACACGCCCTGGTGCATGATGCCCACGGACGTGCACAATCCCGACAATTCCGCGAGAATGTGCGAGGAGATGATGATCGTCGCGCCCTCGGCGCGGACGCGCTGGAGAACGGCGAACAGCCGCGCCCGCGCGAGCGGATCCAATCCGCTGGCGGGTTCGTCCAGCAGCAGCAGCCGGGGGTTATGCAGAACGGCCCGGCCGAGCCCCAGCCGCTGGACCATCCCGCGGCTGAGCCCTTTGCACAGTTCGTCGGCTTTTTCCTCCAGGCCGATCAGTCCGATCACGTCCGTCACCCGGTGAGCGAGTTTCGCGCCTCGCAGCCCGTGCGCCAGGGCGAAGAACGTCAGGAATTCCCGCACCGTCAGGTCGCGGTAAACCTGGAAGAAGTCGGGCATGAACCCGATCACGCTCCGAACGCCCGGCGGATCGTCCCAGAGGTCCTTTCCCTCCAGCAACACCCGTCCGGCCGTCGGTTCCAGCGTGGTCGCCAGCATGCGCAGCAGCGTCGTCTTGCCCGCCCCGTTGGGACCGATCAGGCCGTAGATTTCGCCGGCGGGAATCGACAAATCCACATCCGCCAACGCCACGACGTTGAAATATTCCTTCCGCAGACGGCGTAACTCGATAATGGTCTTGACCATGAGTTTTACCTCTCTACCCTTTGCTGTGGAGTATCCGTAGGGTATTGACAATACACCATTACGGTTGATTCAGCAAGGGTGAGGGGGGAGTATTCCTGAAAAAAACCAACAGCGCCGAAAATTCCAACACCGCCAAACGGCAAGCCGACACAAGAACCGGCTTGCCGTTAGGCGGTGTTGGAAATGTATTAGAAAGGTGGAAGAATGCGCGTGCAAAGAAGTTGCGCGCCCTTCATACTACGCCCTCGACGGAAAAAGGAAACCGACCATGACAACCGTTTTTTTTCAGACGTTCCTGATGATCTTTTTTCTGCTGACGCCGTTCGCCGCCGTCTCGGCGTTTTTGTCCCTGACGGCGGGGCATGATTCCTCGCGGGAGAAGCTGCGCGTCGCGTTGCATTGCACGCTCGCGATGCTTGTGCTCGTGGCGGTGATTTTCTTTTTCGGAAAGTATATTTTCGATCTGTTCGGAATCACGCTGGACGCGTTTCGCGTCGGCGGCGGGACGTTGCTGCTGTTGGCGTCGATCAACCTGGCACGCGGAACGAAATCCTACCAGGTGTCCGAGGACGAAAAGGATATCGCCGTCGTGCCGCTGGCGATTCCGCTGATCGTGGGACCGGGCACCATCGGCGCGCTGTTCGTGCTGGGGGCGGAAATTTCCCAGATGCGGCAGCGGCTGGTGGCGCTGGCCGGGGCGCTGCTCGCTGCCGCGGCTGTGGGGGGATTGCTCGTGCTGACGGTGTTCGTGGAACGCAGAATCAAGCCGAAGTTCATCGTCATGCTGTCCAAAATCACCGGCCTGATCCTCGCCGGCCTGGCGGCCCAGTTGATTTTCCAGGGGATTCGAGGATTGATGCAATGACGGTTGGAGAGAATTGGTGGGTAACAAGTCGAAACGCAGTGGAGATCGAAGATCCCTTAGGGAGGCCCAAGGGATTACCCACCCTACCGTTGAAAAAACCAACGACGCCAAACGGCAAGCCGGGGTGATTATCGGCTTGCCGTTCGGCGATGTTGGATGTTGATGAAATCCGAACAAAATCGGATGATTTTGTTACAGTTGGCGTCTTCGTTTTTTCGCGGCCAGGGACAAACCCAGGGTCGCCAGGAGACTCAGCGTGCCCGGTTCGGGGACTACGCTGATGGTTCCCTGGGTGGCCAATTGGGAACAATCCAGGCTGGCTGGATCCAGGCCGAGGATTTCAATGTCGTCAAAACTGCCCGTGAAACTCGCGAAATCGAGCAGGTTGAACGTCGTTCCGACGTCCGGCGTAAACCCGAAATCGAGCAGGAGCTTTCCGTTGAAGTCGAGAAGTCCCATGCTCAGCAGTTGATCGTATTGATCGCTCGCCAGGCCGAGAATCTCCATAACAAGTGTGGCGTTTTCACCGAAACTCACGTTACCGCCGGAAAATTCGATCGCGCCCGGGCTGTTGCCCGGCGTGAAACCCTTGGTGAATTCAATATTACCGGAATAAGATCCGCCGCCGGTGACATCGTCATTGAACGAAAGCTTTTTGTTCACGTTCGTCGGGCCGTTGACGGCCCCGTCGTTGTAGAAATTGCCCTTGATCTTCGCATTTCCGTCGGCGGTCAGCGTTTCACCGGCATCGAGACGCAGGCCGTTCAGGCCGGTCAAGACGCCGTCGTCGTCAATGGTAGTCGTCACACCGAGCAGGGCTCGGTTCGAGTCGAGAAGCGTCACCTGATACGAACCGACGTTGAGTTCACCCTCGACATCGTAGCCGTCCACGCTGTCGGAATCGCCCATCGTCAGATCGCCGTTGGCGGTGATGACCACGGTATCATCGCCTTTGACCTCACCGACAAGGCTTCCATTTCCGACCAGGGAATGGAAACGGTTCAGGTTGATGGCTATATCCGTCGTGTTGATCACACCACCGTTGATGCGCAACGCAGCCGCTTGATAGATTCCGTGGTCCAACGTCAAAGTACCGCCTTCTTTCACAACGAGGGTGTTGGTCACATTCAGCGTTTTACCACTGCTCAGCGTTACGGAATCGAGATCGTAACCCGGACCGATTTTCAATCCGCCGGCACCGGAGACTTCCAGCGTACCGCCCGTCCAGCCAAACGCACCGTCGCTGAAATTGACCGTATCCGTGGTAAGCGTGCCGCCCTGAAGGTTCAGGAAACCATTATTCCACAGCCTGGTTTCTCCGGTGACCGCAACGGCGCCTTTTTTGATGGTCATCAAACCTGTCCCTTGTGATTCAGAAAGGTTTCCGCCGAGTACCAGATTGTCGGTCAGCAGTTTTCCGCCGTCAATCGTAGCAAAGCCGACACCCGTCGCCGAAGCGCCAAGCAATACGCCCGGCGCGGTGACGGTGGCCTGATCCGAAATGGTCATATCGCCGATACCTTCATTGCCGATCTTCAGTTGGTTTTCGACGTTCAAGGCCGTGCCGGCTCCGGTGATGTCCGCGGTTCCTCGACCGGTGGCGGATGCGCCAAGCAACACTCCTTGTGCCGTGACGGTCGCCTTATTCGAAACGGTCAAATCGCCGAAGCCTTCATCGCCGATCTTCAGCTTATCGCCTACGGTCCAGGTCGTACTTGCTCCGGTGACGTCTGCGACTCCTCGCGATCCCACACTGTATCCGAGATAGGCGTCTTTGCCGTCGGCCTGGGTCAGGGTCGCTCCGTTTTGGGCTGTCAGATAACCTTTGTTGTCCCAGCCGACCACAAAAATTCCTGAACTCTCCCAACTGCCGCCGTCAACGGTCGCACGTCCAACCGCGTTCTCATAGCTGCCGATGATGCCTTTGACGTTCTGGACGGCCCCGCCGCTTTCGATCAAAAGCGTTCCATCCCCACCGGCGCCGACGGAAAATTGTGTCGCAAGAAGTGTGCCGTTGGAAACGGTCAAACTGCCCGTGGAGTCGGCTCCCATGGCAATGTCCACTTTGCCGATCGAGCTTGCGTCAACCACGCCGCCGCCCGTGATCGTGAGATTCCCGGCCATACCCGCGATGCCGATGGGACAAGAGTTCGTCTCACCAGTACCAAACGTGGTCAAACTACCGGTCACATTGAAGATCACCGTATCATTTCTGACAGCAAACCGGTTAACCTGTTGCGCACCGCCGATCGTTACCGTGTAGGGTGTAGCGAGATCCAGCAAGAAAGTGTTCTCTTGACGCGTGAAAACGGCAAGATCACCAGAACCGGGTACACCTTGGCCAGTACCAGGCTGTTCCGGGTTATTATCCCAATTGGCGGCGGCATTGAAATTGCCGCCGTTCGGATTAATCCAATAATATTGGTCTGCAAAAGCAGGCAGACCGACCAGGCAGACCACGACCAACGTAGATAAAATACGGTGTGAGTGAGCGAGCATGATTTTCCTTTCGATAGTACCAATCCATCCATTGTAAGGATATGCATTCCTCCAGAGATGCAATCCTCCATTCAATCGAATATAAGCCCAATGATTATAAAAGGAAACCGCGTTTGGGTCAACTCGAATTCCAGCGCGGAAGGAGGTCTTCCGTACTACCGGGATCATCCGGAAGAGTCCCGTCATGCACCGCGGGCGAGTTTGGTTTGTCTGTGGCGGAGCAGGTCTCTGGCGTGGGTTCGGGCGGCGGGGGTGGCGTTTTTCCCCGCCATCATTTCCGCCAGTTCGTCCACGCGCTGCTGATGCTTCAGCGTGCTTACCCTGGCAACGGTTTGACGGTCTTTTTCGGGGCCTGTTACTTCCTTGGAAATTCGGATGTGCCGATCGGCGCAGGCGGCGATCTGCGAGAGATGCGTGATGCAGAGAATCTGTTTTACGGGCTTGTCGTCGCGATCGGCGTGGGCCAGCGCGTGCATCTTTTGCCCGATGGCGGCCCCGAGGCGGTCGCCGATATTCCCGTCGATCTCGTCGAACACCAGAACGTCGATTTTATCCTCTCCCGCGAGAATCGTCTTTAAGGCCAGCATGATGCGGGACATCTCCCCGCCGCTGGCGATTTTCCGCAACGGCAGGAGCTCCTGGCCGGGATTCGTGCGGACGAGAAATTCCATCTCGTCCAGACCCGAAGCGTCCACGCTTGGCGCGTCGGCGGGGCGCGTGTGCAGGTCCACGCGAAACTCCGCTTCGTGCATTTCCAGTTCGCGGAACTGCTGCTCCACGAGCGGCGCGATGCGCCGAGCGGCCTTTTGGCGGAGGCGCGTCAACTCCTGCCCGACCTTCGCCAAGTCGGTTTGCAACTCACCGATCCGCCGTTGAAGCGAATCGATGCTCCGCGCGTCGCCGTCGAGTTCCTCCATCGCCAGGTGGATGGTCTCACGATACTCCAGCACGGCCTGGACGGGGTCGTCGCCGACGGCATCCCGGGCGTATTTGTAGATCAGGCGGTTCATTTCGTCCAGACGGGCTTCGGTTTCCTCCAACTCGCCGGGATCGGCCTCCAGGCGATCCTGGTAACGAGACAACCCCCGCGCGACGTCCTGGAGCAGTTCGTCGGCCTGCTGCATCGCGTCGGAGAGCTCCGCCAGGGAACCGTCCATCCGCACGAGTTCCCGCAGCCCGTGCCGCAACACGCCCAGGTGCTCCAGCACGGTTTCGTCGCCGTCGGAGAGTCCCTGGAGCACGTCGGCGGACTGCCCCTGGAGCTGGGCGATATTCTTCAGCAGGCTGTAGCGTTGCTTCGCCCGGGCGTACTGGCCGGGCTGAAGGTCGGCTTCGTCGATCTCGTCGGCCTGGTAGCGATACAGTTCCAGCTTCTCGCGCCGCTGGGTTTCGTTGGTCTGCAGATCGGTCAGCCGCTGCCGCGTTTCGCGGAGTTCGCGGAGAATCTCCCCGAACCGCCGGCGCGAGGCCGTCGCTTCGGCGAAGTCGTCCAGAATCGCCAACTGGTTCGCCGAGGAAAGGAGAAACTGCTGATCGTGCTGGCCGTGTATGTCCACGAGCAATTCGCCCGCCTGCTTCAGCATCCCCACCGTCGCGGGCGAACCGTTGACCGACACGCCCGATCGCCCGGAAACCGATATCCGCCGGGTGATCAGCAGCGGTTCGCGGGGTTGGAGCGGCTGATCCAGCACGTCGCCCAGCCGCCGGAGCAATTCCGGACTGTCGATCTCGAACACGCCGCTGACGCGCGCTTCGTCGCACCCGGGGCGAACGAGCATCGTGGCCGTTTGCCCCCCGCCGCGCAACCCCAGCAGCAATTCCAGCGAGCCCAAGATCAAACTCTTCCCGGCCCCGGTCTGCCCGGTGAACACGTTCAACCCGGGCGCAAGCTCGATATTCACCTGCTCGATAATCGCCAGGTTGGAAATATGCAACTCACGTAACATGGCTTGCTTCCTTGCAAAACTCGACCGTAAAACCCTTTTCGATACGATTCCACGAACACGCTTTTAATAATGTTAGCATAAAGTTCGCACCTGTCAAGTTCCTAACTAAAAGAATGCGAAAAAATATTTTCTTGTTGAGCAAATATAATTTGAGTTGACTTTCAACTCATTATCAACTATGCTAAATTCATGGAAACGAACCTGCTTGCTTTCGGTGAACTCCTGCGGAAACATCGTCGCCAGAGCGGCCTGACACAGCGTGACCTTGCCCGACGTGTCGGTGTGGATTTTTCGTACATCAGCAAGCTGGAGAACGACCGTCTACCCGCCCCGGCGATCAAGACGATCCGTCGCCTCACCGAAGCGATCGGCGCTCCGCCGGAGGAACTGCTGGCGGCGGCCAACAAATCCCCCGACGATTTCGTCAAAGGATCCGCCACGAAACAATCCAACCGACGGGAGTATTCCCTGCCGCCGCACCTGGATGTCCTTGCCTTCGGCATGGACCTGGACTCGGATCGACAGTCTCCGGATTCCTATTACATGCAGTTGCTGCATGGGCTCCAGGCGGAGGCGAATCGTTCCGCCGGGGCGAAGGTGAACCTGCGATCGTGCCTTCAGCCGCGGTTTGACGTCGACACGCTCGATGAGATTTCACAACGGGACGGCTTGATCTTAACCGGCCGACTCGACCTGTACATGGACGGCGTGGAGCAGGCGATCTCGACGAATCTTCCGCTGGTTCTCGCCAACCGGCGTATCGGCGGCAAGACGCTGAATTGCGTGCTGTCGGATTACTATCCCGCCTGCCAGGAGTTGGTGGATTATCTGTATGGCAAGGGTTTTCGCCGGTTCGGCTGGCTGGGCAGGGTGGAAAAGGCGCCGCATTACGATTATCGCCTGGACATGATCCGAGGTCGGCTGGCGTCCAAAGGCATGCAAATCCTCCCGCGGGATTGCCATTTCCTCGAACAAATCAGTCCCGACGCGGTTTTACAAACAATGGCCCAGTGGATCGCCCTGGGCGATCTGCCGGAAGTCCTGATCTGTTCCAACGGTTCGCTGACGCCTCACGTGCAGCGGGCGATGGCGACCGCGGGGTTGACCTGCCCGGACGACCTGAGCCTCGCTTGTTTCGACAACACCGATTTTGTGCGCTACTGTCACCCCGAACCGACCCGCATGGCGACATATCCCGCGGAAATCGGCCGACGCGCGTATCGACGGTTGATCGAAATTCTCAGCGAGGAAAGCGAGAGGAGCGCCCCGGAAACGATCCTGGTGCCGACGCGCCTCATCGAAGGCGGTTCCGTTCGCCCGCCGCGTTGACACCACACGGAAACACCGAGGGTATTTGACAATCGGAATTCGACGAGCCCGCAAAGAGCGGGTGTGATTCACCTTTTTATGACAAGGAGAAGGATTATGACAAAGGAGATGACAGGACGATTCGGAATTTCATTGCTGGCGATGCTATGCCTGGCGACCGTGTCCCTGGGCGACGCGTATACGATTACAAGTCAGACGGCTTCGGAGGATGGTTACAGGGTCACCGGTGGCGATGCGGGGACGCCCAGCGTCACGGGGAATTACCTGTATCTGGATGACGGGACGTGGGGATTTGTCCAGTTTGATCTGGCGCAGGGCGCCGGGGAGAGCATCGACTCCGTCACACTGGCGAATCTCAGCCTTACACTGAGCACGTATGGGGATAAATCCACCCATACGTTCAATCTCCGACGGATGACGGAAGCGATTGACGAAAGCAATCCCCGCACATTCCAGCCGGGTGAATTGCCCGCCTACGACACTACGACGGTGGTGACGTTCAGCGTGAGTTCTTCGACGACGCCTGTTTACACGCCGTTTGATGTGGACGTGTCGAGTCTGCTGGCCGACAACGGCGACCGACAGACGTTCGGCGTGCTGATCCTGCGCCAAACGACCGGGTCCAATGCGCAGGCGTATTCCAATAACAACGCCGCCGCGGGATATCGTCCCAGACTCTCCGCGGAGTACACCACGACAATCCCCGAACCGGGGACGCTATTGGTGCTGTGCGTCGGCGCGGGGCTGGTTTGCCCGCGACGGAAAAAAGCGTAATTGCGTTTATCCTCACAGAGGACTACGATCGGACGACGGCGACGCGGATTGGCCGCGACCGCCGCCGTCCGATATCATTCTCCACTCGAAACAACGTGACGGTCGAATGAAAAGCATGACAAGATATGGTCGGATGGCCTTTACGCTGATCGAACTTCTCGTTGTCATCGCCATCATCTCGCTGCTGGTGTCAATCCTGCTGCCGAGCCTGACGAAAGCGAAGGAACTGGCCAATTCGGTCACGTGCATGAGTAATCTGCATCAGATCGGGATCGCGGCTGCGCTGTATTCCGAAGACAGCGAAGGCTGGGCGCTGTCCGCGTATAATATGGACGATTCGATCAAATACAAACACGCCTTCGCGTCCTATCTCGCCGACGCCGAGTATGTCCCCCGGGACGTTTTCCTCTGTCCCTCGGAACCCCAAGCCAGCGCCACAAACAAAGGAAATTACGGATATGGTTTGAATTTCAAAACCTTCGGGATTGTGGATCGGGATTCCAATGGTAACTTTACAGAATGGATTCCCGTGAAAACCGATCAGGTCAGCGCGTTCGGCCGGGATGGATCGCTGATCTATTTCGCCGACAGTACCCCGAAGGACTATCTGACGTTCGCGACATGGAGGGAAGGTTGCCTGATCCATGAAAGGGTATACCCCCTGGAAGGCCCGGACATCAATTATCCCCTCTTCACGCGCCACCTGGACCGTGCGAATTGCCTCATGTTCGACGCGCACGTGGAATCCCTCGATGCGGAGGAGATACTCCTCGGAGAGCATTGGAAACCAACCCAGTATCCGACGATCAAGGCGGGGCTGTATATGTCTTCTCCGTAAAGCCGAAAAAACAAGTTCGATTTCGATACGATGAAAGTAATTCCATGAAACGAAGATACCGGTTTTCCCGTTGTTCCTTCCTTCTTCTGGGGACGCTGAGCGTTTTTTCGGTTCCGACTTCCGCCGACGATCCGGCGGGATTCACATCAATTTCCGCCAAGGTTCCCCCGGCGGTGAAGCTCGTGAACGCCGACTTCCAGTCCGGCGGAAAGGGATGGCGACTTTCCGAGGGGTTTTCCATCGACCGCAACGGCGGGCGGAACGGAACCGCCGGTTTGCGATACCAGCGGACCGATCCGAAACAGTATGTTCTCGGCATCCAGACAGTGTTCCTTCAACCCGGCGCGCGATATCGCTTCAGCGCGTGGATACGAAGCAAGGATCTGAAAGGCCGGGGGAAAAACCCAGCCATTCGCGTCGAATTCTGGAACCATGGGCAATACCTAAACGGTTCCGGCGCCGGATTGAGCGAAGAGAAGTGGAATTCCGACGATTGGACGCTCGTGCGGGGGGAAACCGCCATTCCCGAAAACGCCACGAAATGCACCGTGGTGCTGTATCTCGGTAAAGGGACGACCGGAAGCGTCTGGTTCGACGACGTTCGCGTGGAACCCGCGGCGCCGCGGGTGGATATGCACGTCGTCGCGCCGGCGTTTGAGACGATCACGCCCCGGGACGGGCGCATTCGCGTGAATATCTATACCGAAGGTTTCCCAAAGAACCTTCTGTCCGATAGGCAACTTCGCGTGGCTGCACACGTGAGAGGCAAAGTGGTTAAAACCGTCTTCACGCCCGTACAAGATCATACGGCCGACGTGAATCTATCCGGTTTGCCCATCGGAAAAGCCACACTTCAAATGACGCTGCTGAACCCGAAGCGAAAAGTCATCCTCGGTGAAACGACTTCGCCGTTGACGGTGGTTCCCTCGGATCGACCCATCCCCGCCGACGCCTGCCGGATCGACCGGAACGGAAGGGCGACGGTCAACGGCGAACCTTTCTTGCCGGTGGGACTGTATGTCGATGATTTGAATCCGAACAATTTGGAACGCTTCGCCGCCGGTCCCTTCAACTGCATCATGCCGCAAAACAGCCGATACATGAATCTGCATCCCAAAACCCAGCCGGTTTCGATGGATACCGTGCGTGAGGCGCTGGACGCATGTCACGCGAAGAATCTCAAGGTGATCTTCGCCGTGAACATGCTGTATGAGGACATCTTCGCGAAAAGAAAAGTCGCGTGGTTCGGTACGGAAGATGAAACGGAGGTCGTCACGAAAATCGTGACCACCTTCCGCGACCACCCCGCCCTGCTGGCGTGGCACATCAATGACGAGATTCCCATTGCCTACATGGACCAGCTCAACGCGCGGCGACGGCGGATCAACCGCCTGGACCCGTATCATCCCACGTGGGCGGTGTTGTATCAATACGGCGACCTGCCGTTGTATGGTTCGGCGTGCGACGTGATCGGCGTCGATCCGTATCCGATCTACAACAGGGATTCCCGAACCATGGCGAAAGTCGAGGTCGCCATGGACGCCGTCGAACGTACGGGACTGCCGGCGTGGGTTGTTCCACAACTCTTCAACTGGGGAACCGCGCTGGCCAAAGGCGACACGAAACGATTTCACGAGGAATTCGTCGATCCTTCCGAGGAGCAGATGCGGGCGATGTCGCTGCTGCCGGCCTTGCGCGGAGCGAAGGGTTTCATCTTCTATTCGTATCACAGCCTGGTCCGCGCGACCAAACCAGGCTGGTTCAATCCGCCGGCCCAGACACCGGACGACCTGGAGCGCCGCTGGCAGGACATCTGCCGCGTCGCCGCGATGCTGCGGAACCTGGAACCGTTTCTCCTGTCGGACGTCGAAGCGCCGGCGGTGAAAATCGACGTGAAGCAGGGTAACGTCAAAGCCCGCGAGTTTCGCGACAAAAAGGGCAACGTCCGCGTTCTCATCACCGGAATCGGCCCGGGGCAGGCGGAGGCGGTCATCACCACCACCGCTCCCATGAACCTGCGCTCTCTCTACGGCCGATGCAAATCCCTGGGTGACGGAAAATACCGTTTCACCGGGACGGACATCTGCTCGGATATTCTCACGGGCGATAAATGATGTAAAACTAGTCCCGGTAGAACGCGACGACGGACTTGTGGGCCAATAGAAGCTGATCCAGCAGGCCGCCGAGGGCGTCGTAGTTGGGTTGGAATTCCGCGAGAATCTCCTTGTTGGTGGGATGGTCCGAAACGCCCTGCCGGACGAGATCGAGAATTTCGCCCAGGGTCCGTCGGCCGTCGATGTATTTGAACACCAGGTTGCTCAGGCGACCCGGGTGAAGCGGAACCTTCAGCTTCGCGGCGGTGAAGGTGATGGGTTGATCGCCGGCCTGCTCCAGGGCGGTGGTCAGTTGCCGACCTATCATCTCCGATCCCTTGGCCGGGGGGTAATAGGGAACGTTTTCCAGATCGTCCAGCCGGGCTCGCGTGTCCCTCCCCGCCGGAACGGCCCAGAATTCGTGCTTCACGATTCCGCCCCACATCAGTTCCATGATCGTTTCCTGTCGCGGCAGCGGTTGGCGGCGAATCTCGGCCAGCAGGTCGGGATCGTGAATGAGACTTTCAGGCCTGTAGTAGAACCGGCGTTGCGGGATGTACGTAGCCATGTTCATCCCCGCGGAGGCGAGGAATTCGTGCACCTGTTCGGCGGTGTACGCCCGGTCCCGGGAATGCAGGTAGGCGTCGTAGATTCCCGCCCGGCCGTAGCGAATATGATCGTCGAATATGTCCTCCGAACGGTTTGCGTGACGGTCGATGATGACATGGAATACTCCGGGCGCACCGGTGCGCAGTTTGTATCGTAAGTCTGTATCGGAATCGGAACCGGAGAATTTGAAATCCCTTGCCCTTTTCTCTTGACGATTGTTTTTTGGCCGCGAGTCCACTACAGTCATTCGCGACAGTATTTGAAATCGTATCCGGAACACGAAAGGACCCCCCGATTGAACATCTTCAACCAGTTCGGACAGTTCCTCGAAGCGGGAATGCTGATCTGCTTCGGGCTGTCCTGGCCGATTTCGATCCTGAAGAGCCTGCGAACCAAACACGTTCGCGGAAAGAGCCTGGGGTTCATGTGGCTGATTTTCCTGGGATACGTCTCCGGGTTTTCCGCCAAACTCTTTCGCGCCGCGGCGACGGGAGGCTGGCCCGAATGGAACACCCCCCTGTACGTCCTGAACGGAGTGTTCGTCGCCTTCGATATCTACCTTTACCACCGCTACAAAAACAATCCCGAACCGGCGGCGTTGCAGGAATGAACCTCCGACGGACAGTTCCTGAAAACCCGAGAAAACAAATTCACCTATCTTCCGAATCCCTCAGCATCTCCGGATCGGATGTATTTTTTCCCCGGAAAGTTCTTGTATCTTTCCTCAGAATCGCTACAAGGGGCGCTTTATTCCTTCGCCTTCCTCCGAACGGCGGATGGAGGGATGAATCACGGGAATCGTATTGGAGATGTTTCAATGAAACGGCTTCGTGTCGGCGTGATCGGACTGGGGATGGGGGCGGCGCATGTGCGGAACTTCCAAGCCTGCCCGGAAGCGGACGTGGTGGCGGTGACGGATACCGATCCGAACCGCCTGAAAGAGGTCGCCAATGACCATGACGTTCCGAATCGGTACACCGACGCGGCGAAGATGATCCGTCGGGAGAACCTGGACATTGTCGCGATCGCCACGCCGAACAAGTTCCACAAGCCCCTGACGCTGGCGGCCTTCAAGGCCGGCGCGCACGTGCTGTGCGAAAAGCCGATGGCTATGAACGCCGCGGAAGCCAGGCAGATGCTCGACGCCGCCGTCAAGGCGAAGCGCCGGCTGATGATCAACTTCAGCTACCGTTTCACCCCGCAGTCCCAGGCCCTCAAGAAGGCCGTCGATTCCGGGATTCTCGGCGACGTGTACTTCGCCAGGACGATCTGGCATCGGCGTCGCGGTCTGCCGCGCTTCGGCGGATGGTTCGGGCAGAAGGAACTCTCCGGCGGCGGACCGCTGATCGACCTGGGCGTGCACCGGCTCGATCTGGCGCTCTGGCTGATGGGATATCCCAAACCCACGTGGGTGCTGGCCGGCGCGTACAATCCCATCGCCTCCGCCCTGGCGAAGAAGGAAAAGAAGAAATACGACGTCGAAGACCTCGCCGTCGGACTGATCCGGTTCGAGAACGGCGCGACGATCGAAGTGGAAGCCTCCTGGGCCGCCAACATCAAGGAAAACGAGATGATGGAAACCCGCCTGTTCGGAACGAAGGCCGGTCTCGTCCAGCGGAACCTTGACGAAACCTACAAGTTCGAGGCGGAACTCTATCTCGAAAAAGACGGCGCCCCGTGGGACATGCGTCTGCACGCGGCGCCGGAGTTCGCCGGATCGAGCATGGCCCACTTCGTGGACTGCATCGTCCGCGACAAGCCCCACACCGCCGGCGGCGAGGAAGGCCTGATCGTCATGGAACTGCTCGACGCGATCTACAAATCGGCGGCGAGCGGCAAGCCGGTGCAGATTCGCTAAAAGGTATTATCTGTCATCCTGAGCGAAGCGAGTCTTCGAGCGAAGTCGAAGGACCCCACGGGTAGCTATGCGTAAGGTCCTTCGACTCCGCTTCGCTCCGCTCAGGATGACAAATGCAAAAATTTTGCTGTTCATTCATCTTCATTCTTTTTTTTCATTTCTCATGAACGATTAAGGATTGATTCTCCCCTTCCGATTCGGTAAACGTGGCGCGCATGGCGATGCGTGGAAGGAGTGGCGTTGATGTATCCCGCCTTGACCGATGCACAAAAACAGCGCCGTCTGCCGTGGTTACTTGGATTTCAGGTGTTGGCGGCTTGCGCGTCCAATTTATCGATCTTCGGTTCGGTGATCGCGCTGTTTTTCAACGCGCTGGGCATGGATAAAACCCAGATCGGTTTCCTCTTCGCCCTGCTTCCGTTTCTGGGCGTTTTGGCGCCGTTTATCTCTTCCTACACCGCCCGGTTCGGGTACAAACGCGCCACCGTGCTGTTTTTACTGATTCGCATTTTCCCCGTGATCCTGTTTCTGTTTCTGCCGATCGTCCAGGAACGCTTCGGCAAAATCGGCGCCTTCGTCCTGATCGCGTGCGTGATGTCCTCGTTCGGGTTCTTTCGCGTGATCGCGGAAAACGGATTCATCGGATGGATGCAGGAAATCGTTCCGGCCCGGATCCGCGGTAAATACACCAGCATGGAATTCCTCGCCATGGTGCTGGGAGTGTTTCTGGCGTTTCTTCTGGCCGGGTTGTTTCTGGAAAACGCGCGAATCGAGCGATACCTTTGGCTGATCGGCGTGAGTCTCGTCATCGGTTTCCTCAGCGTCGCGACGCTCCTGCCCGTGCCCGGGGGGAAACCTCTGGATCGGGATCGCAAGCGACGCGCCAGTCTGCGCAGCGTTTTTTCCACCTATCGCGACGCGAATTTCCGTCGCCTGGTCGGCGGGATCGGACTGGCGGTGTTCGGAATCACCGCGACGATGACCTTCCTTCCGCTGTTCCTGATCGAACGCGCGGGATTCACCCCCAGCGGCGCCCTGCTGACCCAGAACGCCATGCTCATCGGGATGGTCGTGTTTTCGTATTTCTGGGGCTGGTCGTCGGATCGTTACGGCTCGCGGCCGGTGTCGGTCATCGGCATGGTGCTCATGACCGCGGTCATACCGGCGTGGCTGCTTTTACCGGAGCATCATTTTCTCTCCGGAACGGTCGCGGCGGGATTGTTCTTTCTGATGGGGATGGCCAGCGTCGCGTACAACGTCAGCGCGAACCGGCAGCTGTACCTGATCATGCCCGCCGACAAAAAAGAACACTATATCCCCGCGTACTATATGGTGTTTAACGTCTGTCTCGGTCTGGCGACGCTCCTGGGCGGTTTGGCGCTGGACGGATTCAAATCCCTCGCGCATCGGTTCGACCACCTGGGACTCGACCCGTACGTGCCGTTGTTCGTGATGTCCTCCCTGTGCTGCGCCGCGTCGGCGTGGGTGTTTCAGCGGATGCACCGTCGCGGAGACATGGAAACCCGCAAATTCGCCGGGATGTTCGTGCAGGGCAACCCCTTTTCTGCGATGGGCCTGCTCGTGCGCCATCGCTGGACGGGGCAGGAGCATCAGCGCATCTCGTTCGTGGAACGGCTGGGCGATCTGAAGAGTCCCTTGACGGCCGGGGAGTTGATCGAAGCTTTGCACGATCCGAGTTTCCATGTGCGCTACGAGGCCGTCAATTCCATCGCTCGCACGCCCGCGCGGACGGAACTCGTCGAGGCGCTGATTGATCTGCTGCGCGACGGGGAAACCGAACTGCGCGCCGCGGCCGCCTGGGCGCTGTCGCGCATGCGGGATCCCTCCGCCTTACCCGCGCTGCGGGGGACGCTGGAATCCAAATATCCCCTGCTGCGTTCGCGGGCCGCCCGGGCGCTGGGAATTCTCGGCGACGTGGAATCGATCGACGCGCTGCGAGCGGGCCTGCGGCGGGAAACGAGTCCCGACCTGAAAGTCGCGTACGCGGCGGCCCTGGGCGCGCTGCACGACCGGGACGCCGTGGAGGACATCCTCACGCTGCTCGCCGAAGCGCCCCGCGACGTGTTCCGCGCGGAGTGCGCGTTGGCGCTGGCGAGGATTCTCGGCGGCGGGCATCGATTTTCGCTCTTCTGGCGTCGCGTGCGGAACGACCTCGCCGCCGGCGTCAGCGCCGCGGTGCTGGACCTCGCGAAGCCCATCGCCAAATGGGTGGACAAAGACCCCGCCGTCGCGGAGGCCCTCGAACACGCCTCCCGCGCCCTGGCGCACGACGACCTGGACACGGGCGGACGCATTTTGGCGGAGCTGGTCGAAAAGCTGCCCCTGTTCCAGCTATCGCAGGTCGCCGAGACGATTCTCACCCGCTGCGCGCGGCAACTGCGAAATCCCCACCCCGCCAGACCGGAATACATCCTCCTGATCCTCCACGCCCTGCAGGAAAAGACTCGGACGTGAGCGAGACAACCGAACCTAACTCCCTGCACGAACGAAGAATCCCATGTACGAATTCCAGGGCGGTTTACCGCCCTTCGCGACCCCGTAGGAGGCGTACAGGCCCGTGCCTTTGGCGCGGGTGCCCCTTTTTGTTTTTCGTATTTATCGCCTGAAAGGCGTAAATATCATAGCCCAGGGCGAAGCCCTGGGTGGATGGATTCTAATGAATCGGAGCCCTGCAAGGGCGAGACAATCTCTTGCGCCCTTGCAGGGCTTTACGTTTTTTTATCTCGATCACCCAAGGCGTTGCCTTGGGCTATGCTCCATCAGCCCGTTGGGCTGAAGAAAGGAATTAAGATGCGTAAGTCTTGAACAAAATACCATCCTCCCTTGCCGTCAAACATCAACGATGATACGATAATTCCCAGGAATTCCATCAATCATCCAAACAACACTCGGTACGAACCATGGAAACACCCTCACAAAACGAGTCCCCTCTAAAGCAATCCGCTTTGGGGATATTTATCGGTATTTTAGTATTCATATTGAGTTTTTTTGCAATGTGCATGTTATTAGGACATGTTCTTTTTCTAACCCTTCCACCTCGAGAATCTCCATCACGTGCCATCTGTCGGTCTCAACTGAAAGGGATCGGCACAGCATTGTCATTGTATTCTGAATGCGAAACTTGTCGCTTAAATGAAGAAGAAGAAGAAGATAAAACAACCCTTTCTCCAATTTATCCTTCAAACCTGGACGCATTAGTTCACGAAGGATTTGCATCAGAAAAATGCTTCACCTGTCCCTCCGCCAAGCACAAAGCCTCCTGGAATTCAAAATTTTCACGCGATTACGTTTATTGTTTTTGCTCCCAACCAAAATTTCAGACTGATTCTTGGAAAATACTTCCGGTTATGTTCGAGATTCCTATTAATCATAACCAGAATATTGCCGGGATGATATTCAACAACGGAGACGTTGAGCAAATCGATGATATGGATGAATTCCGCTTACAAATCCAGACTATAAACGAAACCCTCTTGCATGAAATGGGAATTCGGTAATGAAAACAGGCCACATTATCCTTAAACCTTTTTTGATAGCTGCTTTTTTGGCCGTCATCCTTTTTGTTTTCCTCTATATGACAGAACGAGCAGAACGAAAAAGAGACAATCCCTTCATCCCCCAACCAACACTGACCGAATCTCAGATCAAAAAGGTTCATCAGGCCGTGGCGGCGTATACGAATAAGTATGACCGTCGGCCTGGGACGCTGGAGGCGCTGGTCAATGAAGGTCTGCTGACGCCGAAGGATTTGTTCAGCACCGACCGCGAAGACATCCCCGCCATCGACAAATCGACAAGCCGTTTCACCGTCACGCCGGATGTGATCTACTTCCCCGCCCTCAAACCAACCGACCCCGCCGACGGCGTGCTGCTGTGCACCGTGCTGCTGAAAGACGAGGATGATCCGTTTCTCGTGATCTACAACGACGGCCGTTTTAGCGCGCTCAAAAGCCGCGAACTCATCGAAGCGCTGAACCGCACCTACGAACACATCGGCGCCGCCTGCATACCCAACCGTCCAATCTCCCTCCGACAGGATCGAGTAATTCCAAACCTGAATTGACACAATGCAATTTGGGTCAAGTATTTTCCGGGGATTGGACGAGAAAGAAACTGTGCTTGTCCGCTCGCTGGGGAATCCCGCCTCGATACAGGAGTTCGGCATGGGCACGGTGTTGATGCTGAGTTTCGTCGCGACCGGTCTTTCGGTGCTCGCTTTTTGCCTGGTTCGTCGACCGGTGTTTTGGCTGAAACTGTGGTGTCCGCAACGGGAATACCTCGCCTGGGAATCTCCCACCGAACCGGAACGGAAATTTCTCCTCGGCGTTCGCGTCCGGGCGACGCTGGCGGGGATGATCCTGCTGATGATCGCGATTCTCCTGCCGGTGGTGGCCGTGACGTCCCTTCGCCTGAACCATCGACCCTCCGATTCCGGATGGTGGACGGAAACCTCCTCGTCGGACTCCGCGCGGGAACCGTCCTCTCCCGCCACCGCCGGGGAAGATTACTGAGCCGTCCCCGCCTCCCGGAAGATGAAAAACGCCGCCGCCACCAGGCACAAACCCGCCCAGAGGTAGTTCCAGGTCAGACGCTGCTGCATGTAGATCATGGCGAAGGCGGCGAACACGATCATGGTGACGATCTCCTGGATCACCTTCAGTTGTCCCAGGGAGTAGGTTTGAATGCCCAGCCGATTGGCCGGCACCTGGAGGCAATACTCCAGAAACGCCACACCCCAACTGACGATCACCGCCAGGAGCAGCGGTTTGGATCGCAGATCCTTCAGATGCCCGTACCAGGCGTAGGTCATGAAGCAATTCGATCCCACCAGGAGTAAAATCGGGTACAACCTGTCCATGCTCATTCCTTTCCCTGCCGCCCTCGCGCGAAACTCCGTCCGCGGGTTCGCCGGGGTCGTCGATGCGCGCAAAGATGTACCATGCTTCCCGGAGTCTTACAAGCGGCAGAACGGGGAGGAATGAGAATTTTTCGGTCAGATGGAAATCAACCCGTGCTTGATCGCGTAGCGCATGAGGGTCGCGACGGAATCCACTTCGCACTTGCGGTAGATATTGTAGCGATGGTTTTCGACCGTCTTGGCGCTGAGGTGCAGCCGTCGGGCGATTTCCTTGCTGCTGAGCCCTTCGCAGAGCAGTTGGACGATTTCCACCTCGCGCCGGCTGAGTTCGACGCTGGGTAAGCGTTTCGTGCCGGTGGAGGGTTCAAAGGCGGCCGACATGTCGTTGACCAGCAATTCGGCGACATCCGGGGCGAGATAGACTTTTCCCTCAATGGCGGTGCGGACGGCTTTGATGAGTTCCTGCGGATCGCAATCGAGGTCGAGGTAGGCTTTGGCGCCGATGCGGAGTGCGGCGTAGACCTCGCCGCGCCCGGTCTCTTCGGAAAGCACCACCAGCGGGGCTGTGTTGCTGGTTTTGCCCAGGGCTTCGCGAATCCGATGGATCGCCGCGAATGGTCCGCCCGTGAGAACCAGGAGGATCAGATCGACGGGAGATTCGTTTTCATCGGTGAAAAAGTCGCTGAGGATTTCTTCCGAGGCGTCCTGCCGAACGACGTCCACGGAGCATTTCCGAAGAATTTCCGTGATTCCGACTCGCAGAAGAGATTGTCCCCCAATCAATAACGCTCGTTTTGTCTCTACGTTCACCGCCGGCCGGGGCGCCAGACTGATTTCTCCGTGGGAAACAGCGGTCTTTGGCATTTTTCACTCCTCGGACCCAGATGCCCAGATACCCCGAACCGGATTCACCCCGTACCGCTTCGGGCTACACAATTCATTCTATCGGACAATTTCCAAAAAGGGAATACATAAAATCGGAATTCTTAAAATTTCCATAATATTATGATTCATGTTCGTTTGAGATGCAAGTCAAATATTATTAAGGAATTACACCGCTTTTCCCGCGGCGCGTTTTCTTTGTAATTCCGCCGCCGCTTCGGGAGTGAGGCGTTGGATCGTCCGCATGGTTTGTCCTTTGTGCGCCGGGCTAAACCGGCAAGGTGGTGTGAATGAAAAAGTCATACGTTAAAGGGTTAGCGGCCCATAACGGCCCTGAGT
>JAFGJE010000010.1 GCA_016929245.1 Phycisphaerae bacterium
TTGCCCGTGAATATCCCCATCTTGCAGGGGCAAGATGCCCCTGGGACGCTTGGGCCAGAGGCCCAAGCCACATGAAAGAACGTTTTCATACAGGCTCTAAGGGGCTTCGCTCCGCTCAGGTCCTTGGGACTCCTTAGGAGATGACAATCCCGGATGTGGTACGGAATACCAGCCACCTCCTGTTAATGACGTAAAAACATCATGCCCCTGCAACCCTACGCCATTTCGCCCGCCGACGCCTCCCGGCGGCACGCCGAGGCGCATCTCGGCGAAATCGATCCGTTTGAACTGGATCGCCTGCGCGTGTCGCGATGCTCAGCCTTCCGGCGGCTTGACTATAAAACGCAGGTGTTCGCGCCGCATGAGAACGATCACGGCAGGACGCGATTGACGCACACGCTGGAAGTGGCGCAGGTGGGACGCACCATCGCACGGGCGCTGGGATTGAACGAGGACCTCGTCGAAGCCGTCGCGCTGGCCCATGACCTGGGACACCCGCCCTTCGGACACATCGGCGAGAAAGTGCTCAACGAATTGATGGCCCAGAGCGGGGGATTTGAACACAACCGTCAGTCGCTGCGGATCGTGGAATCCCTGGAGCATCCGTTTCCCGAATTTCACGGGTTGAACCTGACCGACGTGACGCGCGAGTGTCTCGGCCGGCATGAAACGCTATACGACGCGCCGGAAGCGACGGCGGACGGATTCTCGGCGCCCCTGGAGGGGCAGGTGGTGGATATCGCCGACGAGATCGCCTTCACGGCTGCCGACCTGGAAGACGCCCTGTCGCTGGGGATCGTGCGGGGCGAGGCTTTGCGGGATCTGGCGCTCTGGCGGCGCGTTTGGCAACGGGCGGCGCATCGGCATCCGCGGGCGCGCGTGATTCATCGGCGCATCCAGGCGGTGCAGGGAGTTCCGGAGGTGCTCCGCGAAGACGTGATCCAAACGACGCGCCAATTGCTGGCGGAGCGGAATATCGATTCCCCCGCCGCGGCCCGACGGGCGGGGAAAACCTGCGTCGCCCTGCCGGCCGACACGGCCGAGGCGCTGCGTCAGATGCAGACGTTTCTGTTCGAGAACGTTTATCGGCACCCCGAAATCCTCCGAAAGGAGCGAATCGCCGCCGATATTCTGCGCGAATTATTCCAGGCCTTCCAGGCCGACCCGTCCAAACTCCCCGTCCGGTATTTTCGGCGGATCGAAACCGAAAAAAGCGAACCCGCCCGCGTGATCTGCGATTACATCGCGGGAATGACCGACCGCTACTGCCGACTCGAACACGGCCGTATCCGTCCGAATCGATAAACCGGATTCCATGGCACCGTGGTGAGCGACCGGATTTTCTGGCGGTCTACTGGATGGGATTACAACGTGGCTTGGGCGTCTCGCCCAAGGGTTCCACGGGCATCTTGCCCGTGGAGGAGCACGGCCGGGACGGCCGTGCGACGCTTGGACAAGATGTCCAAGCCACCCCAAAATTCAAACCACCAGAAAATCCGGTCGCTTACCACAGTGGAAAGGTTCCTTTTTTCGATAGTGACTCGCGGTCATAAGCGGTATACTATAGCACACCTGTCGCGTGAAACATTCTATTCATAACGGGAGACACGAACCTTTCATGCCGAAAACGGATGTGTTGATCTCCGGGGGAGGGAAAGGGAAGGCGTTATGACCGACGGAAACATTATCCTTTTCATCCTGTGCGTCGCGCTGGGGGGATTGGGCACGCGAGCGACGCGGGCGTTGGGGTTGCGAATCGGGTTTGTGAGACTTCCCGATTCCCACCTATCAACGTCCACCACAACGGCGGTGTCGTATCTGGGCGGTGTGGGAATGTTCCTGGGCGTGGCGGGCGGCCTGGCGGGGGCGTGGTTTCTGCGGGAATATACCGTGATCCCCGCGGGGGAGAATCCCTTCGCCGCGATGGATGCGCGGGTTTTCTGGGGATTCCTCGGCGGCGGGGTGCTGTTTCTGCTGCTGGGCGTGGTGAATGATAAGTTCACTGTATCCACGGACATGAAATTCGGCGGTCAATTGCTCTTCGCCGCCGGCGCGGCGGCCTTGGGGGTGCGATGCGCTTTTACGGGATTTCTCTGGATCGACGGCGCGATTTCCGCGATGTGGATTCTCGTCCTGATCAACGCTTTCAATCTCACGGACGTCTGCGACGGACTGGTTACGGGGATTTCCGTGCTGATCTTTGTCGCCTTGATGATCCTCACGGGAATCAATCCCCTGTGCCTGGCCGTCCTGGGCGCGTCCCTGGGGGTGCTGTGGTTCCACAAACCCCGCGCGACCGTCCTTCTCGGCGACGGGGGGGGATATTTCCTGGGATTCCTCGTCGCGGCGATCACGCTGTTGTTGGGGCAAGGCCGACCAATTTGGCCCTGGGCGGCGCAGGTGCTTCTGATCTGCGGGATCGTGCTGTTCGAGCTGACGCTGCTGGTGCTGGTTCGCGTGAAAAAGGGATTGGTCTGGTGTCAAACCAGTCCGGATCATTTCTCCCTGCGTCTCCAGGCCGCGGGATTGTCCTCCTGGGAAACCGACGTGATCGCCTGGATCATCACCGCCGTATTGTGCAGCCTGGCGCTGGTGATGCACGCCTTCGCCCTGCCCGGTCAAATCGCCCTGCCGGCCGCCGGCGCGCTGGGGTTGTTCGCCTTCGGCTTGTACATTCTGCGCTGGGACGTCCCGACGAAATCCAAACCGGAAAACGCCTAAACCCAATGAAAGAGGAAATACACATCCGGGCGGAAACTCCCGCCGACGCGGACGCGATCACCGATGTCACCGAGGCGGCGTTCCGCACGCTGGACATCAGCAATCACACGGAGCAATTCATCATCGCCGCGTTGCGGGACGCCGGGGCGCTGGCGATCTCGCTCGTGGCGGAACTCAAAGGCCGCGTGGTCGGACATATCGCCTTTTCCCCGGTGAACATGTCCGACGGAACGGAAAACTGGTACGGCCTGGGTCCGGTGTCCGTCCTGCCGGAGTATCAACGCCAGGGAATCGGCAGTGCGCTGATCCAGCAGGGATTGTCCCGCTTACGGGATCGCAACGCTCGAGGCTGCTGCCTCGTGGGACATCCGGGATACTACACGCGCTTCGGTTTTCAAAACGTGGACAGTCTCGCTTACGAAGGCGTTCCCCCCGAAGCGTTCTTCGCTTTGTCCTTCGACGGATACGTCCCGCGGGGAACCGTCGAATTCCATAAAGCCTTCCGAGAGGAAATCCCGGACAAAACGTAATCGGATCCTTCCGTTTTTCCCCCATTTCCTTCTTCCGTCCGGGGGGGGCTTTTGCCGATATTTCTTCAGTGGAATGAACTAAAATCACGCAAACAGAAACTCTCATGAAATTACGAACGCGTCTTATCCTGTCGTATCTGATTGTCGTTGTCGTGCTGGCGGTGGGATTGCTGGGATTGCTGGAGATCGTCGGCAATCGCGTCGCCCGGGACGACCTGGCGGCCGCCGATCGCGGGGTGGACGACGTCGCCCAGGCGAATCTGCGTTTAAGCGAGAATGTCCTGACCTCCTACGGCGAGAAGTTCGTCGAACTGCAGGGAAAGCTGGTCGCCAGCCAACTGGCGGCGAAATTCCAGGGCCGGGACTTGAAAAACTACGACGCGATGCGAAACGACGCCGTCCTCCGCGCCGCGGCGACCCCGAACATGGAAACCTACGACGGCATCCGCGCGGGGTATTGCGACGTGCTCGATGAGAAGGGCGTGTCCGTTCTGCACCCGAATCCCGACGTGGAAGGGAAGAATTTCCGGGACTGGAAAGACGATCACCCGAAAATGTGGGAACTGGTCGAAGAGGCGATCACCGCGAAGGACGAAAGAGTCGTCAAGGGATATTACACGTTTCTGGATTGCAACAATTGTTCGCGCCGGAAATACATGGCCATCGTGCCCATCCGCGGAACGCGCTTTTTCGTCTGCGCGGTGGTCAATATCGACGATTACTTTCTGCCCGTGCACGAGAAAATCAAGGACGCCTCCGACGCCGCCAGTCAGCGCAGCCGGGAGGACATTCTCGCCAGCACCGACGCTTCCACGAACTCCATGCGCTGGATCGTGCTGATCGGCACGATCGTGCTGGTGCTCATCACGGGCCTGTTCGGATGGCGGTTGGCGTACACGATCTCGACGCCGATTCTCGAGCTGCGCGACGGCGTGCGGAAAATCGGCGAGGGCGATTTCTCCTTCGCCGTGCGGGAAAAGGGTATTCCGGAAATCGTCGAACTCAAAAAGAGCGTCAACCAGCTCGGTGTGCAGTTGACCCAGTACATGAGGAATCTCACGCGCGAGGTGCAGGCCCGCCAGGCGGTCGAGAGCGAGCTGAGCGTCGCCAGCCAGATTCAGCAATCGCTCCTGCCGCACAGCTTCCCGCCGTTCCCGGAGCACGACGAATTTTCCCTGCACGCGATCACGCGGGCGGCCAAGCAGGTCGGCGGGGATTTCTACGATTTCTTCTTCATCGATCCGAAGCGCCTGGTGATTCTCGTCGGCGACGTCTCGGGCAAGGGGGTGCCCGCGTCGCTGTTCATGGCTGTCACGCGAACGGTGATGCGCATCGTCTGCGCCCACAAGGACGACCCGGCCGAGGCGCTCGCCAGCGCCAACCGCCTGCTCTGCCGCGACAAGGACACCGACTTGTTCGTGACGCTGTTCCTGGCGTATTACCACCTGGATTCGGGCGTTCTCGAATACGGAAACGCCGGGCACAATCCGCCGTTTCTGGTGTCCCCCGACGGCAAGACGCGCATGCTGGACGAGACGGGCGGGCTGATCCTGGCGATCGATCCGACCGAAGTCTACAAAATGGACAAAATCACCGTCTCGCCCGCTCAGACGCTCGTGCTGTACACCGACGGCGTGACCGAGGCGATGAGCCCCACCCGCGAGCAGTTCGGCGAGGAGCGGTTCGCGGAACTGCTCCAGCGCCTGGCCGGCGAATCCGTCAAGGACATGTGCGACACCGTGGCGACCGACGTGATGGCGTACCAGAAAGGCAACCAGTTCGACGACCTGACCGTCCTGGCGTGGCGGCGGGAAAAATAAAAAAACACGGTGAATGACTTCCTGACGAATTCGCCCTTGTCTTCATCTGCATCGAGTGGTGTTCAGGTCTTCTCCAGCACCGAGGTGCGGACGAAATCGGAGACGCCCCGGAATCCACCGGCGCGGGAGCGATTTTCCAGCAGCGCCTTTTCTTCCGCTGTTAAGCGGATGTTCAACTGTTCGGTGCGTTCGCCGGCTCTGGCGGCGGCAGGTGGCCGTTCTCCGTCCTCCAGCATAGTCGCCACGGTCAGCACCAGTCCCTGGCGAACGGAGGCGATGCAGGCGGCGGGAGTCTTGCCGTCACCGTAGGTATGGGGAAGTTCCAGTCCGTGACCGTACCATTCCCCGTCCTCAAACCACATGACAATCTCGTAGTCGGCGGCGATCTTTTTGGCTTGTTTGAGGATCGCAGGATCGAAAGGACGACGCGGGTCATTTTTGTCCGCACCTTTCGCATTCTTCGCCTTAGAGTTTTTGGATTTGCTTGACATAGATCGGCTTGACCTTTCCGTTGTGCACCGGCACGGAGAATGTCCCGACGCCCGGTTTCTTGAACAAATGGTGAGACCCGTTGGTCCGATGCCAGAAGTACCCCTTGGCTTCCAGCATCTTCCTGACGTCCGGGAATCGCATTTCGCTTGCCATACCATTATAAGTATAGCTTCAGATATACAAAAAGTCAAGCCGTCGTGTTTGATTTTGCTTTTTTTCTTCGTGGAAGGATTGGGTTCGTTATATTCAGATTTACCTTTGATTTATTCGTAATAACAAACAAGAAAAGATAAATCTGGAACGCCGTTGTGATTATCCCAGTTGCCCGCTTTAGATTACCTTTCTCCAGGAGCACCCACAATCGTCGAAGCGACGATTGAAGGCGCCACGATCCACGTCAAGATTCGTTATCCCTGTTCCACCCCCGCCTGCTGCCGGACGTGTTGAGCGATCTGCACGAATCCCGTGCGCAAGTCGTACAGCGCCCGATCGAGCAGCCTGGCTTCGTCGTCCGAAAGATTCCCCTGAGTTTTTTCCTGCAACATCGCCAGCGTGTCGATGTGATATTTCGCCACCCCCAGATCGACGTAGCGTTTTTTCGTCTCCGGATCTTCCACCCCCCCCAGCGCCATCATGGTCTGCATGGCGATGGTATTGACGAGGGAGACAAAGCCGGCCGGCGGAATCTCCCGCGGCTGCCCGTCTTCATCCTGGTCCGCGGCGTCGCCGGCGGGAGGTTCGGAGGTTTTCCCGGCTTTGGCTTCCTCGGCCAGCTTCTCTTTTTCCGCCTGCGCCTGGGTTTTCCAGTCGTCGTCCACGATAATTTTCGGCGCGTCCGCGTTCCCGTTGCTTTCGTCAGCCATGAGATGAATCCTTTGTGCCCGTAGTTGTCCGTGAAGAGTTCATATACCTACAATTCTTGTATCCCCCCAGCCGGGGGAAATCAAGCGTGCTATGCCCTTGAAAATCTCCGCCAAATGCGGTACCCAATAGGTGTGCGGCGGCGGGTGCGAATCGTTTGTTCCCGTTTCGACGCGCGGATTGCTGTGTGGAACAACTATACAAAGGAATGGATCATGGACATCAGGCCGTTTCGGGGTTGGCATTATCGAGGACCGGAAATCAGCACGCAGATCGCGCCGCCGTACGACATCTTAACCCAGGCGGACAAGGACGCCTTCCTGGCGACCGACCCGACGAACATCGTCGCGGTGGATTTACCGCACTGCCCGCCCAAAAGCGTCGGACCGGACGAATGTTACAAAGCCGCCGCCAAACTCCTGACCCGGTGGCAGGACAAGCACGTCCTGTACCGGGACGAGAAACCGGCGCTGTACGCCTATGAGCAGAGTTACACCTGGGCCGGCCGGCACCACGTTCGCCGGGCGATGCTCTGCGGGGTGCGCGCCACACCGCTGGGCGTCGATGTGATTCCGCACGAGCACACCTTCGCCGGTCCGAAAGCCGACCGGTTGAAACTCACCACCGTCACCAAAACGCAGCTCTCGCCGATCTTCGGATTCTACGAGGATCCCATCGGCGTGACGGAAAAGCTCTGGGAGTCGGCCCCCGAGGAGCCCACGTTGACGGGCGAACTGCGCGGCGTGACGGAGAAAATCTGGGTCGTGACCGACCCGGAGGTCATCGCGGAAATCCGGGAGGCGCTGAAGGATTCGCCGGTCTACATCGCCGACGGGCACCACCGCTACACGACGGCGATGAACTTCTGCCAGGCCCTGCGCGACGGCGGACTGATCGACGAGGACCACGAAGCCAATTTCGTGCTCTTCGCGCTGGTGGCGCGGAACGATCCGGGTTTGCTGGTGCTGCCCACGCACCGCGTGGTTCGCGGGCTGGATTCGAGCTTCCGGTTCTCCGAAATGCTCGACGCGATGAAAGCCGATTTCGATCTGAAGCAAATCAACCCGCCCGAGGACATCTCCGACGCCGACGCGTTCCTGGAACCCTACGGAAAAGGCGCGATGGCGTTGCTGTCCGGCGAGGAGGTGTGGGTCGCCAAACGGAAGAATGAAGAAGCGATGCGCCAGGCCGCCCCCGACCAGTGCGACGCCTGGCGGAACCTCGACGTGGCGGTTCTGCACAAACTGGTCATCGAAAAAGCCCTCGCCTCCTGGGGGCCGAAGGAAGAAAACGTCGAATACACCCCCGACGGAAACGCCGCCTGGCACGCCGCCCGTTCGGGCGACGCCCAGGTGTCCATCATCCTGCGGGGAACGCCCCTGAAGGATGTGGAAGCCGTCGCCGACGCCGGGGAAGCCATGCCCCACAAGAGCACCTACTTCTACCCCAAACTCGCCACGGGAATGATCCTCAAACCGGTGGAGTAGCGAAAAAATAGAAAAGAAACAGCGCCAAGCGGCAAGCCGACATGAGAATCGGCTTGCCGCTCGGCGCTGTTTCCACGCATTTCATCGAACTCGATACACCCAATGCGGATCGACGCCCAACCGCCGCATCGCCGGTTCGATCTGCTCGTAAAACCGCCTGCCGTCCACGTAATACCCCGCCGTGGGGGCAAGATTCTCCACCTGCTTCCCCCAGAACGCGTTGAATTGTTCCATGAACAGTTCACGGGTGTATTTACTGAGCATCGACGCCAGCGCGACGGCCGGCGACTTGCCCTCCCCCCCCACCTCGAACGACACTTCCATGCGGCGCCGCCCCCATCGTATTTCGTAGGCGCTGCGAGTCTCCGTTTCGTCGAGAATCTTCAGGCTGCACCCGTCGAAGACGCGCTGCAGCGGGACGCGATACCGCACGCGCCCGCCCTGGCGGTCCACGATCACGCGGAGGTCGTCCTCGTCGGGCGTTCGCCAGAGGTGCATCAACAGGCGGCAGGTCACGTCGAAGGCCGTCGTCGATTTATTCTGCGTCGCGGCGATCAGGCGGTTGAATTCCCCCACGAACACCGGCTCGGCGCGCATCGAGAGAAACTCCACCCCCGCGGCCCGCATCGAATGACGCACGGCGTTGGCGGTCAGCTCGATGGCTGTATCCTTCGCCGCGCGGGGTAAAATCAGGTCGCTTTGGTTGTACCAGGGATACTCCCGCGATTTTGCCCGCGCGCCTGGCGCGACGATATCCAGAAACGTACAAAACGTTCCCGGCACGTGGGATTGGCTTGGCTGTTCCGCCCCGCAGAGCAGCATCGTGAGCACCCCCCGCTCCAGCGGCGCCAGGCCGTCCGCTTTCTGGCGGGAATACAGCTTCTTGCTGTCCGCGATGGCGATCACTCCCGCCTTCTTCGCGCGACGTAGATCCCGCGTGATGCAATCCTGCAGAAGCACCCACAAATCCGGCGTCGGAAACGTCGGACCATTTTCTTTCGGCGGAGCGTGGCGAAACACCGTCGCCGAAGCCACCAAAGGCCCCAGCACCGGTCCCAACCCCGCCTCATCGACGCCCGCGAGAATCATGGTTCTTTTCTATAGGGAATGAGTGATTTCACCACCTGATTTCAGGTTTCCATCCTCCGTAACCGACACAAGCGGGATTATGCGATGAGTCTGCCTGGGAAACAAGATCAATTCTCCTATGAACCAATTACCGGTAAAGAGAAAAAATTCTCGACTCTTGAACAGTGCATTCGGCGTGGGGGTTCAGTAAGATGAATTTGTCATCTTTTCGACAGGAGCAAACGCATGACGCTGATAGGACAAGGCCGGGCCGGTCAGGCGATGGATCTTCATAATATTGGTAATATCGTGTCACAAGCCGCCGACGCGCTGGCGCCGGACGGGAAAAAAGTGCTGGTGATCGTTCCCGATCATACGCGCACCTGCCCCCTGCCGGAAATCGCCCGACAATTGCATGCCCATATCGCACCCCGCGCCAAGGCGCTGGATTTTCTCATCGCCCTGGGCACGCACCCCGCCCTGCCCGACGACGCCATCGACAAACTTTTCGGCATCGAACCGGGGAACCGCGGCGAAGTCTTACCGGGCAGCCAAATCTTCAACCATGAATGGAAGAATCCGGACATGCTCGCGAGGATCGGCGCGTTCACGCGCGACGAAGTCGCCACGTACTTATCGCCGGAAAACCATATCTTCGCCCGCGATATCGACGTGACGATCAACAAGCGCATCTTCGAGTACGACATCGTCCTGATCGCGGGGCCCGTCTTTCCGCACGAGGTGGTGGGATTCTCCGGCGGGGCGAAATATTTCTTCCCGGGCATCTGCGGCGAGGAACTTTTGAACTTCTTCCACTGGCTGGGCGCGTTGATCACGATCCCGAAGATGATCGGCGTGAAGGACACGCCCGTCCGCGCGATGCTGCACAAGGCGATGGACATGATCTCCGTCGAGAAATACGCCCTGTGCATGGTCGTGAAGGGTCACGACCTGGCGGGGTTGTACTTCAGCGACGTGCAGGAAAGCTGGTCCACCGCCGCGGACCTGTCGGATGAGATTCACACGATCTATTGCGACCGGCCTTTTGATTCGATCCTCTCCCGCGCCCCGGAGATGTACGACGAACTCTGGACGGGCGGAAAGTGCATGTACAAGATGGAGTGCGTCGTCGCGGACGGCGGGGAGCTGATCATCTACGCGCCGCACATTTCGGAAATCGCCGTCGCCCACGGCGCGGTGATCCGGGCGATCGGCTATCATTCCCTGCCGTTCTTCGTGAATCAGTGGGACCAGTACAAGGACTACCCCTGGGGGGTGCTGGCGCACTCGACGCACGTGCGCGGTATCGGCACGTACGAGAACGGCAGGGAGCATTCGCGCGTGAACGTCACCCTCGCGACGGGCATTCCGAAGGACGTGTGCGAGAACATCAACATGGGCTACCGCGATCCCGCGAGCATCAACGTCGCCGACTGGGAAGGCAAGGAAGACGAGGGACGATTATACGTCCCGAAGGCCGGCGAAATGCTCTATCGCCTGCGGAAAGACATCGCCCCCGAATGGCAGCGCTGCGGCTGACGTTGGCATGCACCACGAACCCGAACAACTCACGGCTTCTTTGCAAACCCCGCCGGGCAAAGGCGGGATCGCCGTGGTTTCGCTGGCGGGGGAAGGATGGGGAGACGTGTTGGAGGATGTGTTTCGTTCGCGGAACGGCCAAGCCTTCAGCGACACGTCCTTCGATCAACTGCACCTGGGGAATCTGATGGACGGGGAGGAAATTCTCGACGAAGCCGTCGTCGCTCTTTCCCCTCGCGGCGCGGAGATCAATATCCACGGCGGACCGATGACCGCCCGTCGCGTGCTGCGACGACTGGCAGAATTGGGCGCCACGGTTAAACCCGGCCGCGACGACGCGCCGTTCGAGCCGAGTCATCCGAGATGGCGAAACCCCGCCGTCGGGCGCGAACTGCAAATCGCCCTGCCCGACGCGCCGAGCTTGTTGGCGGCTTCGGTGCTGACGAACCAGTGGTCGGCAGGCCTGAGTAAACTGGCGCGAGAGATTCTCGACGCCCCTGCTCTCGCACCCGACGCCGCCGACCGACTCCTCGCGGCTGCCGACGCCTTCCGGACAACCCGCCGCCTGCTCCAACCGCCTGAGGTTGTCCTCGCCGGTCCGCCCAACGCCGGAAAGAGCACGCTGACCAACGCGCTGGTCGGCCGGTGCGTCAGCATCGTGCATAGCCGGGCCGGCACGACCCGCGACTGGGTTCGCCACAAGGCGATCCTCGCGGGTCGATGCGTGTATCTGACCGACACAGCCGGGCTGTGGGAAACCGACCACCCCGTCGAGGCGGAATCCGTCCGCCGGGCGTGGGAGCAAATCGAAAAAGCGGACCTGGTCTTGCTGCTCACCGAGGGCGATCCCATCGAACTACCCCAAACCATCCACACCCAAAAAATTCTTCACGTCCAAACCAAGCGCGACCGCCCCACCGCTCATCCCGGCGCCGGCCGATTGAAAATCTCCGCCCAAACGGGCGAAGGAATTCCCGAACTGACCCAAGCCGTCCTCGAAGCGCTGGGATTGACGGATATCAATCCCGCCACCCCGTCAGCCTTCACCCCCCGCCAGGAATCCCTCCTCCGCACCGCCGCCAAACAACGGCAACAAAACAGCATCACGTGGAAAAACACACTACGGGAATTGCTGGGGGAAGAAGAGAACGCGAATAAGACGAATAAAACCGAATAAAGGCCGATCGTTTCGTGTATACGTATTGATCCAAAACATAGGAATAATTGTTTTGAAAGTAGCCACGGGCGCAAGCCCGTGGAAAAATATGCTCTAAAATTTTCAACGAGTCCCACAGGGACGATTGAGTGTTTCAATCGTCCCTACGGGATTCGAATATCTCTATACAACGGGGTGTCCACGGGCTTGCGCCCGTGGCTACTTTCAAAGAAATTCAAATGACTACATCGGCCTTTATTTGTTGAATTGGCATAAGATGAATGAAGACGAATTTTGTTGATGTTTTTCTTCTGACTCCCGACTCCTGACTACAAATCCTTCGCGCAATTTGTCTTCATCCGTCTTACCTGTCCCCTAGGGATTCGCGTTCTCTTCCGGTTTTTCCTTGTGCGCTGATTTGTTCGCAGAGGGCGTCGAAGTGTTCTCGGGCCTGTTGGAGTTCTTCGGGGGTGGGTTCCCGTCGTCCCCAGCGCCAGCGGTATTGCAGATGCGCCAGCGCGTCGAGCCGGAAGGCGGGGAGGTTGAATTTCTTCCGCGCCTCGGACATCTGCTCCAGGAGAGTCTTGTCGGGCGTGACGATCAATCCCCGTCGCTCCAGCAGCGCCAATAACCGGTTCAGCAGAACCAATCGCCGGCCCATCACGGGCAGTTTCCGTCGTCGGCGACGCCGGATATGCTGCACCACGATCACCAGGACGATCAAGGCCGTGAATCCCTGCAACACCAACAGAAAATTGAACAGCAACCGGTCCACCACGCCGCGCTGCAGAAGGTTCAGGAAGCTGTCCTTCAGCGTGTGCAATCCTTTCATACACTGACGCCACAACGCGAGGGCTTCGTCGGTCGCCCGATCGGACAGTTCCCGTTGTTCCGCCAGGTCGTATCCCACGACCTGCTGATACCACTGAAAATGAATCTCCTGGAAGAAATCCTTGATGAAGGCGTACCAGGGGCGTTCCATCGCCTCCAGGCGCGCCCCGCCGGGGGTCGGGTCGAACGGCGTCCAGTCCGTCGCCTCGGTGAACACCTCGCACCAGGCGTGCGCGTCGCGGTCGCGCACGATGAATTCATCCGTGTCCGGGTCGTATTCGTCCATCACGAACCCGACGGCTACCCTCGCCGGAACGCCCAGCAGGTTGCACATCACCGTCATCGCCGAGGCGAAATATTCGCAGTGTCCCCGCCGGAGATGAAACAGGAAATCCTCCACGCCGTCCCGGCTGGGATCGCTCTGACTCAGATCGAGCGTGTATTCGTAATTCTTCTTCAGTTGGGTTTCGATCCGCTGAGCGATCTGGAGGGATAATTCATCGGTGCGATGCGGCGGATCGCGAAGCTGCTCGAGTAAATCTCCGCACCATTCCTCCGCCAGGGCGGTGACGCGTTTTTTCGCGATGGGAGGCAGTTGCACGCGCGGCTGGGTCAGAAGCCCGGTATCTCCCCGAATCCACGCCAGGTGCGCCCGACGACGCTCGTCCAGGGGCGGGGGAAACGAGATGGTTTCGTATCGAAGCCGTTCCCGCGGCGGATACGCGCCGCGCACGGCGTATTCCAGGCCGCGGGAAAACATCACGTTGATCCCCTCGGACATGTTCATCCGAACGGTGGGATACGGGGCGAACAGGTCGGTGTGTCCCAGCGTCATCGAACGAATGTCGTGACGAACCAGTCCGCGTCCCAACCCCGTGTCCAGCGGCGCCGGCTGGGCGGCCGAGAGAAGATATCGCTCGTTGCCGGCGGTGTTTTTCCAGGAGGAATTTTCATACGAATCCATCACCACGCCGCGCAGGTACCGGCTGGGCGGTTCGGCGGCCTGGCTGGACTTCCATCCGTCCCGATGCACGGCGACGCGCAGCACGATACGGTCGGACAAGTAGATCGTTTTCTGCTGCCCGAGGCGAATGGACGTGTCGAATCCGGTGGCCAGGATGTTTTTCTGCGCCTCTTCCAGGATGTTGCCTCCCGTGCGGGGCGTCAGCAGAAACGCGAAAACGCCCACGATCAGCGCCGGAATCGTCACCGCCCAGATGAACCGATGCAGCGATTTACCGGGCCATTGGCGGATCACGTTCCAGGCGACCTGCCGGGGGGACAGGGGTCCCGCCTCGCCGCGCAGGCGCGTCGCGCCGGCGGCGTCCAGACCTCGCTTGAGCGTGAAGACCATCGCCACGTAACTCGCCAGCAGGAGATACATCACCAGCGCGACGGCGAACCACGGCGCCGAGCAGATCAGCGCCGTGGTGACCATCAGCAGCATATTGAGCGTTAAGAGCTGAATATAATCCCGGGCGCGCTTCCGCTCGAAGAGTTTCAGCAACTGGATGAGCATCATGAAGTGCCCCACCGTCACCTGCGGCAGGACGTTGGCGAACTGCGCCTCCAGCACGATCACGATCAGCGAGAGCACCACGCCGATATTCACGAACGCGCGGCGGATGTAAATTTCCATGTTCCGGCGGACGACCAGCCAGTTGATCCCCACGCCCAGCGTACAACTGATCAGGTATAACAAATTCCCCTCGGCGAGGCTGAACGTCGTCGTGCCCAGCCAGATCAGCAGAAGCAGCGGCTGTTCCAGCCGGCGGCGCTCCGTGAGCACCATATCCGCCGTCGTGTAGCTGCTCAGGGGCATTTTTCCTCCCGCGTCCGCACCAGGGGATTGTCCTCAAAGACGCCCTCCAGATCGACGGCCGCGATCACTTCCAGGTGTCGTGCGGACCGCCCCAACCCCGCCAGGACGGCGGGGGAAATTCCTTCCCGCGCCTCGGTCAGCAGAAACGTCTGGGCGTTGTGCACCGCCGAGGCGGGAATCGCCTCGACCACCCGGTGAAAGGCGACCGGTTCGGCGTCGGAGACGTTCGCCAGGGCGTCGAGAAGGCTGATTCGCGCGCCGATGCCCATCGCGGGCGGAAAAACCTCCGGCCCCTTGGCGCCCGCGATCGCCAGGCCCACCTGGAATCCGCGCATCAACGCCTGGTCGATCATCGTCGCCGCGAGCCGCAGCAGACGCTCCCGCTGCCACTCGGCCAGCGGTTCGGTTTCGTCCAGGCTCGTGTCGATCACCAGAAACAGCACGTCCGGCACGGGATGGGCCATCTCGCGGACAACGGGCGTTTCGCGCCCGGCGCTGCGCCGCCAGTGGATCCATCGCGGACTGTCGCCCGTGCGGTATTCCCGCAGGCCGAAAAATTCATCCTGTCCGCCCTGCAGTCGGCTGGGCGGCGCGTTGGACGCCTCCAGCGCCCCGCGACGGAACAGGTCGGACTTGAGTCGCCCCTTCGCGGGCCAAACCACCAGCGAAGCCGTCTGCTCCACGTCGCGCCGCACGATGACCAGGCCGAAAGGAAATTTCGTGGTCAGTCGAACGCCCTTCAGGTCCACTCTGCCTCGGTTTTCCGCGTTTAAGCGACACCCCGCCCGAAACACGCTCCGCCCGGGCAGGTGCACGCAGTAACCGTACGCGTTCTCCACGCCCCGGGGCGCGATTTCATGCAGCGCGATCCCCAGGCACGGCGAGTGACGGCGACGGTTGCGAAGATAGTACCCGAAATACACCGTCTCGAACTGCCACGCCCGCGTCGGGAGTTCCCGATGGACGTTGGCGGCGATCACCATCCCGCGGGCGATCATCGCCGAAACCGCCATTCCCCCCAGCATCGCCCCGAATAAAACGAACATCATGGGCATCTGGCTGCGAACGGCCGCCAGCCCCACCAGAAGACTGACCAGCAGAAACAACCACCCCGCCAGGGTCACGCGAAGCGTCGTTCGCCGATCTTTTCGTTTCCGTCGCGCCATGGTGAATCTGCAAGATGTTCACCACAGAGACACAAAGATCACGGAGTTTCTTATTGTGATTTTCAAATTTCAAATCTCAGATTTCAGCTTGCCAACCAGAAGTCTTTCTGATCTCTGTGCACTCCGTGCCTCTGTGGTGAAAAAGTATTCTTCCGTCATCGGGGAATCGGAACGGTTTCGAGGATTTTCCGGAACACGCCGTCGGCGGCCGCTCCCGCGCCGTTGTGCGCGAAAGCCCGGGCCTGGAGACGATGAGCGCACACGGGCGTGGCGAGATTCTTCACGTCGTCGGGCACGACGTATCCCCGCCCGTCCAGCAGCGCCATCGCGCGGGCCGCCTGCATCAGCGCCAGCGAACCGCGCGGCGAGAGGCCCACCGTCAACTCCTCGCTGCGGCGGGTGGCTTCGGCGATGTCGAGAATGTAATCCACGATCGCGTCTTCCATGTGCACCTCGTGGACGGAATCCTGAAGCGCCGTCAGTTCGTCGGCGGTCATGATCGGCTGAAGTTCCGTCAGTTTCGTCCTGGCCGGCTGGGTGCGGAGAATCCGCCGCTCGGTGTCCTTATCCGGATGCCCGATCCGCACGCGGATCATGAATCGGTCCAGTTGATTTTCCGGCAGGAAGTACGTGCCCTCGAATTCGTAGGGATTCTGCGTGGCGATGACCATGAACGGCGGGCCGAGAGGATAGGTGTGCCCGTCGGTGGAAACCTGGGCTTCGTTCATCGCCTCCAGCAGCGCGCTTTGCGTGCGCGGGGTCGTGCGGTTGATCTCGTCCGCGAGGATCAGGTTCGCGAAGATCGGCCCGCGGTTGAAGGTGAATTCGCCGGTCTTGGCGTCGTAGATGCTCACGCCGAGGATGTCCGTCGGAAGCAGGTCGGGCGTCAGCTGGATGCGGTTGAAGGTGCATTGCAGGCTCGCGGCGATGGAGCGCGTCAGGATCGTCTTGCCCACGCCGGGAACGTCTTCCAGCAACACATGCCCCCTGGCCAACAACGCGACGATCACATGCCGAACCGCGTCGCTCTTGCCCAGAAGAACCGTTTCAATCTGCTCGATCAGACGCGCGAGTTTTTCCTGGTTTTCGTGTTCCGCCATCGGTTTTCTTTCCGTGCCTTTTGGTGGTGGTTTCCCAAACGGGAACATTATACCATAGACCCCGACCCGGCCTCCAGTGGATTGCCGTCGCGGCTGGGGTTTCCTTTTCTATCGGAATATCAAGAACGAAAATGTTCACGGGAATTGTTCAACATGTCGGAGTCGTCCGGAACGTCAGCCCCGACGGTGCGGGACGACGACTGCGCCTGGACCTCGGCCCGCTCGCGCGAGTCTTGAAACCGGGCGACAGCGTGGCCGTCAACGGCCTGTGCTTAACCGCCGGCGCGATCGCGCCGCCGACGGCGGAGTTCGACGTGGTCGCGGAGTCGCTTTCGCGCTCCACGCTGGGAACCCTCGCGCCCGGCGATTCGGTGAACCTGGAACCGGCCCTGTCAGCCGAGGGTCGCTTTGACGGGCATATCGTCCAGGGGCACGTGGACGGGCAAGCGACGGTCAAACGCACCTCCATCGCGCAGCCCTGGATCGCGGAATTCACAGCCGCCCGTGAGATCGTGGACCAGATGGTTCCCAAAGGCTCCGTCGCCATCGACGGTGTGTCGCTGACGCTGGCGGGGGTGGAGGCCGACACGTTCCGCGTCGCCCTGATCCCCACCACGCTGGCGAAGACGACGCTGGCGAAACTCACCGTCGGCGACCGGGTGAATCTCGAAGTGGATATTCTCGGCAAATACATCCGTCGATACTTACAACAGATGCTCGGTGACGGTGAATCCGCCGCTACAACAGGCCTGACGCTCGAAAAACTCAAAACCGCGGGATTTATGTAACGAAAAAAACATTCATTGTCATCCTGAGCGGAGCGCAGCGGAGTCGAAGGACCCCACGCCCAGGAAACCGTGAGGTCCTTCGACTCCGCTGCGCTCCGCTCAGGATGACAATGATGATCAAATCTCCCGCAGAGTTCTGGACATTTTCCTCTCAGCCGGTACACTGTTCCGCGGAACCGAAGTTTGAACGTATGCCTGTCGCGTCGTTGCAGGAAAGGAGACCAAACGTGAGCGATTCCGGAAAGCATTTTGTTCGTTTCGACATGTTGTTACCGCCCGAGATGGCCGAGAAAGCCGCCCAGGCCGGCATCAAGAAAGTGCAGATCGACACCTTCAGCATGCTCCTGATGAGCATCCTGGCGGGGATTTTCATCGCGATGGCGTCCAATTTTTACACCGCCGTCCTGACGAAAAGCGGAAGTATCCCGTTCGGAATCGCGAAACTCCTGGGCGGGTTGGCGTTCTGCATGGGTTTGATTCTCGTGGTCGTCGCCGGCGCGGAACTGTTCACGGGGAACAACCTGATCGTGATGGCGGTGCTGAGCAGAAAGGTCGGAAAACGCTGGCTGTTCAAAAACTGGCTGGTCGTGTTCGTGGGCAATCTCATCGGTTCGATCCTCTACGCCCTGATGGTCTGGGGATCGGGACAGGACACTCTCGCCGGCGGATCGCTGGGTAAATTGGCGATCGGAATCGCCGAAGCGAAATGCGAAATCCCCTTCTGGCAGGCATTCTTCCGCGGCGTGCTGTGCAACGCGCTGGTCTGCCTGGCGATCTGGATGTGTTTTTCCAGCCAATCGACCACCGACCGCGTGATGGCAATCCTGTTTCCCATCACCGCGTTCGTCGCGTGCGGGTTCGAGCACTGCGTCGCGAACATGTACTTCATCTCCATCGGACTGTTCCTGAAGGCCGGGGGAGCGGAAGTCGGCGAAAACCTGACCTGGCTGAACTTCTTCTGGAAAAATCTCCTGCCCGTCACGCTGGGCAACATCGTCGGCGGCGCGGGACTGGTGGGCTTCGTCTTCTGGATGATCTACAAGCGAAGAGGAAGGGAACCCAAATACCGAGACCAGATGCCGTAGGAAATTTATAAAAGTTACTGCTGTCATCCTGAGCGGAGCGAAGCGGAGTCGAAGGATCTTACGGGTTACTTGGCGTAAGATCCTTCAACTTCGCTCGAAGACTCGCTCCGCTCAGGATGACAGTATTTTTATTCTTTCCGCAGCCGGTCCAGCACGCCCAGGGAATACAACAGCGCCCTCGGTAAGTGGAAGGGATCCTTCACCTGCAATCCCTTGACCACGACGGGAATGGGGTTGCCCCGCCGGTCGAGGTTCTGAATCCAGTCGCCGCTTTTACAATTGGGGTAATGCTCAAACGCGTAGTCGTGCACTCGCCAGTACCAGTCCTTCGCCCAGTCAGCATGCGTTTCGGCGTAGGCGAGTAGCAGCGCATACAGCGCCTCGGTGATCGGCCACCATACTTTCGCGTCCGGCCTGTGCCACACCGCCTCCCCGCCGTCGGTTCGCTGGGCGAGGAAAATTCCGCCGTACTCCTCATCCCAACCTCGCTCGATGTGCCGGTGAATCGCCTCCATCGCCAGCGCCACCCGATCCGGCCGATTGTGATACCGATAAATCCGGTGCATGAACCACATGCACTCGATCACGTGCCCGGCGAGGAACGTCTTACCGACGTCCGAATCGACCCGCTCCCCGCCGGGTTTGACGAATTCGTACAGCAGCATGTCCTCGGGCTTGAGGTGCCGCGTCATGACGATCTCCGCCAGCTCCAGCGAACGGTTCAATATCTCCGGATCGCCCGTCAGCACGCCCAGGTCGTGATACACCAGCGCGAAGATCATGCTCGGCCCGTGGGACTGGTATCCCGCGGGAATGTCGTGCGGCGCGGTCGGAAGCGTGGTGTGATCCCTCAGCAGCGGACTGGTGCGATGAAATCCTTCCACGGCGATCCGCCGCGCCTCGTCGTCGTCGCGAGCCCGGGCGTATTGCGTCAGGCCGTAGATCGCGAACGCGTCGGCGTAGATGCTTTTGGGGGGTTCGACGACGTTCCCGTCCGTCGAAAGGATGAACCGCCACGCGCCGTGTTCATCCCGGCCGTGCGCTTTGAGGAAACGGGCGATCCCGTCGGCGACGTCCAGCCATTTCGGATCCCGGTCCAACTCGTTGTACAACGCGGAAAACACCCACAGCGCCCGCCCCTGCGACCAGATATACTTGTCCGTCGAGACGATCTCGCCGTCGTTCGTGACGCAATTGTGCAGCCCCCCATGCTCCCGGTCCACCAGGCGCATCCAGAACGGCATGACGTCATTCAGGAGATGCCCGCGATAAAAATCGTACAGTTCGTTCCAGTTCATCTTCATGCGCGGTTCCATCAAATCAGATCCGCCAGGGAGGTTTGCTGGAGGCGCAGGGCGATCTGGTTTCGGATGTCCCGGAACAACTCCAGCAACCTGGAATTCTGTTCGATGGGCGTGCTTTCGTAGAAAAATTCACTCACGGATCCCACCGGCGCCAACGGTCCGTCCATCAGACGAATCAATTCCGCCAGGTGAATGTCTTTGGGGGGTCTGGACAGACGATATCCCCCCGCCGCGCCGCGGGCGGTTTGAATGTACCCGGCGCGCTTGAGAATCGAGAACAGTTGATCCAGATATTGCTTGGGGATCTTCCGGCGCTGGGACACGTCGCCGGACTTGATATACGACTGGCCGTACTGCTCCGCCAGGTCCAGCATCGCCAACAACGTATATTCGCTTTTTCGGGAGAGTCGCATAGTGGCGACAGTATGCCTTCCCCCTTTCGCGGATGCAAGCGCGGATTATCGAACGTCCTGGATCGCGGAGCGAATCTGCGTACCGCTGAAAGACGCGACCTTCCCGCCGACTTCGATCACCACGTCTCGTCCGGCGCTGGTTTTCCCCCGCCATTCGACAGCCGCGAAGGGATTATCACCGACCGCCGCCGGACCATAGCGTTTCGTGAACTGCTTCTGCAACTCCTCGCAATCGCCGGTTCCGTGACATTGCAAGCGAATTTCACACAGCCGCAACGTTCCGTCCTGCTCCAAAAAGGCGTACAGAATGTCCTGGATATTCGCCGGACCGATCGTTTCAGGACGCGGATCCGGCGCGTACCACTTCAGATTCCCCGCGTCGAACAGCGCCGAAGGCGGTTCCGTGGGTTTCAGATTCGGGATCTCCGACGGAGCGACGCCCCACGTCGCGTCGAGGAACGCGTCCCAGACGGACGGGTTGGCGGCATCGACCCAGGAATAGGTGTCCACAATCGGTTTCGCGTCGGGCGCCGTCGTCCCGGCGGGGGAATTCGTCGTCGGCGTTGGCTCGGGTTGACTCCGCAGCGGACTGGGACCCATCCGGAGGAAATGATGGCCCAGCCACCCCATGCCTCCCAGGAGACCGAGAATCAACATACCGAGGAAGATTTTTTCCCCGACGTTCCCGCGCGCGTGCGCGCGTCGCCGGGCGAAGCTCCCCGCCGCGGCGATAGTCTCCACTCCCGGGACGGTGAGGGCGGAGGCGTCGCTGACGGGATCATCGTCATCGATCTCCACCGACGCGCCCAACGAGGCTTCCACGGTCGGTAGTTCGACTTTCATCACCGCCTTGCAGGAGGCGCACTGGACGGCCTTTCCGAGATCCCGGCTGGAAATCTGCATCCGCTGCCCGCAGGAACGACAATCCACGAAGATCGCCCCCACCCGTCGGGCGCGACGCGCCGAAGGGGCGACGCCGGCCGTGTCCTCCTGAACGTCGTCCGATTCCGTCAGAAGGATCGCGTCTTCCTCATCATCGGACGGCGGATTCGCCGGAGAGGGGGGCTGTTGCGTCCGCGCCGAGGAAGCGGACGAATCCGCTCCCACCGCCGCCGGGGGGCGAATCACGATGGGATTCCGGCAGTACGGACAATGAATCGGCACCCCCGCCTTGTCGTCCGGTACGCGAAAAAAATGTTGACAGGCTTTACAGCGAACTCGAAACATCACCGTTCTCCTTCAAGGCCCCACGCAGATGCCGGGGAGAACATTCGGTTTTTACTTCCTGATACCATGGGCGGTAACTTCATTCCGCCCGTTCCCTTATGTATCCGACCCTTATGGTATAATTCAGAATTCCAGTTTATAACTGGTAGTAAGAATACCATATTCCAACCGCTCTGAACAGGAAAAAATCACATTTTCTTGTACGAGCGTACAAGGATAAAATGGCGCACCGCCGTTCGCGAAATGCGGCGAAATGACATCCCGGTCCCAAGTCCCCAAACCCCAATCCCCAAATTTACCGCAGTTTCAGCGTCGCCAGCGCCAGGACCGCCAGGATGACTCCCACAACCCAGAATCGAATGACGACTTTCGTTTCAGGCCAGCCGCCCAGGTGGAAATGGTGATGGATCGGCGCGCAGCGGAACAGGCGCTTCCCTTCGATCCCCTCGCCCTTGGTGAGTTTGAAATACCCCACCTGGAGGACGACGGAGAGCACTTCCATGACGAACACCCCCCCCACCAGCAACAGTAGCAGCTCCTGGCGGGTGATCACGGCGATGTACCCGATCAGTCCTCCCAGCGGCAGCGATCCGGTGTCGCCCATGAACACCGCCGCCGGCGGGGCGTTGTACCACAAAAACCCCAGCAGCGCCCCGAGCATCGACGAACACAGCACCGTCATCTCCGCCGAAAAGGGAACAAACGGAAGATTGAACAACTCCGCCCAGCGCACCACGCCGACGATCCAGGAAATCACGAGAAAGAACGCCGTCACGATAACCAGGTTCCCCGTCGCCAGCCCGTCCATCCCGTCGGTAAGATTCACGGCGTTGCTCGATCCGGTCGTCACGAGGATCATAATCAGCGCGTAGGCCAGAATCGGCAGGTTGACGGAATAGTCCGTGAAGGGAAAGAAAAACCGATGGGCCGGGTTGAAATCCGGGGAGAGGTAACTCGCCGAACCCCACCGGTAGACGTACACGCTCAAGAGCACCACCAGGCCGACCTGGAAGAGGAACTTCTCCCAGCTTTTTAAACCGTCGCGTCCTCCGGTCACGCCGCGGCGCAGTTTCAGCCAGTCGTCCACCCCCCCCAGCGCCCCCAGCCAGACCAGCGCCAGCAAGGCCGAGTTGATGTACATGTTCCGGAGATTCGAGAACAGCACCAGGCTCACGAAAATGGAGATCACGATCAGCAGCCCGCCCATGGTGGGCGTCGCCGACTTGTGACGGGTGATTTCGTTCAGGTCCGCGTGGTCGAATTCGGGACGGTCCCCGATTTTCTTGCGGATCAGAAAACGAATCACCTTCGGTCCCAGCAGGATCACCAGGCAGAAACTCAGCGCCCCGGCGGCGCCGATGCGAATGCCCAAACCGGCGGTGGTGAAATAATGTTCGAACAACCAGTAGATCATGATGAATCTGTCTTTGAAAGAATCCGCGGGCGCAAACCCGTGCAATACGTGACGACCTAAGGTTTCCTGAGTCCCGTAGGGACGATTGAATGAACTTTGTCATTTTCAATCGTCCCTGCGGGACTCTTACGTTATTAAAATCTGCCTTTGTCCACGGGCTTGCGCCCGTGGCTACTATCAGAGGATTCCTGATGACTTTCTGATATCCCTGCAATCCGGCGCGACGGAAAAGTTCCGACAGGAATCCCCAAGGGAGATTCCCTCCGCGCATCCAAAAAGATTTTGCTTTTTATTGTTTCTTTTTTTTCGTTTTGGTGTTTCGGCCGGCTTTCGATTTCGCGCCGTCCAGGCCGATGGTCTCGATCACGGGGATCAGCGTCTCCATTCCCGTGGCGCGGGAGCCTTTCAGGAGAACCACGTCTCCGGGCGCCAGGAGTTCCCCCAGCGCCTCCAGAACGTCCTGGCGAGTGGGAAACGCCCGTGTTTTCGCGCCGGCCTGTTCCGCCGCGTCCGCCAGCGCCCGCGCCCGGTCGCCCACGGCGATGATGCATCCGATTTTCAACCCCGCGATTTTTTCGCCCACCGCCGCGTGATACTGATCGGACTGCTCCCCGAGTTCCAGCATATCGCCGACGATCATCACGCGACGCTTTCCGGGCATGGAAGACAGCACTTCCGCCGCGGCGAGCATACTGGCGGGATTGGCGTTGTAGGCGTCGTTCATCACGCGAATGGTTCCCGCCTCGATACTCTCCAGGCGCATCTCGACGCCCTGGAAATCCGCCAGCGCCGCCAGGGCGTCCTCCTGGCTGAATCCGAACCGCGCCGCGACCGCCACCGCCGCCAGCGCGTTGACGGCGTTGTGTTTCCCGGGGATGGGCATCTCGCCCCAGTCGCGCTGGTTGATCTGAAACCGCTGTTTTCGCCCGTCCCATTGGTAGTCCGTCAGGCGCAACTGGGCTTCGGGGGATTCGCCGAACCGGATCAGGCGGCGCTCGTAACTTTTCAGCGCCTTCTCAAGCGGCGGGCTGTCGGCGTTGACGACCGCGATGTCCCTGGGTCCCATCCATCCCAGCAGGGCGGATTTCTCCACGGCGATCCGCTCGATACTCCGCATGTTTTCGATATGCGCCGCGGCTACGCTGGTAATCACGGGGATGTTGGGCTTGACGGCCCTTGCCAGGCGCATGATTTCCCCCGGTGCGCTCGCGCCGACTTCGCAGATGACGTAATCGTCGCCCGCGCCCGCGGACAGCAGCGTCAGCGGCACGCCGATTTCGTTGTTGAAGCTCTTGGGACTGCACGTGCCCGTCAGGCGGGTTTGCAGGATGTGGTGGATCATTCGCTTGACGGTGGTTTTTCCGTTCGACCCGGTCACGCCGACGATCGTCGCGGGAATCACCGAGCGGTAATACCCTCCCAGGTCCAGCAGCGCGTCGCGCGTGTCGCCCACGCCGACCACCCCGGCCGGAAACATCCGCAGGATCTCCGGCGTCGGGGCGCGCTTCAGATCGACGACGGCAGCGATGCACCCCGCCCGGGCGGCGTCGGCGAGATAATCATGCCCGTCGAACGTTTCGCCCCGAATCGCGACGAACACGTCGTCCCGCTGGGCGGTCCGGGAGTCGATGCTCACGCCGCGAATGGGAATCGGTTCGTTTCGGCTCAACCAGCGTCCCCGAATCGCCTGCCGCAGTTCGTTGCCCGTCAGCGCTCTGGTGTTCCCGACTGAACGTTTTGCAGACACTCGTTGGCTACCTCCACATCGTCAAAGTGAATCTTTTCCTCGCCGATCACCTGGTAGGTTTCATGTCCCTTCCCGGCGATCAGCACCACGTCGCCTTCCCGGGCCTGGCAGATCGCGTTGGCGATCGCCCGGCGACGGTCCACGTCGATATGACAGACCGCACGCCCTCGATCATCCAATCCCGCGAGGACTTCGTCAATGATGTTCTCGGGATTCTCCGAGCGGGGATTGTCGGACGTGATGAAAATCCGGTCCGCCAGTTCCTGGGCGACCCTCGCCATCCGAGGCCGTTTCGTCGTGTCGCGGTCGCCGCCGCAGCCGAACACCACGAGAATTCTTCCGGCGGTGATGGGACGCAAGGCGCTCAGGACGTTGCGCAGGGCGTCGTCGGTGTGGGCGTAATCCACGAACACGGAAAATCGCCCGTTCGTGGGAACGCGTTGCAGACGTCCGGGAACGTTGCGAATGGTCTGAAGCGCCGCGGCGACGTCTTCGGGTTTCATCCCCAGCGACAGGCACGCCCCGGCGGCCGCCAGACCGTTGAACACGTTATGCCTTCCGATCAGCGGCGAGCGAACCTTCACCGCCCGCTGCCGCCAGATCAGGTCGAACGTCGTTCCTTCCGCGTCGATCTTCTCGATCCGCGCCTGAAGGTCCGACAAGGGACTCAACCCGTACCAGAGAATCCGCGCCCGGGTTCCCTCGACGATCGCCTCGGCGTTGGGATCGTCGCGGTTGACGACGGCGAAGGCCCTGGTCGAAAGTCCCGAAAACAGGCGTTTTTTGGAGGCGAGATACGATTCCATCGTCCCATGGTAGTCCAGATGATCCCCGGTGAGATTCGTGAAGACGCCCACGGCGAAATTGATCCCCGCCGTGCGCTTCTGATCCAGGGCGTGGCTGGACACTTCCATCACCATGTGCGTCGCCCCGTCGGCGACCATGTTGGTGCAGAGCTTCGCCAGCAGGATCGGATCGGGGGTGGTCATGGTCGCCGGGACGATCCGCAGGGGCGTTTCGTACGCGACCGTCCCCAGCAGCCCGACCTTGCGCCCGGTGCGCAGGAGGATCTCGCGGATCAGGTGCGCGACGGTGCTTTTTCCGTTCGTGCCCGTCACGGCGATGTTGGTCAACTGCTGCGCGGGCCATCCCTGCATCGCCTGGGCGAGTCGCCCGAGGGCTTCGTGCGTGTCGTCCACGACCGCGACGGCGGCTTTGCATTTCCGTCCGACAGCGGCGGGGTTTTCGCAGACGATCGCCGCGGCGCCGGCGCGCAGGGCGTCGGGAATATATTCGTGCCCGTCCTGGTGCGCGCCTGACACGGCGACGAAACACGTCCCGTGCGCGCAGCGACGAGAATCCGCCGTCACGTCCGAGACGTTCACGTCGGATCGAAACGCGCGGGGCTGCAAACCCGATTCCGCCAGAAGCACGGAAAACCGCATACGAATCTCACCGCCTAACCCGAAGAATCAGAATACGTCCACGAATTGCACGAATGGTTATCGCTTCCCATGTTTCGCCCGGCGGGGCTCCGTCCCGCCAGGTTTTCAGCGAATTGGGAAGGCGGCGGGACGGATCCCCGCCACCCGTATCGCTGGTTTATACATACAAAAAAAAACCGAAAGCCGAAAACCGAAAGCTGAAGCACCTATTTGCTCCCCGTGACACAACCGGGAGATTCAGCTTTTTGTTTTCAGCTTCCAGCTTTTTCTGTCCGCTGCCGCGAGCGGATTTCCGCTCACTCCGTAGTATCGTGCACCGCCCAAGGGGCGGGTTGTCGTCGCCGCCCGGGATCGCAACACCCCAAGTGTAACGAGAGCCCGGGCCAACGCTGGGAATCGGAATCGTATCGCCGTTTGGGACGCCTCGTGCTTCGAGGATGGTTTGGCCCCTCCCAGCGAACGGGCCAGGTTCCTCGAACACGCCTTTACCGGCTCATCGCCGCGAACGTCTCTTGGGGACGTTCGGGCGGTATATGTAAATATGTCAAAGTTTTCTCCAGGACCTCTTTGACCCTGGGGGCGGCTACCGTGCCGCCGTAATATCCCTTTGATCGGTCAGGGAAGTAGATTGAGATTAGACAAACTACCGCCGGATGTTCCATTGGAGCGCCCCCGATGAAACTCGCGACGTAAGCGCCGTCTATATATCCTTGTGGACCGGGGATTTGCGCCGTGCCGGTCTTGCCCCAACTTTCCCATCGATCCATCATAAATTTTTTTCCCGTACCGCGCCGAACGACGTCTCCGAGCACTTTCAGGCTCTGCCGGGCCACGTTTTCCGACAGCACGCGACGGACGATTGCGGGCTTGTACGTCTCGATCACCCTGCCCCGCGCGTCGGTGACCTGTTCGATGATCCTGGGTTGCATCAACAGTCCGCCGTTGGCGAACGCCGAAAACGCCATCGCCAGTTGCACGCTCGACACGGCGATTTCCTGCCCGAACGGCACGCGACGCAGACTGTATCCGTCCCACTTCTCCAAATCCCGGACAATCCCGCCGGATTCGCCCGGCAGGAGAATTCCGCTCTTTTCGCCGAATCCCCAACGGGAAACAGCCTCGTGCAACTTGCGGTTGCCCATCTTCTCGCCGACCTTCGCCATCCCGATGTTGCTGGAATGAACAATCACGTCCGCGAGGCTGATGAGTCCGTAATGATGCCCGTGGTCTGAAATCCGTCCCCCGCGAAGGGCGTGATAGACGCCGTTTTCGCAGTCGATCTTCGTTTCGTAATTCATCAGCCCCCGCTGGACGGCTGCCGCGGCGATAATGGGCTTAAACACGCTGCCCGGCTCGTAGGGGCACGCGATCGCGCGATTGAGCATATCTTCGGGATTCGTGGTGGAATAGGCGTTCGGATCGAACTCCGGGGAGGAACTCATCGCCAGGATCGCGCCCGTCCAGGGATTCACGACCACGCCCGTGCCCCACTTGGCGCCGTATTCCTCGACCGCCTGTGCGACGGCCTGCTGGAGATATCCCTGGATCACCACGTCCAGCGTCAGGCAGACGGTTTGCCCGTCCCGCGGTTTTTGGGACGATTCCGGATCGGACCAGATCGGACGCCGCCAGGCGTCGCCCAGGATCACGCGCCGCCCGTCCGTGGGCGCCAGCAGAGGATGGGCTTTAAGCTCCAACCCGCAGCCGGGCTGGCCGTCGCGGCGACAATATCCCAGCACCGTCCCGGCCAGCGGGCCATTGGGATACTCCCGCCGCCATTCGTACTGGATTCCCACGGCGCGGCATTTCAGTGCGCCGACCGCCTGGGCTTGCCCGGGTGAAATCCCGCGAGCGATCCAGACGAAGCGCCGATCCTTCTTCAACGTCAGTTCGCGGAACACCCAGCCGGGGTCGAGTCCCAGCGTCTCCGCCAGCTCCGTCGAAATTTTTCCGAGTTCGTCGTTGGAAATGAGTTTCGGATCGACGAAGCAACTGGGCCTTTGGCGACTCCCCGCCAGCAGGACGCTGCTGCGCCGGCTTCGGGCGTAGATATCGCCGGGTCGGGCGGGAATCGGCAGCAGGATGCGTCGCCCCCGGGCCGCCCGGACTACCTGTTGAGCGATTCGGGCGTCTTCGTCGTTTTGTCCCAGGGCGCATTGGCGAAGCATCATTCCATGCCGCGCCGCCAACCCCACCAGTCCCGCGGCCAGCACCGCCAGGACGACGTCATGTCGCTTGATCTTCCACTTCATCCGTGAAGTTTCTCATCAAAAAAGTGTGGGTGCCGTGGTTCGCGGAACCCCAAAGGGGTGGAGCAACCACGCTCCTCGAACTGCGTGGTTGCTTCGCTACGCTTCGCGAACCACGGCACCCTTGTATTCTGTGTTCTCACCGCTCCGACGGGTCAACCCGCGAGACGCTCGGTTCGCAGTACGTCATATCCAGCGCCATGACAGCCGCCCGGTGGGCGATGTGTTCCGGCGTGGTCAGCCTGCCGATCTCGACATGCCGATCCCAGATCTCCCGTCGCAACTCCGCGTGCCGCGACTGCGTCCGCTGCAGCGCATACGACAACGCCGCCTCCCGCCGGCGCACATGCACCAACCCGAGGGCGACGAGCGTCAAACCCAGAATGATCCACACCATACGCATCTATAGAATCACGTATTCTTATTTTCGACACGACGGGAACAAAGGCTTGAGGGTTTGTGAGGTTACTGTTTGAATCCGATCAGGACCGGAATCATGACCGGGCCTTGACAGGCCCGGCTCGTTGTTCCGGCTCGTTACTCCGTCCATTCAGGTTCCGTGTGGATTTCATCCGCCGGGACGAATACAATATGATTTCGCAATTCACCAGGTTCGTGGCACCTTCAAGCGATTCTTATCGCTTGTGGGTGCTAAATTCCCAAAGAAAACAGGATGTCTGAAATGGATGACCTTCGATCAAGCTATCGCTGCCCGTTGGAATCCCGCTACGCGAGCGAGGAAATGCGGGAACTGTTCAGCGAGCGGCGGAAATTCACCACCTGGCGGCGACTTTGGCTGGCGCTCGCCGAAGCCCAGCAGGAACTGGGCCTGGCGATCACCGACGCGCAACTGACAGCCATGCGGGCGCACCTCGATAACATCGACTACGCCCGGGCGGAGGAATACGAAACGAAATTCCGCCACGACGTGATGGCCCACATCCACGCGTTCGGCGACGTCGCCCCCGAAGCGAAGGGCATCATCCACCTCGGCGCGACCAGCCAGTTCGTCAACTGCAATACCGACATCCTCGTGATGCGCGAGGCCCTGACGCTGCTGCTGGGGCAGCTCGCCAACGTCATCGACGCGCTGGGCCGCTTCGCCGAGACGTGGAAGCACCAGCCTTGCCTCGGATTCACGCACTTTCAGCCCGCGCAGATGACGACCGTCGGAAAACGCGCGACGCTCTGGTGCATGGACTTCATCCGCGACCTGCGGGATTTGGAATACCGGCGCGACAACCTGGAATTCCGAGGCGTCAAGGGCACCACCGGAACGCAGGCCAGCTTTTTGACGCTGTTCGACGGCGACCATGAGAAGGTCAAAGCCCTCGATAAACTCGTCGCCGCCAAAATGGGCTTCGACAAAACCGCCTGTGTCACCGGCCAAACGTACAGCCGTAAGATCGACGCCGCCGTCGCGCAGGCGCTGGCGGGGATCGGCGCGAGCGTGCACAAAATGTGCAACGACGTCCGCCTGCTCGCGCATAAGAAGGAACTCGAAGAACCCTTCGCCAAGGGACAGGTCGGTTCCTCCGCGATGGCCTACAAACGCAACCCCATGCGCTGCGAACGGGCGACGGCGCTCGCGCGGTTTTTGATCGACGTGTCGATGAGTCCCGTCCACACCGCCGCGGAGCAATGGCTGGAACGCACGCTGGACGATTCCGCGAACAAACGACTCGCGATGAGCGAAGCGTTCCTCTCCGCCGACGCCTGCCTGCGGATCGTCGCCAACGTCGCCGAAGGCCTGGTCGTATACCCCGCGGTCATCGAAGCGAACATCGCCGCGGAGCTGCCCTTCATGGCCACCGAGAACATCTTAATGGCGGCGGTCCAGGCAGGCGGCGACCGCCAGGAACTCCACGAAGCGATCCGCCAACACAGCCTAGCCGCCGGCAGGGAAGTAAAAGAAAAAGGCAAACCCAACGACTTAATCGAAAGATTAAAAGCCGACAAGGCGTTTTCCAAGATCGACATAGACGCCCTGCTGGACCCAAAAACCTTCACAGGCAGAGCCCCGCAACAGACCGAAGAATTTATAGCGGAGCAGGTAACCCCCATCCGCGAAGCCTACGCCGATGCACTAAAATCCACAGGCGATTTGAACATATGAATTTGAAGAGATAATAATGATGAACGAAAAGCGAATAAAAACATTTTCTGAATTCACATCGTTCATTGAAGAAAATTTCTCCAACAAATATATTCTATTTCGTGGACAACCCAAAGATTTTCCCCTTCTTCCCAAAATTGCCAGACTGAATCTACATGATAACATTCTTTTAGCAGAGAAACGTATGCTAGAAGAATTTAAACGGCAAAGTATTCCTTTTCTTAGGCATACCCCTGTAAATGATTGGGATTGGTTGGCTCTTGCCCAACATCATGGGATGGCAACACGCTTATTGGACTGGACAGCCAATCCTCTAGCAGCATTATGGTTTTCTGTTCGTTTCCCACCTATCGACAATAAAGCAATTGTATGGATTTTCGCATTGCCTGATTCAGATGATATTCTCACTGCTAATATGGTCATGTCCGAAACAGAAAGTCCATTTTCAGGCGGACGAACAAAAATCTTTCAACCGAATTGCATAGCTGATCGAATCACAGCCCAAAATGGATGGTTTACCGTTCATAAGTGGATTGACGATAAAAAAGGATTCATTCCACTGGATAAAAACAAAAATTATAAATCATACTTAACAAAACTTATAATTCCTCGCACAAGGTTTGCAGAATTTCGATATCAACTTGACCGATTTGGGATCAACAGTGCATCAATGTTCCCTGGATTAGATGGTATCTGCAGCCACATTGAATGGGTTAATTCTATTCTCGATGATGAAATTAAAACTCATGGAAAACGATTTGAATAATAATATCGGCTTCTCAGTTTTGCGGTGACTGTAGGCTTTGTACGTGGAATCTTCTTCAGGATTGTTTACAATCCTTCCCACCCCTCAGGGGTGTCCAGGCCCGGCCTTTTAGGCCGGGTTGGGATTGGTCGATTCCTCCCCCGTCCTTTCAGGGCCGTTGACGGCACTTCTCGGGATGTCGGGCTTGAGCCCCGAAAGAATCCTGGCGGAGCAGGTGCTCCGCCAGGCAAAATATCAATAACCCTGGGGTTCCATTTTGATACCCCATTTTCGAATATGTCCTTGTCCCGAAGGGACAAAAGCGTTTAGCCGGGGCGTGAGCGCAGCGAACCCCCGGTACGGGATTTTTGAATCGGAGTCCCGACGGGACGACAGCGAACCGGGAATTTCCTTCTATTGTGCAACATTCCAACATCGCTGCCGTCCCGTTGGGACTTGCGCTTCTATACACGCTTTCCGGGGGTTCGCTGCGCTCACGCCCCGGCTAAACGCTCCCCAGCCCTATCGGGCTTTAAAACAGTCTGTACATGTTTTTTGAGATGCGGGTAAAGCGGGACTTGCGCCCGTGGTTCCTTTCATTCCGCAAGCACCCACAAGCGTTTTTTTGTAAAGAACTCGCTTGAAGGCGTCACTTTTCAAACTATTGATTGACAAAACGAGAACCTCGTATATAATCATACATCAATGTATACCTATAGGGTAGGTGATACTGACATCGTCTGAGCCGGCGATGAATTCATGTGCAGGAAGGGTAACGATTTAAGAGGGTTTCCCCTGTAAACACGGGATATCTCTTACGTATTACCATGGTATGGTTGTAGCCGGACATGGATATCCTTTTGGAATGCGTGGGCCGAAGGACTGTGAGGGATAAACCACCTCTAAGCCGATTCCTCCCACGCTTCCGGGATACGGTATTCCTATATCCATAGATCCGTCGCGGCGACGCGCGGCGAGTGGAATCGTGTCACGAATACAAGCGTGGTTTCCATCTTTTCAAAAAAAACAAAAAAGGATAATGATGATGAAAACGAAAAATCCGTTCGGGAAAACGGCTGTCGTCTGCCTGATGGTTTTAACCGGTCTTGCCTTCGCGAGTTCGGCGTATGCCGACACGACGTATTCCACCACGATGGTGTATTACGAAGGCCTGGATTTTGAAACCGGGGATATCCACGAAGATGAAATGATGTTTCCTTATCCCGACTGCGTGGATTTCCACTTCGCGTACAACGCCGGCCTGCCGATTCATGCCAGAGTATTCCAGGAATATCCCGCACAGATCGCCTTTCTGGACGAAATCCCCTTCTCGGAGGTGTCATATGATGATATCGAAACGCTTACCTTTACAGGAGGCACAATCGATATACCGTTTGAAAACGACGACACCATTATTATCCTCACTGCCGACGGGAATTACTTCAAAATGGGCAACGCCGTCGAGGATTCCTATTCCAATGGAGTCACGTTCGATTATCAGCAACTGACGCAACACACACCGGAACCGGCAACGTGCATGATTCTCTGCGCGGGATTGACGGCGGCGGTTTTACGTCGACGACGACAATCCTAGACTGTAGGGCGTGCAACTTGTTGCACGCGAAATCTTCATGTGTTTCATTGCGCGTGCAACAAGTTGCACGCCCTACAGATTCTTCTCATACACCTTCAAGTCGTTTTCGGAGAAGCAGCAGAAGGTGATTTTGATTTCAGCGTTGGTTTTTTCCAAAAAATCTTTGCACGTCGAAACGGCGATCTGGGTTGCTTCTTCTATCGGATAGCCGTACACGCCGGTGCTGATCGCGGGGAACGCGATGGTTTTTATATTCTTTTCCTTCGCGATTTGAAGGCAGCGGCGGTAGCAACTTGACAGTTTCTCGCTTTCGCCGTGGTTTCCGTCACGGTAGCGCGGGCCTACCGTGTGGATGACGTATTTCGCGGGAAGGTTGTATCCTTTCGTGAGTTTCGCGTCGCCGACGGGGCAGCCGTTCAAGGCGCGACATTCTTCCAGCAGTCCTGGCCCGGCGGCCCGGTGGATCGCCCCGTCCACGCCCCCGCCGCCCAGGAGCGAAGTATTGGCGGCATTGACAATCGCGTCGACGGCAAGCGTCGTGATATCCGCACGTATCACGTTCATGGCGTCCTCCTCCGATAACGTGGTTGCTCCACCCCGTTGGGGTTCCGCGAACCACGGCACCCACGATTATCTCTTAATTCCTTCGTGCTCTTTGTGCCCTTTGTGGCTTCTTCGGTCTTAATGACCCGCGATGGTTTTGATCGTGTCCACGACGTAGGCGTAATCGTCCGCCGTCATTTTATTGTGCAGCGGGATGGCCATCGAATACTGGTCGGCGTCGCGGGCGTTGGAGCAGTCTTCGGGCTTGTATCCGAAGCGCGTGCGATACAGTCCCAGCATGTGCACGGCGTGCGTTCCGGGGCGCGTGGCGATACCGGCGTCCTTCAGCCGGGCCATAATCTCGTTTCGCGGCAACGGCGCCGTCGTCGGATCGACCCACGTGACGAACGACTGATACGCGTGCCGACATCCTTCCGGCGCCGTCGGGCAGCGCAGCCAGCTTAATTCCGCCAGTTCGCGCCGATAATAGTCGGCCCGCTGGTTGCGTTCGTCGATGAAGCGATCCAGCTTGCCCATCTGCACCAGCCCGACCGCGCCCTGCAGATCGGTCATGCGATAATTGTAGCCGAGAATATTGAATTCCGGCAGCAGGTACGGCGCCGGTCCGTGGTGACGCTGCTCCTCGGAGATCTCGGCCCCGTGGTTCCGCATCTTGTTGATCTTCTCCGCGAGCGCGTCGTCGTTGGTGGTGATCATCCCGCCCTCGCCCATGGTGATGCTCTTTCGCGGATGGAACGAAAACGACGCCGCCGCGCCAAACGTCCCAAGGGGTTTGCCCTTGTAGGCGGCCCCGGCGCCGCAGGCGGCGTCCTCGACGAGGGGAATCTCCCCCGCGACCTCGCGCAGCGCGTCGATGTCGGTCGCCAAGCCGAACAGGTGCACCGCGATGATCGCCTTCGTTCGCGGAGTAATTTTCTTCGCGGCGGCCGCGGGATCGATGTTGAACGTCAACGGGTCGATATCCGCCAGCACGGGCGTCGCGCCGCAGTACAGTACCGCGTTGGCGGTGGCGATCCACGTGAACGACGGCACGATCACCTCGTCACCGGGACCAATTCCCATAGCCGCCAGGATCAGGTGCAACCCCGTCGTGCAGTTGGACGTGGCGATGCCGTGTTTCGCTTCGTGTCGCTGGGCGAAGGCTTTTTCCAACGCCGCCACCTTCGGGCCTTGCGTCAGCCAGCCGGTCTGGAAACATTCGCGGGTGGCTTGCCATTCCTCGTCGCCCATGCAAGGCTGGGCGATATGAATCGTTCGTGTCCGCGTCGTCGTCATGCGTATTGACTCCATCCTATAAAAAATCGCGTGCAACGAGTTGCACGCCCTACGCATTCGCCAGTTGGCGTCGTTCTTCGACCTCGGCCTTGTGGCTGTCGCGCCAGTCCACCAGCCGTTGCATACCTTCGCGCAGGTCGATGGTCCACTCGAATCCCAGGTCGCGCTTCGCCGCGACGGGATCGCCCACGCGATTGGTCACGAACGTCTGCCCGGCCGGTTCGTATCGGATGCCCAGGTCGCTGCCGGTCAGCTCCAGCAGCAGTTCCGCGAGTTCCTTGATCGAGGTTTTGATCCCGCGCCCGACGTTGTAGAACCCGAACGGCTGCTCGCTCTTTAAGGCGCAGACGTTCGCCCGCGCCACGTCGGATACTTCGATGAAATCGTACGCCTGCGAACCGTCGCCGTAGACGACGGGCTGCTCGCCGCGATCGATGCAGTCGAGGATTTTCATCATCACGGCGATGTACGCGCCGCGGTAGTCCTGCCGCGGGCCGTACACGTTCATGTATCGCAGTCCGACCGCGTTCAGGCCGTAACGCTTGTGGTAGGCGCGGATCATGTGTTCGCCGGCGATCTTCGTCGCGCCGTAGAAGGTCCAGTTGTTGTACGGGTGATCCTCGGTCATGGGTTCCTCGACGGCGTCGCCGTAGACCGACGCGCTGGAGGAATACACCAGCCGCCGGATGTTATGCTTCCGGCAGGCTTCCAGGACGTTGAACGTCCCGCGAATGTTCACCTCAAACGCGGACTGGGGGTACTCGTGACAGTGCAGCAGCCAGAGGGCCGCCAAGTGCACGACCGCGTCGGCGCGGGCGACGGCCTGGTCGAGAATGTCCGTCTGACACACGTCGCCGCCCAACGGAAAGATTTTACATCGCGGATCGCGCAGCGCTTCGGCGAGGTTTTCCCGCGTGCCGCGCGAAAAGTTATCGTACACCAGCACCTCGGCGATGGGCTCGTGGAGCAACTGCTCCACGACATGCGAGCCGATCAACCCCGCCCCGCCGACGACCAGAATCGTTTTATCCTTCAGGTCCATACACTCCAACTCCATACCGCAATCCGCGGGCGACGCCGGGTACTCCCCGGCGCGAAACCCATTGATTATGAAAGAGAAATTGTAGCGCGCGAAGAAGCCTATTGCGACGTTTTTTCAGGAAATAATCAAGACACACACAAAAGCTGGAGCAAGCTTTTGAATCCGCAATCCGCATTTCGCAATCCGCACTTCTCACGCGATCCCGTCCCTGGCGGGTTCTTCGCCTTTGGGACGGTGCTTCCAGCGGCGGTGCACCCAGAGGTATTGCTCCGGCGCGGTGCGGATGACTTCCTCGAGGGCGCGGGTGTATTCCCGCGTGATGTACGTCAGCGGGTCGTCCTTGTCGGCCCATTCGTGCGGATGGATGATCCGCTGGACGCCGATCTCGAAGTGATATCTCTCTTTTCGCCGCCGGCCGAATCCGATCACCACCGGCGCGTTGTGCCGCATCGCCAGCAGGCCGATCGCCTTGTAGGTGCTGGCGGGTCTGCCGAAGAAATCCACGAACAGTCCCTTCCTGCCGGCGTCCTGGTCGGCGATGAAACTCACCGCGCCTTTCGCGTCGAGCAGATCGGGCGCGACCGTCGTCGCGCCGCGCTTGTCGAGAATCGTCATGCCGCGCATCTCGCGCCGGCCGATCACGTAGGCGTCAAGATACGGATTGTCGATCCGCCGGGCGATGGCGGTGTTGGGAAATCCCAACGCAGCCATCACGTATCCCACCACTTCCCAGTTGCCGAAGTGCCCCGTCAAAAACACCATGCCCGTTTCGTTCTTCAGCAGCAGGCGGAGATTTTCCTTCTGGTTCACGAGCGTGATGTGTTTCCGCCAGCGGCCGGGCGTGATCAGACGGGACGTGAAGAGGAATTCCACCGCCAGGTACACCATGTTGCGCATGGACGCGCGCGCGACGGAACGGCATTTTCGCTCCGTCCATTCGGGAAAACTGATTCGCAGATGTTCTTCCGCCCGTCGGCGGTGGCGCCGGTCGAACCGGTACATCGCGTCACCCAGGAGGCGGGCGGTGACGTAGTTCGTCTCCGGGCGGAACATGTGCATGAACATCGCCAGCACACGCGCGCCGAGATACGCGAGATAATCCGCGATCCTGCCGCGTCGCCTATTCCGCTTGGGCATTTTTACGCATCAGCTCCGGACCGGACATGATCTGCACTTTCACCGTGGCGTTTTCCGGCCGAACGATGCGGACGGGGAGATACCCCTGTTTGCGAATTTCCAGCCATTCGCGCGTTCCGGGGGCTTCCTGGCTCATCGGGAGCGTGGCGTAGCCCATCAGGTCGGTCTTGACGGGAATCCCCACCGTTCCGCTTTCCTGCGTGGTCGCCGAAACGTCCGCCCAGGCGACGGGTTTTCCGTTCTGGTCCATCACGCGCACCGTCTGGCAACCCGCCGCGAGCAGAAACGCCGACGTCAGACTGAGTAATACAATGTGTTTCATCATTCGCACCTCATAGAGTGGCTTGTCCCTCAGGGACAAGAGTCGCGGGGGCGTCTCGCCCCTGCTTTTTCAATTACACTTACCTTTTCAGAAACCTGGTGGAGCAGGTGCCCCACCAGGCAATTCTTCCTATCAGGGCTGCAACGCCCGTTTCATATCGTCAAGAATTTCCCGCACCGTTTTGACGGCCTCCGCGAGCGGCACGTTCGCGGGCTTCTCGTCCGTGCGGCGCTTGATTTCCACCAGACCGTCTTTCAGCCCGCGCTCGCCCACGACCACGCGCACCGGGATGCCGATCAGGTCGGCATCCTTGAACTTCACGCCGGGCCTGGCGTCGCGGTCGTCCAGCAGCACATCCGCCCCGCCGGCGCGAAGTTCGTTATAAATACTATCGGCCGCGTCGCGGACTTCGTCTTTATCGTTATTCAGCGGGATGACTTCCACCTCGAACGGCGCGATGCTCACGGGCAGGATCAAACCGTTCTCGTCGTTGTCGGCCTCGATCGCCGACGCGAGGATGCGATTGATCCCGATCCCGTAACAGCCCATGATGCAGGGCTGCCGCCTGCCCTGCTCGTCGAGAAATTTCGCGTCGAGCTTCTCGCTGTATTTCGTGCCCAGCTTAAACACATGGCCGACTTCAATCCCCCGCGAAAAGGTCAGCGCCTTACCGTCATGCGTGTCGCCTTCGACGGCATTGCGGATGTCCGCCACGACCACCTTTTCGCCCTCCAGCGGGAAATCCCGGCCGGGCACAAGATTTTTCACGTGATAGTCCGTCCTGTTCGCCCCGGTAACGCCGACCGACATCGCCGCGACGGAATGGTCGATCACGAGTTTGCCGAGTTTCTCTATCAATCCCTGCGGGCCGGCGAATCCCACCTTCGCGCCGGTGATTTTTTCAATGGTCGCTTCCTCCGCCATCTCGATCAATGCACCATCAAGAGCGCTTTTAAGTTTCGCTTCATTCACGTCGTGATCCCCGCGCACCAGCGCGATCACCACACCGTCGTCGGTGGTATGGATCAGCGTCTTAATCATCTCGCAAGGTTGCGTACCAAGGAATTCGCAAACCGCGTCAATACTCCCGACGTTGGGCGTATGGACTTCTTCCATCGCGGGAGCATCGGAATGGTCCGCTCCCTTACGGTCGCGGCTCGTTGGCGGATCAACTTCCGCCTTCTCAATATTCGCCGCGTAGGAACCGTCCTCGGTGTGAACGATAATATCCTCCCCGCTGTCGCAGGGGATCATGAACTCCTGCGAGCCCGACCCGCCGATCTCGCCGGACTGGGCCTCCACGACCACGTACCGCAGCCCGCACCGCCGGAAGATGCGACAGTAGGCGTCGTACATCTTGTCGTACGTCGCGTCGAGGCCTTCCATCGTCGCGTCGAAGCTGTACGCGTCCTTCATGATGAACTCGCGGCTGCGAAGCGCGCCGAAGCGCGGGCGAAATTCGTCGCGGTATTTCATCTTGATCTGGTAGAGGTTCAGGGGCAGTTGCTTGTAACTGCTGACCTCGCCGGCGACCAGGTTCGTGACCACTTCCTCCGCCGTCGGCGCGAGGACGTTCTGGCGGCCGTGGCGATCGGTGAACCATCCCAGCGTCTCGCCGTAGTCGGTTCGTCGGCCGGTCTGTTCCCACAGTTCCATCGGCTGGACGTAAGGCATGTCGATTTCCTGCGCCCCGGCGGCGTCCATCTCCTCGCGGACGATTTGCATGATCTTCCGCAGGCTCCGCAGGCCCAGCACCAGGTACGTGTACGTGCCGCTGGCGAGTTTGCGCATATATCCCGCGCGAATCATCAGCCGATGCGAAGGAATCTCCGCCTCGGCGGGCACTTCCCGTGTCGTCGGTATCAGTAAGTTGCCGTACTTCATAGACGTGTGCTTATACCGATTTTCCACAACAAATGCAACGATTCAGCTCCCTCATTCCAGGGCTTACGCATCAAAAAACATTTTCGTTTTTCAAGTCTTTCGCCTGAAAGGCGTATATAACATAGCCCAGGGCAACGCCCTGGGTGGTCGAAATTAAATGAATCAGAGCCCTGCAGGGGCGAAACAAAATCTCTTGCGCCCTTGCAGGGCTCCCCTTTTTTCTCTCGATAACCCAAGGCGTCGCCTTGGGCTATGTTCCATCAGCCCGTTGGGCTGGATAAGAATTATAATGCGTAAATCCTGCCCCTCATTCTCGTTTCGTTATCAAAGAATTAAAATACGTTGATGGGGATTTTTGACTTGATATTGCATTACAATATATTTACATTGTAGTTATGCGTAATTTGAAATTTGATTGGGATGACAAGAAGAATCGAACAAATCAGAAGAAACACGGCGTTTCTTTTGAGGAGGCGCAGACGGTTTTCTTCGACGATGAATACGGCGAGCTTGACGATCGGTTTCTTCTTCTCGGCGTCAGCATCAAACTTCGTTTACTCCTGGTTTGCCACTGTCTTCGCGACAAAGGCAATACCATCCGCATCATATCGGCTCGCAAAGCAACTAAAAAAGAACAACGCGAATATCCATGGACAAGAAAATGAAAAAAGAATACGACCTGACCAAGATGAAGAAACGGAAAAATCCCTACGCCTCCCGTCTGAAGAAGCAGGTGACCATTCGGATGGGCACGGATATCATTTCTTACTTTAAAAAACTGGCGGAGGAAACCGGGATTCCCTATCAGAACCTGATCAATCTGTATCTCCGGGATTGCGTGGAGCATCGACGGAAACTCAACCTGAAGTGGGCGTCCTGATATTATGTTTGCATCACGGTGTTGTTTTTTGCGCGCGCGGAACGGGTCGTCCAAACGCGGGGGTGCGTTGAAAAATGAAATTTTTATTTCTCCCCACCCGGCCGGGAGTTGGGAAATTTTTCCGATTGGTTGCGTCCCGGTTTGCGCGCGGAATTCTGAAGCGCGACGGGTAAGGTAGAGGCGGTGTGGTGAATGTATGCGCGGAAATAAGAAAACGCGAATCGATGATCCCATACAGTTGACGCATGATGCGCGTAGTCGGTGGTCCGTAGTTTGCAGCCGGGCAAGAGATATTATCGACAACGGAATAACAGACTACCAGCTACCGGCTACTGACTACGAATCTTTCCCTTTATTCGTCTTTATTCGTCTTCATTCGTCTTATTCGCTTTCTCTTTGTCGAAAACCGGAAAACCCCGGCAGAAAACGGCGGCATTTGGCAGAAAATGGCAGAACGGTACAGTTTGGGACAGCCCAGGACAGGTGCAAATTCTCCAGTATGCGGCCGTGAAAGGAGTTGGGAAAAATGGGCTTTCCAATCCCATGCCGAATCGATACAATACCCGCACTATGAACGCCAATCGCGTCAAGGTGAAGGACCTTGCCAACGGGCAGGCGGTCGATCAGGTGTTCGTCGTTCGCGAGAAGGATTTGCGGACCACCAAGACGGGGACGTTTTACATTTCCGCGACCCTCGGCGACGCGACGGGCGGAATCCCCAGCCGCATGTGGCAGGCCAACGAAGCGATCTTCCAGTCGATCCCCGCGGAAGGGTTTTTGCACGTCAAGGGGCGCGTGGAGGATTACCGGGGCAGTCTGCAACTGGTCATCGAAGCCTGCCGCCCGATGGCTGCCGACAAGGTGGACATGGGCGAGTTCATCGCCACGGCGGAGGTGAACGTCGACGAGATGTGGACCGAGCTGCTGGCGATCACGCGGAAGATCAAGAACAAGCACCTCAAAGCCCTCGTGAAAAAGTTCATCGAGGACAAGCAGCTCGTGGCGGCAGTCAAGAAGGCCCCCGCCGCGGTGCAGATGCACAATCCCTATATCGGCGGTTTGGTGGAGCACACGCTGATGGTCACCAAGGCGGCCGAGAAACTCCTGCCGATGTACCCCAAACTCAACGCGGACCTGACGATCACCGGCGCGTTTCTGCACGACCTCGGCAAGGCCGCGGAGATCACCGGCGGGTTGGCGAACCATTACACCGACCGCGGCATGTTGGTCGGGCACATCACCATCGCGGCGATCTGGGTGCAGGAAAAGGCCCAACTCGTCGGCGAGGAACTCGGCGAACCGTTCCCCAGGAAACTCGTGAACCTGCTGCAGCACATTATCCTCTCGCACCACGGCATTCACGACTACGGCTCGCCGAAGCTGCCGGCGATTCCGGAAGCGTACTTCATTCACTTCCTCGACAACCTCGACGCGAAGATGTACATGACCACGCATCAGATCGAAACCGACCCGGACAAGGACTCCGCCTTCACAAGCTACAACAAGCAACTCGAAACGCGGCTGTACAAATACAGCAATCAATTCGAAGAGGATGAATCCGGCGACGGACCTTTGTTTGAGGAATGACGGCGGCGCCTTCAAGCGAGTCTTCTCGCTTGTGGGTGCTCTTATATATTTCCTGCCTTAATCCAGAAGCACCCACAACCGTCGAAGCGACGTTTGAAGGTGCCACGTTCCATTTCACGCTTTTTGAATAATATCCAGTCCCGCGCGAGGGGACGCTTCGCCGTCCCAGCGGTGGGCCCGGACTTCTTCCACGATGCGGTGGGCGGTTTTCACGGCGGATAAACCCTCGACGGCGCCGCAGGCGACCGGCGCGTCATTGACAACCGAATCCCGAAACGCCCTGGCTTGGGCGCCCAGCGGCTCGGTCGAGTCGTCCACGTGGAGTTCCTCCACCTTCAGCAGTTCCTTGTAGTCGACGGACTGGGCCAGCTCCGCGATGTCGTCCACGTCCATGTCGCGGGCCATCTGGATCAGGTCGAGGTTTTTGGATTTCTCGATCACGATCCCGACCTTCCTGCCGTAATCGACGGAGCAGTAATGCTCCTCGGAGAACAGGCGCATCTTCCGTTCGGTCTTGATCGCCAGTCGGCTGGCGGTGATGTTGGCGACGCAGCCGTCGGCGTAGCGCAGGCGGGCGTTGCAGATGTCCTCGGTCTTTCCGATCACGTTGACCCCGACGGCCTGGACATCCACGACGTCCGAACCGACGAACATATTCACGAGGTCGATATCATGGATCATCATATCCAGCACCACGCCCACGTCGGCGGAGCGGAACGTGAACGGACTGATGCGATGGGCCTCGATGAACTTCGGGCGGATGTCGTACGACCGCATCGCCAGCGTCGCGGGGTTGAACCGCTCGGTATGGCCGATCTGGATCTTCGCGCCGGTGTCGGCAGCCAGGTCGATCAGCGCCTGCCCGCCGGCAAGATCGTTCGTGAAGGGTTTTTCGATCAGCACGCTCTTGCCGGCCCGCACGAACGGTTCGGCGACGTCGAGATGCGCGATCGTCGGAACGGTGACAACCGCGGCGTCCACGCGGCCGACAACGTCGGCGACGTCCGTCAGCGCTTCGCAATCCCGCTGTTTGGCGACCGCCTGGGCGGACGAGGGATTCGCGTCGACCACGCAGACCAATTCCGCGCCGTCCAGTTCCGACAGCACCCGGGCGTGCAGCTTGCCCATCCGCCCCACACCGATGACCGCGACTTTGAAACTCATGTTTCATTCCTAATTAATGAAGAAGCCTGACCACAGAGGCACAGAGATCACAGAGTTTTAATACTCAATTTTCAATAAACAAAATTCAAACAATTTTAAAAACCAATACTCAATACCAAATATTCAAAAAACAATACGTCGCGGGAATTTTTTCATATTGGATATTGAGTATTGTTTGAATATTGAAATTTGAATATTGAATATTATCTTCCTCTGTGCTCTCTGAGTCTCTGTGGTCAAAATGTGTTCACGTATTCCGTTGCAGTTCCGCGAGTTTTTCCGGCGGCAGTAGGATCGCCGCTTCGGGAGGCACCTGTCCTCGGAAGGATTCGCGGAAACGTCCGAACTTCCCGAGCAGACTTCGCTGGCAGAATTCGCAGAGGGCCTTGGCTTCGCCCTCGACGCCGAGGTTTTCCAGTTGCTCCAGCTTGGTCTGGAAGGCGGCTTCGTCCTCGAACAGTTCGTGCAGCGCGCGGCGGAGTTCGGTTTCCTCCTCGGCGGTCAGACCGGCCGCGGCGATCCCCGCTTCATGCACGCCGCGCACCGCCGGCGGGGTCCAGCCGTAGTCTTCGCTGAAGAAATCCGTGAACGGAGGCACGTCGCGGCGGACGGGCGTGCGTCGCCCGACGCGGGCGTAGCGGCCGATCGTCACGAAATGATGCGCGCCGGACAGATCGTCCATCACCGCGCCGGTCTGCACGAGAATATGCCCCGCCAGTTGCACGCAGCGTCCCAGGCGCGTGTGGTCGTCCACGAAGCAGTCGTGGGCGATATGCGCCCCCTGGAGAATCGTGTTTCCGTCGCCGATGCGCGTCACGAACCCGCCGGGTTCCGTGCCGATATGCGCGGTGACCATCGGTCCGATGCGGTTGTGATGCCCGATCACCAGCAGGCAATCCGCCCCGCGGTATTTCAGGTCCTGGGGTTTGGCGCCGAGCACGCAGCCGTCGCCGATGACGTTGCCCGACCCGATGGTCGTGTTGCCCACCACGACCACGCGCCGCCCCAGCACCGTCCCCGGGCCGATAATCACTTCCGGACCGATCACGCAGTACGGGCCGATCTTCGCGTCCGGGGCGATCCGCGCCAGCGGGTCGATTTCGCGGGTGACTTCAAGCGTCATCATCGTCGGCCTCCCGCTTCGGCGCGTTGGTCGGTAAAAAATAGTTCAGCAGGATTTTCACGTAGGGATTCACCTTTCGATCCTTGCGGAGTTTCGCCAGGACCTCTTCGTCGAGGTTCCCGTCGCTGTTGAACAGGTCGCGGAAGACGCGCTTCAGCGCGCGGATGTCGGCGTCTCCGAACCCGCAGGCTTTGAGGTTGTGGCTGTTGACGCCGCGCACGCGATAGGGCGAACCCTGGATCATCGCGTACGGCGGCGCGTCGTGGTCGACCTGCACGAATCCCGCGACAAACGTGTACGCTCCGACCGTGACGTTTTCTCCCACGTAGGTAAACGCGCTGGTGCGCACGTAGTCTTCGATCTTCGCGCCGCCGGCGATGTGCGAGCAGTTGGCGAAGATGCCGTGATCGCCGATCGTCACGCCCGCGCCGACCTGGCTGGCGATCATCACGAGGTTGTTCTGCCCGATCTTCGTGGGTTGTTTGGGCGACCCGGCGTACACGGCGACGTGTTCGCGGATCGAATTGGCGTTTCCGATGACGCAGCAGCCTTTCTGCTCGTCGCCGTCGTGCGTCGCGCCGATGACGGCCATCGGAAACACCCGATTCTGCTCGCCCAGTCGCGTGTTTCCCACGAGGGTCACGTTGCTCTCGATCACCGTGCCGGCGCCGAGGGTCACGTTCGCTCCGATATAGCAGAACGGGCCGACGCGAACGTTCCGGGCGATCTTCGCGCCCTTCTCCACGATACTGTAAGGTGAAATGTCAGCCATGCGATATTCCGTTTACATCATTTTTAATGGCAAATTTCATATTTGAAATCTCATATCTCAAATTTAAAATTTCAAATAACAACCGGAAAGAGAACGCGAATCCCTATGGGGCAGGTAAGACGAATAAAGACGAATTACGCGAATGGTTTCTATGTAAAAAAATTCGTCTTATTCGTTCTAATTCGTCTTATTCGCGTTCTCTTGTCTTTCTATGTTTTCTTTACAATCCGCAATCCGCAATCCACAATCCAAAATTAAATGGGTTCCGAATCGACCAGCATGAATTTGATTTCCGCTTCGGCGGCGATTTCGTTTCCGACGGTCGCTTTACAGCGGCAGTGTCCGGTGCGGCTGCGCGCGTGGAGGGCCTCGGCTTCCAGGACCAACTGGTCGCCCGGACGCACCGGGCGGCGCATCTTCACGCGGTCCATCGACAGCAGCACCGCCACCTTGCCCGTGTGTTCGAGCTTTCGACCCAGCAGGATGCCCGACAGCTGGGCCATCGCTTCGACGATCATCACGCCGGGCATGATCGGAAGGGTCGGATAATGTCCCGTGAAGTACGGTTCGTTGATCGTGACGTTTTTCAGGCCGACCGCGCGGCTGTCGCCTTCGATCGTGACGATCCGGTCGATCATCAGGAACGGATAGCGATGCGGCAGCAGACGCATGATCTTGCGGATGTCCATCACCGGTTCGCCGGCGCCGGTCTGGCGCGTTTCGGCGATGGCCCGCGACAACTTGCGCACCAGTTCGTGGTTTTGCGCGTGCCCGCTGCGGGACGCGACGACGCGCCCTCGCAGGGGTCGGCCCAGCAGCGTCAGGTCGCCCAGCAGATCGACGACCTTGTGGCGGACGTGCTCGTCGGGAAAGCGAAGCTCGTTGTCCATCGGCCCGTCGTCCTGCATCACCAGAACGTCGCGCGTGGAGAGGTGTTTGCCCAGCCCCTGGGACTGGAAGAGTTTGGCTTCCTCCGCGAGGAGAAACGTCCTCGCCGGGGCGAGTTGTTCGGCGAAATCGTCACGCTCCAGGCGGAAGCTCAGCACCTGCCTTCCGATGCTGGGCATTTCGTATTCCAGGTCGTAGATCACTTCCAGTTCGTCGCTCGGACCCGGCAAGGCCGACAGCATCATATCGCCGTCGGACACCACGACGGGTTCTTCGATCCGGTAGACGAATTTTTCGACGTCCTGTTCCTCCAGTCCCGCCTCCAGCAGCGCCCGGGCGAAGGGGAGGCAGGAACCGTCGGTCGAGGGAACTTCCCCGGCCGACACTTCGACGCGAAGGTTGTCGATCCCCAGTCCCGTCACGGCCGCCAGCACGTGCTCGACGGTCTCGACGGAGGCGCTGTCGCGCGACAGGCTGGTCGTGCGGTGCGGGCGCTGGGCGAGAAACTCAATTTCCGCGGGAATTTCCACCGGCGTGATCATGTCCGTCCGAACGAACACCACGCCCGTATCTTCCGGCGCGGGTTGAAAACACAGCCGGCACGGCACGCCGCTGAACAACCCCGGGCCTTCCACCACGACGGATTTCGCTATCGTTCGTTGCATAGTCATGGGAACAGTCCATTTGTTTTGACCACAGAGACACAGAGGTCACGGAGGTTTCAACATAACACATATTCCGTTATGTCTTCTCTGAGTTCTCTGTGCCTCTGTGGTCCTATTGTCTTATTCAAAACTCTCACGTCTCGTTGGATTGTCCGAGTTGCCGTTCCAGTTTTTTCACGCGGCGCAGCAGTTCGGGCAATTTTTCCAGGGCTTTTTGCTGCTGCAGAAATCCTCGCATGTCCCGCGAGGGGATGCCCATTTGCGGCTGGGTGGTTTCGACGGATTGCGCGATGCAGGCGCACGCGCCGATAATCGCGCCGGGCGCGATTTGGATATTGTCCCGCACGCCCACCTGACCGCCGAACATGGCGAAATCGCCGACTTTCGTGCTCCCGGCGATCCCCACCTGGGCCGCCAGCAACACGCCCGAACCGATCTGCACGGCGTGGGCGATCTGGCAGAGATTGTCGATCTTCGCGCCTTTTCCGACGCGGGTCGAACCCCACTTGGCGCGATCGATACACACGCACGCGCCGAGTTCCACGTCGTCCTCGATGACCACGTTCCCGGCGTGCGGAATCTTATGATGCACACCGTCGGCGAAGACGTATCCGTACCCGTCGGCGCCGATGACGCCGTTCGGACCGATCCGCACGCGATTTCCCACGACGCAGCCGGAGCGAACGACCACGCCTTCCTGCAACACGCAGCCGTCGCCGACGCGAACGTCCGCCCCCATCGCCACACCGGCGCACAGGGCGGTTCCCGCGCCGACGACGACGCGCGGGCCGATCGTCACGTTCGGCCCGATTGCCGCGTCCGAAGCGATTTGGGCCGTCGGATCGACCACGGCCGACTCGGCGATTCCCGCGGCGGGTAGGTCTTCCGGTCCGGCGAGCATCGCCAGCAGTCGACCCATCGCCAGCGGGACGCTTTGGACGCACACCAGCGCGCCGGGCCAGTCGATTTGCGCGTCCCGGGGGACAATCGCCGCGGCCGCCCGCGATTGGACGAGGATCGTGACGTGTTTCGATTCCGTCGCGAAGGTCAGATCCTCCGGTCCGGCTTCCTCAAGGCACGCCAATCCCTTCACCGACAGCGAATCGTCGCCCTCGACGATTCCACCGACGCACTCGGCGATCTGCCGCAATGTCATGGATTCCGGAAACACACCACCGGCCTTTCGGATGCTATTTCTTCTGAAGCTTGTATCCTTCGTTGAGGCGCTGCAGCACGACGGCGGTGATGTCCACCCCCGGCGCTTCGTACAGCACCTTCTGCCGATCGATCTGGGCGATCACCTGCTGCACGTTCTGGGCGTTCTGCAGCTCGACGGGCTGGCTTTGCAGGACCAGGTCGAAACCCTTTTCCTTGGCCACCTCGGCGATCACGATTCGGAATTCCCGGAACATTTCTTCCGTCAAGCGGCGATGTTTTCGGAGGATTTCCTCCTGTTTCATGCGCAGCCACACCTGACGGTTGATCTGTTGACGCTGAATTTCTTCCAGCGTTTCGTCGTATTTGGGGCTATCGGCTTTATATCCTTCCAGTTGCGTCTGGAGCACCTCGGCCTTTTTCAATCGTTGATTGTTCTCCGCCTCGATCATTTCGCGCTGTTTGTTCAGATCGGCGGTCATGTCCTTGGCTTTCTGATACTCGCCGAAAATCTCCACGATATTGCACACCGCCGTCCGGGTCGCCGCCGAGGCGCCGGCGGCGTTCTGGGCTTCCGTGCGCGTGAACGACACCAGCGTCAATCCCAGCGCCAGCACCAAAACCAACACCACCACGTGAACTTTACCAAACCTCATGTTTCACCTCTGTTTCTCCAGGGTTCCCAAGTGAATTGTTTCGTGTTCCAAAACGGCAAAAAAACCGCTCCACCGGGCGCGGGAAACGAACACTTCGTTCTCTCGACGCGTTCGGCAGCGGAATAGTGTACCGCACCGGTGACGGGCAATCAATATCGCCCTTGGATGGAAACCGGCCTCGCATACGCCGCCTTCCGGAGAGTATGCGAGTAAAAAAAAAGTCGTGCACCCCCTGTTGAGCCGCGGCCACCGGGCTTGTTGGATGAAACGGCTCCTGCCGGGTTGCCCTCCGGCGCCCATTGGAGATTCGCTTATGGCTGCTTCCTTCCGGACCTGACCAGGTTCACGTCCCAACGTCGCAGAGGACCCGGCGTTCAACACCGTCCGCCCAACAAGGAGACCGACAACCAAACGACCCGCGAAGGGGAATTCGGCCCCGCTATAGCGGATTGCGGGTACAGGGCACCGCTAGCGCCCCGCCTAGCACGACAAGCGTCAGTGTACGTTTGCCAGCCGGCGAAAACAACCCCCTTCCTCACTGAATTCCACCGTCGAGATCTGATTTTTTCTTCTTTTTTTTCCAGGGACGAAAAAAAACAAAAAATTTTACGACCTCCACGAAAGTTTATCAGACCCATACAGACAATTCCCTACGGGGAGATAATGATATAAGTTTTTTGAGAATTGATAGTTACATAAAAAAAATTGACCGCCGGTCATTTGGTCCGATCAGAATCTGTAAGTTCTTCCCAAAAAGAAAATTAAAAAAATGAAAAATAGGGGGAATTCCGTATTGACCTCTGTGTCTGATATGGTAACATGCTACTAAGGCTCCTCGGTCATAGAGAAATTTATTGGCCGAGTATATTCGGTGCTGGGCTCCCCTCCCCCAGCACCGTTTTTTTTTGGAGCTGTTTTCCAAAATGATCGCTCATTTGAAGGTGGTTGGGGTTTGCGCTCGTTGCATGAACAAGGTTCTTCACGTTCCATAAACTCATTTATGATTTTCGGGTGTCGCGGTTCGCGCAGCGCAGCAACCACGGCGCACGATATACGAGATGTGTATCCATGAAAGGAAAAGAATAACTATGCCACTCGCCCCCTGCGGTCTGGATTGTGAATCCTGTCAACTCAAACCCGAGCAATGCGACGGATGTCATTCGGACAGCGACCACGTCTGGTGCGCCGACTGCGCGATTCGCGTCTGCTGCCGGTTTGAGAAAAAACTTCCCGACTGCTCCCAATGCGACGATTTCCCCTGCCGCGCGATCCTCAATTTCGAAAACGACAAGTGGGATCACCACACCGCCGCCGTCGGCCGACTCCGGAAACGCAGGGGAAAACGAACGCGCATGACTGAATAAACAAACACAGTTCCGTCTTGACTTTTTTGTAAGTCATGATATAAATACTTTTCGGTGTTAACTAAAATTAAGGGTTTGTTTATGGGCGAAATCGCTTAATTTCGCTTGCTATTACTAAGGGTTTGTAGCTTTTTTATCGTTGTAGATGTAGTTCGCTTCATATTCATTTGGTGAGGAGTTTTGCTCATGCGTTCGCTTATGACGGCTCGTCGTAACGTTTCGAATGTATTCGCTCTTTGTATAACGACGTTTGTGATTTCCATCGGCGTCGTCCCGGCATTGGGCGCTGACGCGCAACCCTATACGGTTTATTTCGATTACGACGGCGTCGAAAACGCCAAGCAGATCGATTTGAGCGTCTGGATTCCCGAGGATGTCCCCCTGCGCGGAATGCTCTATATGGTTCCATGCCTGGGGGGGGACACGCGGTGGCAGACGTCCAGCGAAGAATATCAGATGTTTGCCAGGGCGCTGGGACTGGGTATCATCGGACACGATGACCGCGACGGTTGGCCGGGCGAGTATGAAGGCACAACGACCGACGAGATCCGTGGAAACGTCCAAAAACTGCTGGACGGAGCCGCCGTCGCGGTCTCCTGCCCGCAGATCCGCAACGCACCAATCGCGTTTCAGGGATTCTCCAAAGGCGGATGGATGGACGCCAAACTCGCATCCTGCCTGCCGGAACGCACCATATGTTTCGTAGCCGATAAGTCCGGGTCCTGGCTCGAATCCATCCCCAACGAGGCTACATCCGTACCGGGTTTATTTATTGCCGGTGAAAAGGATTCCAGAGTCAGTACCTATTCGGTATATAGCGCGTATATGACCTGGCGTTCCGAGGGAGCGCAGACGGCGTACGCGGTCGATTGGGAAGTCGGACATTGGTCCACCCAACGGGATCTGCCTAAAACGTACATCGCGGAATGCATGTCACTTCGATATCCGGAGGGACAACTCCCCTCCACGACCCAGGGCGACCCTCTCCTGCTGAACCCAATCGATTACAACAGCGGCTGGCTGGTGGAACGTAGCTTCAACTGGACAATGGCATCATGGAAACGTTCCCCGGAAGTGGCGCCGGTTAACGAGTACACCCAAAACCCCAATCTGGCCGGCTGGTTGCCGAATGAGACGATGGCGATGGTCCTGTGCGCCAAAAACGGAGTGGATCCGGATACGACCGTCTCCCCCATCGACATTCTCCCGACAACGGCGCCGCAAGCGGGTTCCTACGCCTACGAAGCCGGACAAACCATTGAACTCCTGGTGACCAACAACTGGTTGAATCCGAACGATATCACGCGTGTGGAAGTGTTTCACGAAGACGAACTCATCGGTGATTTCACCTCCCTTTCATCAATACTCACCCTTGATTATACGGTCTCGACTCGCGGTGTTCATACGTTTTGGACGAGAACCACATATCTCTTCAATGGGGAACCAACGTTCGCGACGGACTTCTACCCCGTGGTCGTCGTACCTGAACCGGCGACGCTGACGCTGCTGGGATTTGGCGCGTTGATAGTACGGCGACGGAAAACATGATCAACAGGTCGTCGGGTGACTTCGGGAATGCGATCCCGGTTATTTCCCGTACCTCATCCCCTCATCCACCATCGCGAGATAGTTGTCCAGCGGGATGTAGCTCGCCACGCTGTTGCCGGTGCCGAGGCAGTATCCGCCGCCGGGCTGGCAGACGTCGAGGGTTTCGCGGACGCGCTTTCGGATCTCATCGGGTGAGCGACGGCAGAGGAAATCCACGTCGATCCCACCCAGCAGGCTGAGTCGCCGGCCGTAGGTTCGCTTCACGTCCCGGACATCCTCGATGGTATCCTCGAAGCTGTGCTTGGCGTCGATGTTCACATCCTCGATCAGATCCTCGTAGATGTCCGTGAGTTTCCCGCACGAATGCAGCAGGTAAGGCCGACCGGCGGCGTGCGACATGTCCGCCAGTACCTTATGCCCCTTCAATATCAGCGATCGCGTGTCGTCAGCCGACATCAGCAGACCGGTCTTGTACCCCATATCGTCGCTGGCCCAGATCATTTTCACGCGGCTGTATTCCAGCGCCCGTTGCACGACCACCCGGAAGATGTCCTCCAGCTTTCGCGCGATCGCGTCCAAAAGGTCGCGCTGGTCGTACAGCATGTAGCAGAACGTCTCATACCCCGGCAGCCAGGTGATGTGTTCGGCGAAATGTCCGATGTTGCCCTGTGCGATGATGCACATGTCGTCGGGCAGGTTCTCCTGGAACCAATCGAAATCGCCGTAGCACTCGTCACGATACGGATTGGGCCAGGGGTAGGCCTCGAATTCCTCCCGGGTCGTGATCGGACCGCGATGCTCATCCCGGAAGCATCGTTTTCCGTCTCCCGCCGTCGCGTCGTCCGTCAGTCCGTTGTGGAACGTCCAGTCAAGATTCACCGGCCGCGCGCGGACGTAATCGAACCCGCAGAACCGCTGCACGGCGATGTACTTTTTCTTCTCGAAGTCCGGATCGTTCGGATCGAGATCGGCTGTCAGGTCATAGCGTTCGGCGACGGCGTCCTGGATTTCCTGGTTCTGGAACAACTCGATGTGATACACGCGATCCGGCGTGCCCTCGCGGAGGATCGTGTCGAGCAATCCTTCCCAGTTCGGCCGATGTGAACGACTTTCCAGCGCGGAAAATTGCGACATAATTCTTCTCCTGCCATGTACGCGATTATATTTCCGTCAACGGGTATCAAAATTGTCATCCTGAGCGGAGCGAAGCGGAGACGAAGGACCTCACGCCTGGCTACCCGTAGGGTCCTTCGATTCCACCGCGCTCCGCTCAGGATGACAGCTTGTTGAATTTGCCCAAAATCATCGCATACACATTTCCTATTACCTGATTCCTCCTTGCATTTTGCCAAAAATCGGCGATGCTGTCTTTAGGCGAAGCGATAAAGCTGTACCTCAATCGCTTTTAATTTACAGAGAGAAAAACCATGGCCGCGACGGAAATCAGCAAAGAACTCATACCCGGAATGAGCGTTGGAGTTGAGATTCTACAATATCTCAGGCCTTATGTCAGGCATTGCGGAGATCAGCACCGCCCCGCCTGGCGAATCGACACGCGATGTCTGCTGGATTACCTGATTGTCTTTATCGCCACGGGAAAAGGCCTCTTCGAGATCGGCGGACAAACCTGGGATGCCGCCGCCAACGACGTGTTCTGGATTCCCCCCGACACGCCGCACGCGATGGAAGGATACGCTCCGGGGATGGACCTGGCGTACGTTCACTTCGACCTGGTGTACAGGCCGACCGTCGCCCACTGGGATTTTTCGATCCCCGCCGGGATGACGGACTTATCGGAAGTCTCGCCGCTGATGCACCCGGCGATGACGGACACGCCGTTCGCGGATTTGCCCGGACGCCTTCGCGCGCATAATAACCTTCGCGTGGGACAATTGCTTCGGGACGTCTGCGCCGAAGCCCGTCGCGCCCAGCCGTATTCCATGCTCTCCATGAGCGGATTGATGACCGTCGCGCTGGCGGAAATTCTGCGAGGGCGGCAGGGACTGGCCGGCCCGCACGGCGAGCATATCCCCGCGCTGGAAACCGCGGCCGAGTTTCTCCGCGACCGTTGTCATCGGCCCGACGTGTCCATCGAGCAGGCCGCCGAAACGGCGGGAATGTCCGACAGCTATTTTCGCCGTTTGTTTTTCGAGTATTTCGGCTGTTCCCCCAGAACGTACCTTCAGAGGATGCGTATCGAGCACGCGAAACGACTGATGACCGCCTCGACGGAAACGCTCAGCCGCATCGCCCGTCAGTGCGGATTCGCGACGGTGCACAGTTTCTCGCGCGCCTTCAAGGCCGTCGAAGGCGTCACGCCCACGGACTATCGCACCTGCGGCGTGGGAGCGACCCACGTGTCGGGACGAACGACGCCGTATAGTCGATAGGTGTTTTATCACCTGCCTGGTGGAGCACCTGCTCCACCAGGTTTGAAATCGTCTGACTAACCTGGGAACCTGGCGGAGCAGGTGCTCCGCCAGGCAGGGAATACGCTATTCCGTATTTTGCGTCGTCGGTTGCGACGCCGGCTGGGTTGTGGATTCGACGGCCCGGATGTCTTCTTCCTTCACTTCGCTCAGGTCCACACCGGTGAAGGTTTTCGCGTCGGGGAGTTTCAGGAACAGTCCCGTGCAGTCGTCGGCCTCCACGACGGCGTTGCTGGCGTTGAACTCCAGAACGTGCCCGCCGCCTTTGCGGTCCTTCGTCAGGAAGTGCAGGTGATATCCTGCCATATTCACACCCGCCAGATACTCCGGCAGGCGAAAACCGAGCATGATCCCTTCGACGTTCTCGAACTCGAACGTCGGCTGGGTTTTGGCGACCTCCGCCAGCGGCGGATAGGGTTTGGACTGTTTGGGTACGCTGCGCGTCTTGACATATTGGAACGTGCCGGTGATGCGGACGGCGTAGGGCAGGTTCGTCGTGGGCAGCCAGGCGTCGAGGGCGGTTTTGAGTTGTTCGTAATCCCGCCCGCCGGAAAGGGGATATTCGACGTCCGGCTCGAACATCGTCACGCACGCGAAGGGAGTTTTCGTCTCCGGGGAAACTTCCGTAACCTTGCCGTCCGAATCGACGCGATACACCTTCCCCTCCAGCAGCGCCATCTCGCCGTGCAGGGCGTTGAACGTGCCGATCCCGTGATTCCCCCGCTGCCGGAGTTGCTCCACGGTCGTATCCCCGTCATACAAACCCAGCATCAACGCCTGCAGCGTCGAAACCTGGTACATCTGGTCCTTCCCCGGTTCGTCACAGCCGGGGAGAAACGCGGCGAAACAAAGCAACACGAAACAAAATATGTGAAATCGTTTCATATTCCTACCTTTTCTGAATTGTCTTCTTTTGTCATCTCCTAAGGAGCCCCAAGGGCCTGAGCGGAGCGCAGCGGAGTCGAAGGACCTCACGGGTTCGCAAGCGTGAGGTTCTTCGACTCCGCTGCGCTCCGCTCAGAATGACATCGATTCAGTTTTATTCTTCCACGTGCTTGCGACTCATCAGGAACGTGACGCGCTTCCGGACGGCGTCGGGGAGTTTCGTCTTCAGCATCCGCCGGGCCTGGGTGAGATTCGTCCGCCGCGTGACGTGCGTGAGGATGATCTTCTCGTTGTTCATCCCCTCGAGCACCTCCGCGAGAGAATCCACGTGGATGTGCCTCCCGGCTTGGGCCCGGCTGTCGTGTTCGTCGTCGAAAAACGTGCATTCGATCAGCAGCGCTTTAGCGTCGCGCACGTGCGGCAGGTTGGAATAGTTCGCTTTGGCGGTGTCGCCCAGGTACGCCACCAGCGGCACTTCGGTGCGGTGGGTAATCTCCACGCCCTGGGTCTTTTTCTCGACGATTTCCCGCTGCGACAGGCCGAGGAATTCCTCTTTGAGCTTGTATCGCACGTCGATAATGGAATACCCCAGGCTGCCCGGAACGTGTTTGGTCTTAAACGCCCGCGCGAGCAGGTTGCGGCGGAGTTCGTACTCCTCACCGTCGGAGAGTCCTTCCAGGCGATACGGGGGCGTCTTGCCGTCGATCTTCCCCCACGCGTGGATCAGGTCTTCGATGTCATCGAGCATTTTTCCCGGGGCGATCAGGACGCCGTCCCGGATCCCCTGGAAATCCCGCTGGGCGAAATAGTACAGCAA